>JAQBOP010000415.1 GCA_028287975.1 Mucilaginibacter sp. | reverse complement strand
GCCTTCGACGGGTCCGGATTGTAGGACGGGAAGCCGCCGTCCGCGCACTGCTGCCCGGTCAGCCAGCTGACCGCCGCGTCCGCCGGGGTGACGCCCTGGGTGTGCAGGGCGAGCAGGCTGAGGCCCTGCCGGAACACGCCGTCGTAGGTGGGGCTGCCCTTGCCGTAGAGGCCCGCGGGGGTGGGGACGGGGCTGGCGGTGGCGGCGATCGCGGGCGCGGCCGTACTGGCGAGTGCGGCGGCGGTCAGCGCGACGGCGCCCAGGCGGGCGGCGGTGAGCATGGTGTGGTGGTGCCTTTCGAAGAGCGGGGGGCGACCGTAGACCTCGACGGGGCCGCTCGCCTCCTGACGGGTGTTCCGGCTGCACGGTTGCGGGTCAGCGCCGGAATCGCACCGGCTTCCCCCGTCAGGAGGCGGATCAAGCGGATCAAGTTGTGCGGCCACTGTATCCGGCGGCCCCCGCTCCGGCCCCGCCGCCCCCGTCCGCTCGGTCACGGCGTGTCACCGGGTGATGGCACCCGGATGCCGGCACTGACCGGAAGCCGGATGCCCGCGCTGCCTGGGGTCCGGGTGCCTACACGGCCTGGAAGAGGGTGGGTTCGGTGCCCGCCAGTTCCTCGGCCAGGCCGGTCTTGACGAGGCGTCGGACGTGGGCCGCCGCCTCGGAGAGGGCGAGGTGGCGGGCGATGAAACCGAGCTCGGACCAGGGGCGGTTCCAGTGCATCCCCATCGCGCACTGCCAGAGCGTCAGCGGCCCCTGCCCCAGCTGGACGTGCAGCTCGGCGAGCCGCTGGGCGTGGTGCGCCAGCAGTTCGCCGACCCGTCCGGCCGCGTCCGCGAAGCGGTACTGGTGGGCGGGCAGCACCTCCTGCGGGGCGAGCAGGGCGATCCGCTCCAGCGAGTCCAGGAAGTCGCCGAGGGGGTCGGCGGGCTCGTCGCCGGCCGGTCTCCGGGCGAGGGGTTCCGGGTAGAGGCTGACCACCGGGCTGATGGTGGGCAGCAGGTGGTCGCCGGAGAGCAGCCGGGTCGGCCGCCCGGGTTCGTCCAGGTAGAGGCAGACATGGCCGGGGGTGTGGCCGGGGGTCCAGAGCACCCGCAGGCCGCGTCCGGGGACGCCGGCCGACTCGCCGTGCACCAGTTCCCGGTCCGGCAGGGTGGTCGCCAGCGGGGCCTTGGCGCCGCCGAACTCGCCGAGGCCGGCCAGGTGCTCCTCGGGGACGCCGGAGTCGCGCATCAGCTCGGACATCCGGCCCATCCAGCGCGAGGGCCTGGTGTCGTGCAGGGCGCGGACCACGGAGGCCTCGGCGGCGTGCATGGCGATCCAGGCGCCGGACTGCTCCCGGACGTGGCCGGAGAGGCCGTGGTGGTCCGGGTGGTGGTGGGTGACGGCGACGCCGTGCACGTCGGAGAGCGCGTGGCCGGCCGCGGCGAGGCCCTCGGCGAGGGCGGTGCGCCCGGTGGGGTCGTCCCAGCCGGTGTCGACCAGGACCGGGCCGCGGTCGCTCTCGAGCAGGTAGACCAGGGTGTAGCGGAGCGGGTTGTCCGGGATCGGGACGGTGATGCTCCAGACCCCTCCGCCGAGGTCCTGGGTGGCCGGCGCCGGGGCCTGGACCCTGGGCGGAGTTTCGCGGGCGGGCATGCGGCCGTCCTCTCCGAGCATGCAGTATCTAGAACGTGTTCCTTGTCCAGTGCAACTAGTCGGGCAGCCTACTGCACGACCGTTGCCCTCGATAAGTAGAACTGGTATCAGTTCTATCAACCGCCGAGTGACGGTTCGTCAGCTATCGAGAGGGCTGCCATGTCCGAGGTCGTGGAGTACGGCGAACTTTTCATCGGCGGGGAGCTGGTCGCCCCGGCGGGCCAGGACGTGATCGAGGTGGTCTCCCCGCACACCGAGGAGGTCATCGGACGGGTCCCGCACGCCTCCCGGGCCGACGTCGACCGCGCCGTCGCCGTCGCCAGGAAGTCCTTCGAGCAGGGCCCGTGGTCGCGGACGGCGCTGGAGGAGCGGCTCGCGGTCGCCGAGCGGATCAGGGACGGGATCGCCGGGCGGGCCGACGAGATCGCCCGGGTGATCAGCTCCGAGAACGGCTCCCCGTACTCCTGGAGCATCCTGGCCCAGGCCTACGGACCGATGATGATCTGGGACGCCGCGATCGCCACGGCCCGCGCGTTCGCCTTCGAGGAGCACCGCACCGGTGCGCTCGGGCCGATCCTGGTCCGCCGCGAGCCGGTCGGCGTGGTGGCCGCCGTGGTGCCGTGGAACGTGCCGCAGTTCGTGGCCGCGGCCAAACTCGCCCCGGCGCTGATCGCGGGCTGTTCGGTGGTCCTCAAACCCTCGCCGGAGACCCCGCTCGACTCCTACCTGCTGGCCGAGATCGTGACCGCGGCCGGGCTGCCGGAGGGCGTGCTCAGCATCCTGCCGGCGGACCGGGAGGTCAGCGAGTACCTGGTCGGCCACCCGGGCGTGGACAAGGTGTCCTTCACTGGATCGGTCCCGGCCGGGAAGCGGATCATGGAGGTGGCCTCGCGCAACCTCACCCGGGTCACCCTGGAGCTGGGCGGCAAGTCGGCCGCGATCCTGCTGCCGGACGCGGACCTGGACGCGGCGGTCGCCAACCTGATGGGCTCCGCCTACATGAACAACGGCCAGGCCTGCGTGGCGCAGACCCGGATCCTGGCCCCCCGGGCCCGCTACGACGAGATCGCCGAGCGGCTGGTCGCGGGTGTCTCCGCGCTGGTCGTCGGCGACCCGCTGGCCGAGGCGACCCAGGTCGGCCCGCTGGTGACGCGCCGCCAGCAGCAGCGGAACCTGGACTACATCAGGATCGGCCAGGAGG
>JAQBOP010000407.1 GCA_028287975.1 Mucilaginibacter sp. | reverse complement strand
GCATGCCAATTCAACACAGTTTCCTGTATGCGCTTGCGGTCCTAGGAACTTGCTGGTTTCGTAAACCGGTCATCGGCGGATTACTTGCCTTGGCGGAGTTCAGTATTTTGATGGTTGCGATCAGCGCATTTCCAGGCACCGGCCAGTTTGAACCAACCAATGTCTATAACAATCTTCTCCATGCCGAACGGGCAGGACACATGAATTTCACCCAGCACGGTTATCCCCTGGTTTACGGCAGTCTTATCTTGATGATCTTAATGATCGCACTTTTCTCCTACTGGCTGGCAAAACCCTTACAGCCGAGATTGTATCTCCTTCGCTTTTACCGAGCGCACTGGCGGACCCCGAAACGGACGCCAAAGGAATAGTTTCGGATAGTGAACCTGCTTACTGGCAAGGACGCGAGTTAACGAAGTGGGGAAAGGAGAAAGTAGGAAGTTGGACTCGGTAGCACACGATGGATGGGGCCGGAATTTTGTGCGCACTTTCGTCTTACGCGGTTTGTAGTCCTTCGGCGGGTTCGGCTGCGACGGTTGTTATTAATGACGGTTCTGCCTCACGCTGGTTCTGATGACAGAACGCCTCTTGAACAAGCGGCGAATGTAGAAAAGACCGACCGGGTACACGTCAGCGCATGCAATGTGGAATAAGCCCCCCATTTCCAGAAAACCATGAACGTGTTGCGTGTAAAAACAGGGAACGCTGAAAGCCAGGGCAGAAGCAGCATACACTTTCGATGGAGTGGCCAATCTCCACGCCAGCAAGCAGGAAGTGACAACCCAGATAATGTAGAGCAGAGCTTCCATGTTCTTTGTTTGCCGGAAATGAATTTAACCTTAAAACGGCAGTTAATTGCAGCGATCTGACCCGACCTGTTGGGTATAAAGGGAATCGAAGAACTCTCGACAGACCACTTTGGGTATGCCTACGAGTTTTGCGATCACTTTCTCCACCAACATCCTGGGCCATCTCATCTGCTCAAACTGCCGTTTTAAGGTTTAAATTACAAGGTGCGTCGGCAGATTCGTCCGAATAGCCAGTGATTACCCACGTTAGTCTGACTGGCGGAGGGCCTCCAATGTGGCCCTGCACCCATCATTATATTGCCGCATTTGACCTTTTAGGTTTCACCGCTCACTTTAAAACCAGCCAGTCGGGGTCGAATCAAAACAGCCACTCTGAGGTGTTTTGTTCATATCAGGTTTTTGGTTCGGGCAACAGGCTTCTCAATGTTTTCATATCCTACTTGTTTATCTGACCGCACCTCTTCTTATGACTTCCCACTCTTATCGTTCTCTTGGATTTTCATTTTCAGCGCCGAGAGAAGTCGAGCAGTAATCGCCTTGCTTGATTCAGTGGAGTCTGTCGGGACAGGTTCCGCGACGGATGCCCCGGTGGGCAAATGAACCGCTTCGAACGAAGACCCCTTTCCTGGTCCAAGATAGAAGTGATTGATTCTTACGTCCTTTGAATTCATTTCCACATTTATTTCAAATCGAGGCCAACACCAAGCGACAGTATGCCGAAATCGTCAATAATTAAAAGTTCCGGTGGAGGTAACGGCTCTGAGTTCGGCCCTGCTGGTTGAAGGCTTCGTCTTTCATGAAATTGCGCGCCAAGTCGAAGCTTGCGCATAGTGAGGTCCTACTTCGTCCATGACGGGACTACGTCGCGACAGTCTTCGTTGCCCCTGTAGTAGCAAGCGAAGGCTGGAGGCGAGGGTCGGAATTGAACCGACGCATACAGCTTTTGCAGAGCCGCGCCTTACCACTTGGCTACCCCGCCCGCTTCCGGGAACAATATTAAAGCCCTTCCCTAAACAGGCAAGCCAGTATTTCTTCCCTTTCCAGGTCGGTCAGTATTTGCATGCTGGCTTATGCGATTTACATCTAAAAGATTTCATCGTCCAATCTTCCAGGACTACGAATCTTTCCTCAAGCTATAGGGGAGTATATAACTTCAGTCTTCCCAATTTGACGACATGCAAACCGGTAGGCTTGCGCGTCAAAATCGCGGCAGAGTTTCGAACACATCAAAATATCGCGCTTGGCGCATCAAGAAGGCAAAATGAAAAATGAATAAGGCAGCGGAGCAATTTTATCTGGAGAAATTCAAAAAGAGTCATCGGCACTTTCCTCAAGGCGAAGTTAGTGAGCATGAGTCACCTGACTTTCTTGTTGATGATGGGAAGAAAAAGGTCGGAATTGAAGTGACCGGATTTTACAGGGAATCTGGCTCAGAAAGTTCGCCGTTGCAGAAACGCAAGAAAATTAGGCAAAAAGTCATTGATCGTGCTCAAATACTATTCAATTCAAAAGGCCTAGCTTCGCGCTGGGTAACTGTCCACTTTGGCCTCTATTTCCATTGCAAGAAATCCGAGGTTGAACATATCGCAAAAAAACTTGCCGATTTAGCAGCAAGTCCGTTCCCCACGGAGGTAGATCAAATGATCTGGAACAATGACGAAACCACCCTGAAAGATATCGATTGTCTTGTGGTCCGAAACGTTGAGATGCCCGAGAGTCATTGGAGCGCACCTATGGGAACTTTTGTTCCCAATATAGAGCCGCAACAGATTCAGCAGATTTTGGATATAAAGAGCAAGTTGTGCGAAAAATATCGAAAGTCTTGTGACGAACTTTGGTTAATCATCGTGATGGACAGGTTTGAAGCGTCATCGTTTGCATCAATAACGCAGGAATCTAGACTCCACTACTATTCTCACCTCTTTGATTCGGCTTACTTATTTTTATATGAACATTCTGTTAATCAGGATCCACCATTGCTTTTGCTTAAATCCTGAGCCGTTCCAACTGTCAGTGAATGTAGTAAAAGAGTTAAAGAAAATTACACGGAACTATCCCAAATACCCTTGATATCATTGTGGATTTTGATAATCTATACCTAGCTAATTTAGAGACACTGTTCAATTCCGACCTTCGCCTCCATACCCTTTTGTTGGTGTTTTGGAGGATTTTTAAACCTCCCTTGCCTGTCGGTCCGTAGCCTTGGCGAAGGCGGATGGACCGGGTCGCTGAGGTTGGTTCGTTAGGCCACTTCGCACGCTTATGATTTTCTACACTGGAGCAGGTTGGATGGTTGCCTTCGGGCTGATGTTCGTGATGCTGACCGAAGCATCGCTGCCAGCCATCACCCACGACCCGAGTATTATCGCACCTCGGAGTTGGTGGCTTATCTGCGGTTACATCGTCGCAGGCATTTATTGCGTCATTCTTCATTTCTTCCTCCGACACCGCGACCGCAGAGCCCGAGTGGAGTCGTCTGGCGCCGGGCACACGCTCATTTCGATTCCGATTGGTTATTGGAGTATCGGGTATCTTTATTCACCCAAGTAACGATGTCGCGGCCTAACCATGCGCTGGCCCTTTGAGTATTATGCGACACGGGTTAGACAGCATCATAAGCGGAACCCGGAAAGTGCTGACTTCATCGCAGGAATCAAAAGCGGTCGGATTCAATTCAAGCCTCGGAACTGCGCGGCGTTCGGATTCTGATTCCCCTAACTCGGGCACGCACCGTTTTCTAGAAAAGAAATGGAGACTCGTTGGAGCGCAAACAGAGATTCTATCCAATTCAAAAGATTAGTAATTTAAAAAAATAATTGGATTAAAGGTTTGATATGAGTGCTGGCGGTGACATTCTTTTGGGCCAAACGGGTCAGAAAATGTTCCGGCTTTTCTTGAGTCGGCAAATGAAAAGGAAACCCTTTGAGGAAGTTGCACGCACAAGAACTCAGTTCCGTGGCGAGCGCAAGATGCTTGCGCCTGATAACTTCCGTAAGCCTTTGGTTTGCTTCATCGGCATTCATACAGCCATTTTAATACACGAAGGCCGGTTGTATATTAATTGTTAGGTGTCATGAGCACATCCACTACCATTCAATCGCCAAACGGGAAGTATGCTGTCGAGCAGCAGGACGACTACGGCGAGATCGGCATGGGCAGTCCGGCATTCGGTCACATCACCTTTCGGGGCGCAGATGTGCAGTTTCCCGATTACCTTTTCGGCGAGGCTGTCGTGTTCAGTCCCGACTCACGTTTTGTCGCGCTTGAGCAGTTAGTCGAGACCCGACCGTTCCGCACAAAGCTTATCGCTGTCGAGTTGCCACGTGGCACAGTTCACTTCATTCGTCTTCAGCCACAGGGCACTGCTACCCCGCAAAGATGGGAGTCGACCACGCGACTTTTTTATCGAGTTTGGTCGGTAGGTAGCGCAGCGGAGGTTCAGTCTTGGGATGCACCACCACCAGCGCCAGCCCCTGAGAAGAAAGGTTTTTTTAGTCTATGGAGATGACGCCTAACCATGCGCCGCAGCGAACCCGGCCATCGTCCACCCTCCGCAGTAGGTCTGCTACGGAGGACGGGCGCTCTGGTTGCAATCGTGGCGTCCAGCGGGTCGGGTCGCTGAGCTTGGGGTCGTTAGGCCACATGCGCTACATCCTTTCACTATTTCTGCTCGTGTTACTTACGGGTTGTGACCCTGGCTATGGTATTTACCGACATGCGCACGTTCCATTCATGCCAGCACCGGCTTTTGTTGGCACCGTTGTTCGAGAGACACCCGGCGTTGACGATGTTCGTTATAGTTACGCCGAAGGTGGCCGTCCGCTCACTTGGACTGGCATCAAGCCACCCGATCAGGTTCACACGTTTTCGTATCACGGCGGTTCAGATGTGCGTGGCTCACTTATGTACGTCGTAGATTACACAGGCAGCGTCGAGTATTCCCAGAGTTTGATTATGCTAGGTCGGCGACCACCGCAGACATGGATTGACGCCACCCATACCGTTATGCTTGAGAT
>JAQBOP010000408.1 GCA_028287975.1 Mucilaginibacter sp. | reverse complement strand
ACAAGCTTACCATGCTCATCATATACATCACCACCGCGCCCAATACCGATAAGATGATGATCTGCGCCGTGGTACCGATATAAATAGCAATGAAGCTGATCAGCCCCCCCGCTATAAGCGCCCAATGCGGGGTTTTAAACCGGTGATTGATCCGGGCAAGTCCCCTTGGTAAGTAACCGCTGCGAGCCATGGCGAACACCTGTCTTGACGAGGCCAATATAGTTCCGTGTAACGACGCTATCAAACCGAATAGGCCAATGCTGGCAAATATTTTGGTAAGGCCGTTGCCCTTGCCTAATACTAAACCGATAGCTTCGGGCAGCGGATAGTCGAGGGCACTTAACTTACGCCAGTCGGTAATGCCGCCGGTTAATATCATTACAGACAGCGCCAGCAGCACCAATGTTATAATGGCTGATATATACCCTTTGGGGATATTCTTTTTTGGTTCTTGTACTTCCTCCACCACCATAGCCATACCCTCAATCGCCAGGTAAAACCAAACAGCGAACGGCAGCGCGGCAAATACGCCCGGCCAGCCAAAAGGCATTGGATTAGCCAGGTAATTTTCCATTTTAAAATGCGGGGACACCACACCCATGTAAAGTACCAGCTCGGCAACCGCTAAAAGCGTGATGAAAACAGAAAACGCGGCCGACTCTTTAACTCCCGAAATATTCAACACGATAAACGCCGCGTTAAACAGCATGGCCGATTGCATGATAGGGATAGCCGGGGATAGAAAATGCATATAAGCCCCCAGCGAAACCGCAATGGCCGGCGTAGCCAATAGGAAATCTATCAGCGTGGCATACCCGGCAATCAGGCCGCCAAACGGACCCATGGCGCGGTAAGCATAGGCAAAAGCGCCGCCTGCATGCGGGATAGCTGCCGTAAGTTCGGTATAGCTGAATATAAAAGTAACATACATTACAGTAACTACCAAAGTAGCTATCAGCAACCCGATAGTACCTGCCACGCCCCAGCCCAGGTTCCAGCCAAAGTATTCGCCTGATATAACCAGGCCCACCCCGATTGCCCATAAATGCACAGGCTTTAATACCCGTTTTAACTGCTCCGTACCGGTATTCGCCATAAACCTGAATTTGAGTTAATTATTGCAGGCTTAAGATAAGCAAAGCGGGCTGTAATTCAAAATGCTGTTTACAAGGATATTAATGACCGGGAAAATGTCAATCCTTCAAAAACGGATTAAAATTCCGTGTCCCAATAGCCATACCCGCCGCGCGGCAAACCGTCTTGTCGCCAAACTTAAAATTGATCTTGTCCATGGCCTGATATAGATTAATACGCTCTTCATTATCCTCAAAAAGGTTGATCTGGTAGCTACCCGGGCATAGGTTACTTAGTTTAACCCCGATCAGGCGGATAGGCCGGTGACCATTCCAGGCTTTTTTGAGCAGGTTTTTAATGCCGGGAATCAGGATATGTTCGGCGGCGGTGAGGGCAATTTTTTCCTGAACGGTATGCGTTTCAAAATTGGCAAAGCGGATCTTAATAGCCAGGCATGATGCTACTTTGTTTTCTTTACGCAGTTTATAGGCCAGTTCTTCGGTCATAGATACCAGCACTGTTTCCAGCGTTTTGACATCATTTACATCTGCTTCAAAAGTATTTTCTGTAGAGATGGATTTACGGTCGCTATGCGGAACGATCTCGCTTTCATCGATCCCGTTTGCCCGCTCCCATATATAACGACCATGTTTGCCGAATACGGTCTCCAAAAATTTAAGCTCCACCCGTTGCAGGTCGCCTATTTTTTCAATGCCGAACTGGTATAGCTTCTGGCAGGTCTTCTCGCCCAGCATGGGGATCTTACGGATGGACAAAGGCGCCATAAACTCCTTTTCCTTACCATGTTCGATAAGCACTTGCCCATTTGGCTTGGCGGCGTTGGTAGCCATTTTAGCCACTGTTTTGCACGATGCCATCCCGAAAGAAATAGGCAATCCTGTTTCCCGGATAATCCGTTGGCGCAGGTCGGTAGCCAATTGGTAACAATCGTGAAAGCGGTCCATGCCCGTCAGGTCAATATAAAACTCGTCTATTGACGTTTTTTGATAAAGGGGTACGCTGTTATGGATGATCTGGGTGACCTCTCTCGAGGCCTCGCTGTACCTGCCATGGCTGCCGCGGATAATTGTAGCATGCGGGCATAATTTCATAGCCTGTTTCATAGGCATGGCCGAGTGGATCCCAAACTTACGCGCCTCATAACTGCAAGATGCCACCACACCCCTGTCGGCCGAGCCGCCTATCAGTACGGGCTTACCTATCAGGTCTGGGTTAAACTTCCGCTCAACCGATACGAAGAACGAATCCAGGTCAATATGCACAATGCAGCGCTTAGCTTCCATGCAACAAATATAAAATAAATTTGGATAAATACTAAAAATACTAGTATTATTGTTTCCCGTAATTTTTAAGGCGATGAAAGGATATACAGACTTTTTAATGTTTCTTTCTCCTTCGGATAAGGTTAAAGCTGTGGTGCATGAT
>JAQBOP010000266.1 GCA_028287975.1 Mucilaginibacter sp. | reverse complement strand
CCATCAGCTACTGGCTTTGGCTAATGATATCCCAACCAAAAAAATGTTTAACGGCCATCGCGGATTAAATCACCCGGTAAAAAATATCATCATAAACCATTGCGAGGTAACATCGCAAAACCATGGTTTTGGCGTGGTGCCTGAAGCGGTAAGAGCTTCAGAAAAAGTAGAGATCACCCACGTAAACCTGAACGACCAATCGATAGAAGGAATCCGTGTAAAAGATAAAAAAGCATTTTCGGTACAATATCACCCCGAATCATCACCCGGCCCGCATGACAGCCGCTATTTGTTTGATGATTTTATCAAGTTGATGCAATAATCAGATAAAGAGTTTTCAGGCCCTGCAAAGTAAAATTTGCAGGGCTTTTTTGTTACCTTTAGTTGCCTAAACCAATCTCATGAAATACCTCTTTTTTCTGTTGTCTTTAATTCTTGCCAGCCAAATAGGCAATGCGCAAAGCCGTGCCGATAAAAAATTTATCCGGTTTGTAATTAGTAAAGAACATATCCTGTATGCTGAAAAGATAGGCCCATACTGGATAGAACAGCTTAAAGAAACCATAAATCAGGACACCTTGTACAGGTATGAGGGATTTAGATATTACAGAAGCAAATTGTCTGATAGTGATTGGTTTATTTTGACCCCGTCGGAAAAGGTATTTATAAACAACGAACTTGACAAAATGAAGGATCTTTTGTGGAAAGATAATGTCGTCAAAAAATCATTGGCTTTGACCAAAGCAAGAACAGAAAAATATAAGAAAGAGCGCGGCGGGCAATCTTATTATAACCTTGAATATTTTCATAATAGAATTTATGCTTTTACCAAACCGGTTTTTATAAGAAATAAGACGGTTTGTTTTTTTTACCTGCAAGTGGGTGGTGGAGGGCAATTAATGATATATATAAAATCCGGAAAGAAATGGCTGCGTAAATTTACTCCGTTATTGTGGGTCAGCTGATTTGGCTCCTAATACCAGCCGCTTCTTTATAAAAAATTTATATATTAGAAATATGATAAACCCATTAAAGCCCGTGCTGTCATGCGTTTTGTTTTGCTTATTAATTGCCGGTTGTGCCTATTCGCAGCCCTGTGTTGATGGTATTAATAAACTACCCATGTATGGCAGAGTAAAAAAATGTAAAGAACAAATTGAAGACGATAAAGTATTTTTGGCTACATGCGACAAAGCTATGAGCAGAAAAGAATCGGCCGCGCATTTTGTTAAGCGCGGTTGGGAATATCTATACGCCAAAAAACCGGATACAGCTACGATGCGGTTTAACCAGGCGTGGCTGCTCGACAGTTTAAACGCGGATATTTATTGGGGGTTTGCAGATCTGTTGGGTATGCAGGGGAAATTTAAAGAGTCATTGCCATTCTTTGAGCGGTCAATAAAACTTAATCCTAATAATGCAAAAGTTTTGCAGGACGCCTCAACAAGTTATGGGAATGTATTTTTTGAAACCAAAGACACCAAATACCTAAACTCAACAATCGATGCGTTAAAAGCGGCCGCTAATATAGATTCGCATAATCCACAGATTTACGCGCAATTAGCGGGCGCATACAGCTATTTTACACAAAAAGACAGCGCCCGAAAGTATTTGAAAATCACTGATCAAATTGATCCTAATGCAGTAAATCCCCAGGTTCGGAAATTGCTCACAGATAAATAACTGTTTGGCAATCCTTTTGCATGAACCCGTAGAGACGCGATGCATCGCGTCTCTACAACGTTTAAAATCACATCGCCATGAAAAAAGGAGACACCGTTCACTGGAACTGGGGCGCCCACGAGGCCGAAGGCAAGATAACCGAGGAACATACCCATACAACAGAAAAAACAATTAAAGGCACAAAAGTAAAACGTAAGGCCAGTAAGGACGAACTCGCTTTTGAAATTAAGCAGGAGTCGGGCGCTACGGTTTTAAAGTCTGAAAGCGAATTGAAAAAGGGTAAGAAATAGAACTATTTTATACCTGAACAACTTTAGTATGGATAGTTGTTGATAAATCGTTTTATCTGATAAAATTACGGCTAAAATTTATTAAACTTGGAGAAGTTAGGAGCCGATATTTATAACCGGCGCCGAACGCTGCCAAATGAAAAAGATTAACGTTACCATAGTTAGAGCCATTGCGTTCATAGCGGTGCTTGCAGTGTTTGTAGGTTTTGTAAAAAAGGATGACGACCCTGTTATCGATAAAATAGTGAGCCGGTTAGCTGACTGGCTTGACAGCAACCAGCCCGAAAAAATTTACCTGCAAACCGACAAGCCGTTTTATGCCGCCGGCGATGATATCTGGTTTAAAGCTTATGTAACTGTGGGTAGTGATCATAAATTATCCGCGTTAAGCAAAGTGATAAATGTGGAGTTAATAGACCAACACGATTCGGTAACTAAATGGATCAAACTGCCGATGGTAAACGGTACGGCATGGGGTGATATCGCGCTGTCTGATACCTTGCACGAGGGTAGCTATCGAATAAGGGCCTACACCAACTGGATGCGCAATGCCGGGCCGGACTATTACTTTGATAAAGTTATAACAATAGCCAACGCCCCGGCAGACCCTGTTTTTACCAAAACTAATTATACTTATGCTACAGTAAAAAATCAGCAGCAGGTAACTGCGACTATAAGTTACGCCAATATTGATGGCAAGCCTTACGCCGCTAAGCCGGTTAATTATAAAGTGCAGTTTAATGGCAAGGTGTCAACCAGGGGTAAGGGTGTTACCGACGATAAAGGGAATATCGTGATCGATTTTATTAAACCTGTATCCGCACAGGCTGATAAGGGTAATATTATTACCGATATTAAGTTAACAGAACAGAACACTATAACTAAAACGGTAACTATAAGCGCCACATCAGGCAGCGTTGATGTTCAGTTTTTTCCGGAAAGTGGCAGCCTGGTAAACGGCGTACCCTCAAAAGTTGCGTTTAAAGCCGTTGGCCCTGACGGACTTGGACAGGATATTAAAGGCGTGGTAGTAGATAATGAAAATAATAAAGTAAGCGCGTTCGCCACCCGGCACCTGGGGATGGGTGAGTTTTTAATTGTTCCCAAAGCCGGTAAAACCTATAAGGCGCTGATAATCAATCCGGATGGTTCACAAAGCACCGTAGCCCTGCCGGCAGCCGTAAATAGCGGGTATGTATTGAACATACATGAAAGCGATTCGACATCTGTGATGATAAAAGTTATTGCCAGCAGTGATCTTGAAACTTCGGGCCAGGTTTACCTGCTGGCCCAATCAGGCGGGCAAACCTGTTTTGTCGGCAAAAATCCGCCCGGCAAGGCCTCTTTTTTAGTTAACTTGCCTAAAAGCAAATTCCCTTCAGGAATTGTGCAATTCACTTTGTTCACTAATACCGGCGAGCCTATTAACGAGCGCGTTGTTTTTATAAAAAATGTAGCAGATCTGTTAGATCTGAAAATCAGCCCGGCCAAAACGGTTTCAGCACCGCGCGAAAAGGTGAAGATAGACCTGGACGTTCAGAATATTGCTTCAAAATCGGTGATCGGTAGTTTTTCGGCCTCGGTAATTAATGAAAGCAAATTAAAGGCAGATGAATCTGCAGAAACGACTATACTTTCGCACATCCTGCTGACGTCAGACCTTAGGGGATATATTGAACAGCCCAATTATTACTTCAGAAATAATGACGATACCACCAGGGCCAACCTGGATATCCTGATGCTTACGCAGGGGTATCGCCGGTTTGAGTGGAAACCGCTTTTGGCCGATAAAATACCAGCGCCAACCTACGAGGCTGGAAAATCTATCAATGTATCCGGCAATGTTAAAACGTTAACCGGTAAACCGGTTGCTAATGCAAAAATAACGCTCTTTTCTACAGCAGCAACCGGCCAGGTTATGTTAGATACCGTTGCAGACCAGCGGGGAGACTTTACCTTTAAAAATTTATTTTTAAAGGACAGTACGCGTTTTGTAATAAAGGCTTATAACGCAACCGGCGGCAAAAATGTGACTATTAAAATGAATAATGGCGAAGACAGGGAAGTTAAAAATCAGTACCTGTCGGCAATAAATTTCAATACAAATGATGAATCGTTTGCTGCCTATTTAAAAGCAAACAAAAACCTATATGATGAGGAGATTAAGTATGGTTTGGGTAATCATAATATAGCTTTAAAAGAGGTGACCATTAAAGAACATAAAAAGCCTGTGCTTGCGCATTCAAGTAATCGGAATGGGCCGGGTAATGCAGATCAGGTAGTAACCAGCCAGGACCTTGAAAAACGCGGATGTCAGTCTTTAGATGATTGCCTGAACGGGATGTTAACCGGTGTAATGTTTCGTGACGGGAAGCCTTATAGTACACGCGGTGGTGGCCCAATGTTGATTGTATTAGACGGTATTCCACAGGATAATGCTTTAGAAAAAAACTTTTTAGGCACCATCCCGGTACAAGATGTTGCAAGCATAGAAGTATTAAGAAACGGGGGCTACACCTCAATTTATGGCGCAAGAGGTGGTAATGGCGTAATTATTATTACAACTAAACGTGGTGACGAATATGCCCCAAAGACCAGTGAGCCTGGCATGCTTATTTATACGGCGAAAGGTTATTACCGCGCCCGCGAGTTTTATTCGCCGCAATATGATGATCCAAAGACTAATCAGCCCACAGCCGATTTGCGAACAACTATCTTCTGGAAACCAAATATCATTACTGACAAAAACGGCCATGCCTCTTTTGAGTATTATAACGCAGGCACACCGGGTACTTACCGTGTTGTTATTGAAGGAATAGGAGCTGACGGCAGCCTGGGGTATAAAACTTTTAATTATAAGGTGCAATAGAATGATTTAAGCCACCCTGAAAAGGGAGGGTTTAGGTGCGGCCTACCCCTCATTCACCGACAATTTACCCTAATTTACCTAATAACCATGTGTGATCTTTGATTTTGCAGGCACATTTGTACTGTAAATCATACGATCATGACAACATTATTATTAACAGTGCCTACCTTGCTTATCATCACCAAATTTATTGCTCACGCGGTTGCGGCTATGCACCTGGTAGGCCATTTGGTAAAATAATAACAGCTACCTATGTTATTTTTCGGATTACTGCTTTTTTTGCAGTAATCCGTCAAAAAAAACAGCGATCCGTCAAAAAATGCAGCAATTAGTCAAAAAAGCATTAAACCGTTAAAAAAATCATTGATAACTCAATTTTCTGCAGCACTTTTACACGATGGCAAAACAACCCATAATTACAGTAAAAAACCTGGTAAAAAATTACGGTGACTTTAACGCGGTAAAAGGTATCAGCTTTGAAGTTTATGAAGGCGAGATCTTTGGACTGCTTGGCCCTAACGGCGCCGGCAAAACCACCACGCTCGAGATCATCGAGACCCTGCGCTCCAAAACATCAGGCGAAATAACCGTCGATGGTTTTAATATTGATACCGATGCCGCCAGCATTAAAAAACGCATTGGCGTACAATTGCAGGCGGCAGGTTATTACCCAAACTTGAATCTTTCAGAACTGATAGAGCTTTTCTCGGGGCTTTACGGTATTCAGCGCAGCCCGCTTGAAATGCTGGCAAAAGTTGCCCTGACCGATAAAGCCAAAGCGAAATACAAGGAGCTTTCTGGCGGTCAAAAGCAACGCTTCTCTATCGCTACCACTTTGATCAATAATCCGCGCATCGTTTTCCTGGACGAGCCTACAACCGGCCTCGACCCACAGGCGCGCCGTAACTTGTGGGACCTGATCCGCGAGATCCGTGACCAGGGGACCACAGTGGTAATTACCACCCACTATATGGACGAAGCCGAGGTGCTTTGCGATCGTGTGGCCTTTGTCGACGGCGGTAATATCATAGGTGTGGATACGCCGGATCACTTTATTGATCAACTGGTAGCATCTGGCTTTGAGCGCCCTAAAGAAGTTAAGCTGGCCAGCCTTGAAGATGTATTTATTAACATGACCGGTAAGGAATGGCGGGCGGAGTAAGCCTCACCCAACCCTCTCCAAAGGAGAGGGCTTTATATAGCGGAGTTAATATCGAACAGAAATATAAATATGCTAATCAAAACCCTCTCCTTTGGAGAGGGCAGGGTGAGGCAACTAATGACCAATGACAAATTAACCAATGACTAACGAATACAGTAATTTTAAAGCAACGCTGGCCATTGCCAAAGCCAGTTTCCGTTCAATAGTGCGCAGCCCGTCGTCGGTGGTGTTTACGCTGCTTTTCCCGTTGATATTTATTTTGGTGTTTGGCTTTATCAGTGGTGGTGGTGTTATTTCTGTCGATGTCGGCGTAGCCAAAACCAACGATACACTTAACCCGGTTTACCAGGCGTTGAGAAAGGTAAGTGTAGTAAAGCTGATCCATGACCAAACGCCTGAACAAATGCAGGCTAACCTGCAAAAGGGTAGTATTGACGCTATTATCAATATCCAGAAAAATACGGTCGCACCGTATTTTACGGCCAATATCGAATACAGCAAAGCATCCGGCGATAAGGAGAATATCCTAAAATCGGCCCTTAACAATATATTTTATCAGCTTAACGCGCATATACCTAACGCGCCGCCGCCGGTTGCCGAGATAAAAGAATCGACCATATCGGGTCGGGAGTATAAAACCATCGACTTTATTTTGCCGGGCCAGCTTGGTTTCGCGTTACTAAGTACGGGTGTATTTGGTACCGCCTTTGTATTTTTAAGCCTGCGGATAACGCTGGTAATTAAACGTTTTTTTGCCACACCTGTTAAACGTTACAGCATTGTAATAGGCGAGGCCATAGCAAGGATCTCTTTCGCGCTGATAGGCGCTTTGTTTATTATTTTGATAGGCCGGTTCGCGTTTGGGTTTACGTTGGTGCACGGTGTCGTCACGGTGCTCAATATGCTGTTGCTGTCGCTCATAGGAGTGGTGGTATTTATGGGCTTTGGTTTCGTTGTGTCGGGCATCGCCAAAAACGAAAGCACCGTGCCGCCGATTGCCAATATGATCACCCTGCCGCAGTTTTTGCTGTCGGGTACGTTTTTCTCTATCAATGTTTTCCCGGCGTGGCTGCAGCCCATCAGCAGGGCATTGCCGCTTACTTATTTAAATGACGCCTTGCGCAAAGTAGCTTTTGAGGGCGCAAGCTTGATGGATGTATCGCACCAGATTTTGGTAATGTTAATCTGGGGAGTAGTCATTTATACTGTTGCAGTTAAAACATTTAAGTGGGAGTAGGGGTTATCAACAAAAAAACTGGATAAATTTTAGGACAATCTTTTTTTTTCTTATTATCGTATACTAATTTAAACCATTTACGATTAAACCTGATGAATGAAAGCTGGCGCAGTTAAAATAGCGGTAATTTACACCATATCCGGCCTTTTGTGGATCACGTTGAGCGATAAGTTGCTTGATCTGATGAAAGGCCCTATGGATGCTTCTTTCGTACTTTTTTTAAGCAGCATAAAAGGTTTCTTTTTTGTGCTGGTCACCGGCTTTATCCTTTATAAATTAATTCTAAAACACGATAGCCGGTTAGAAGAGAGCGAATTGCAATACCGCAGTTATTTTGAAGCCAACCCTTCGCCCATGTGGATCTACAACCGGCGCACTTTAAATTTTACCGCAGTTAATAACGCCGCGCTGGCTAAGTACGGTTATACGCTTGATGAGTTTTTGAGTATGACCGTTTTAGACATCCGCCCTAAAGGCGATGTTGCCGCAGCACACTTGGCTATAAAAAACCTGCCCAAAGCTTATAGCGATTCGGGTGTTTGGACCCATTGCAAAAAAGACGGTACCGAGATCAGGGTAAGGATCACATCGCACATAATTACCTCGGGAAAAGAAGATCATGTCATGGTTATGGCTACCGACGTGACCGGTACAGGGGAAGCTGCCGAGTAAATTATTTTGGCAACGGCTAAATTAAATTTATGTTAATATTAAACTATTTTGCCACTTTTTTATTTGAAATTGTATCTTTGAAAAACTAAGAGTTTTGGGTGTATTATTTACACTAAGTTACATAACCGAATAAATCGAAGAAAAAAATGAGTTTAATTATTGACGTTCACGCCCGCCAGATCCTTGATTCGCGCGGAAACCCTACTATTGAAGTAGATGTATTAACCGAAAATGGCTTCTTAGGCCGTGCCGCTGTACCTTCCGGTGCATCAACCGGGATCCACGAAGCAGTTGAATTGCGTGACAATGACAAAGCCGTTTACATGGGCAAGGGCGTTTTAAAAGCCGTTGAAAACGTTAACGACATTATAGCTAAAGAATTACAGGGTGTTGATGTGTTTGATCAAAACAGCATCGACCAGATCATGATAGACCTTGATGGTACGCCAAACAAAGGTAAATTAGGCGCTAACGCGATATTGGGCGTATCGCTTGCTGCTGCCAAAGCTGCCGCGCAAGAGAGCCGCCAACCTTTATACCGCTACATTGGTGGTGTAAACGCTAACACGTTGCCTATCCCGATGATGAACATTGTTAACGGGGGTTCACACTCCGACGCGCCTATCGCGTTCCAGGAATTTATGATTATGCCGGTTGGCGCGTCATCTTTCTCTGAAGCATTGCGTTGGGGAACTGAAGTTTTCCATAACCTTAAAAAGATCCTGCATGACCGTGGCTTGTCTACCGCTGTAGGTGACGAGGGTGGTTTCGCTCCGACTTATGAAGGTACCGAAGATGGTGTTGAAACCATTTTAAAAGCGATTGAAAAAGCAGGTTACAAACCGGGAGTAGATATCTGCCTTGCGATTGATTGTGCCTCGTCTGAGTTTTACAAAGACGGCAAATACGATTATACTAAATTTGTAGGCGAAAAAGGCGCTATCCGCACCAGCGAGC
>JAQBOP010000211.1 GCA_028287975.1 Mucilaginibacter sp. | reverse complement strand
GGGAACTCCTCGCGGGTTACTACATTTTCTTCAGTAGTGCCGAAAATTAATTTTGCCATGATTTTTTGTTTTATTTATTGATTTCACCGATTTTATTTTGATTTCACCGATGGGTTTATTGTTACTTGTTTATTTTTTTGCCCCCTCTAAACCTGCCTGTCGGCAGGCAGGTCTCCCCCGGTAGGGGAGACTTTTTGGATGCGTTTGTTATTTATATATTTTTTTAAGCCCTCCCTACCGGAGAGGGTTTGGATGGGGCTACATGGTAAATACTTTGCTGCCCTTGTTCAGGTATTCGTTCTCAATTACTTCTTCGCCCGGTTCTAACCTTTCAAATTCGCGTAGTTTTGAGTTAAAGCCTTCGCTGTCTTTAATAATAGCTACCCTGGCGCTGCGTACAAACTCTATCAGCCCGAAAGGTTGCAGAATATTGATCAGGTTGTCAGTTTCTTCGCGATGACCGGTTGTTTCAAACACGGTATAATCCTTGCGGATCACTACCGCGCGTGCGCCATTTTCGCGCAGCAAACGCTCAACACTAACCTTCTCTGCAATAATATCTGTCGATACTTTGTAAAGGGCCAGTTCCTGCCAGATCACATCCTCATTAGTATGGTAATACACTTTTAAAACCTCTACCTGTTTTTCAATCTGGCGGGTAAGTTTGCGTACTACTTCTTCTGATTCGGTGATAACGATATTAAAACGATGGATACTTTCGATCTCTGACGGAGAAGTATTCAAACTATCTATATTTATTTTACGGCGGGTGAATATGATCGCTATCCTGTTTAGCAAACCAACCTGGTTCTCTGTGTAGATAGTAATATTATATTCCTGCTTAGCAGCCCCCTCTAAATCTCCCCCGGTAGGGGAGACTTTGTTATTTCCGTTTATATTTAAATTGCTCATTGTTTTTTCTTTATTTACTCCCCCTTCAGGGGGCTGGGGGGCTTTATTTAAGCCTGATCTCACTAACACTGCAGCCTTGCGGTACCATCGGGAACACGTTGTTCTCTTTAGTAACCATTACCTCTAACAGAAACGACCCCTTGTTATCCAGCATTTCTTTTAATGCGCCTTGTAATTCTTCTCTTTCGGATATGCATTTACCCGGAATACGGTAGGCTGCAGCCAAGGCTACAAAATCAGGGCTTTGAATATCCACGAACGAATACCTGCGGTCATTAAACAGTTCCTGCCATTGGCGTACCATGCCCAGGAAACGGTTGTTCAGGATAATGATCTTCACATCAACGCCCGATTGCATGATGGTACCTAACTCCTGGCAGGTCATCTGGAAACCGCCATCGCCAATAATGGCTACCACGGTACGGTCCTGCGCGCCGTATTTAGCGCCTATGGCAGCAGGTAATGCAAAGCCCATAGTGCCTAAGCCGCCACTGGTTACGTTGCTGCGTGTTTTATTAAACTGCGCGTAGCGGCAGGCTACCATCTGGTGTTGGCCAACGTCAGTTACAATAATCGCTTCGCCGTGGGTAAGGTCATTTAATTGTTTGATCACTTCGCCCATGGTCATTTCGCCTGATTGCGGGTTCAATTCTTTTTCAATAACGGCTTCAACTTCTTTGCGGGTATATTCATTAAACAGGTTTACCCATTCAGTATGTTTCTTTTCTTCAACCAAAGCGGTTAACAAAGGCAATGTTTCTTTACAGTCGCCCCAAACAGGTACGGTTGTTTTAACATTCTTATCTATCTCGGCAGGGTCAATATCCAAATGGATACCCTGTGCCTGTTTAGCATATTTATCTAATCGGCCGGTTACACGGTCGTCAAAACGCATGCCTATGGCAATCAGCACATCGCACTCGTTAGTTAACACGTTAGGGCCGTAATTGCCGTGCATCCCCAACATACCCACGTTTAACGGGTGGCCTGTCGGGATAGCGCCTGCACCCAATACGGTCCACGCTGCCGGGATGCCGCTTTTTTCTACAAATGCTTTAAATTCCTGCTCGGCACTGCCTAATAAGATCCCCTGTCCAAATAAAATAAATGGTTTTTTAGCCTGGTTAATTAATGCTGCCGCCTGCTCGATATATTGCGGGCGCACAATAGGTTTTGGACGATAGCTGCGGATATGCTCGCATTTGGTATAGCCTTCATAATCAAATAGCTGGATCTGCGCGTTTTTGGTGATATCAATTAAAACAGGGCCGGGCCTGCCGCTTTTTGCTATGTAAAAAGCCTTGGCTATCACTTCGGGGATCTCGTTGGCATCAGTTACCTGGTAGTTCCATTTAGTTACGGGGGTAGTAATGTTGATCACGTCGGTTTCCTGGAAAGCATCAGTACCTAAAAGATGAGCGAACACCTGACCGGTTATACAAACCAAAGGTGTGCTGTCGATCTGCGCGTCGGCTAAGCCGGTTACCAGGTTGGTAGCACCCGGACCGCTGGTAGCGAAAACTACGCCCACTTTGCCTGAAGTACGTGCATAACCCTGTCCGGCGTGTGTGCCGCCTTGCTCATGCCTGACTAAAATGTGGTTGAGCTTATCATTATAATCATACAAAGCATCATAGATAGGCATTATGGCACCACCCGGGTAACCGAAGATGGTATCAACGCCCTCTGCAATTAATGCTTCTAATAAAGCTACCGATCCGGAAACCTTTGTGGTTGCCTTAGTAGCCGGTTGTGTTAGTATTTCTTGTTGTGCAACTTCCATACTGTTGTTTTTTATTTCGGATTTCGAATTTTCGATTTCGAATTTATTTTAATAATTAATTTGAAGCTTTTAGCTTTCGCCTTTCAGCTTTAATCTTAAAACTCATCTGTTACGCAACCTTCGGCTGCATTTGAAACAGTTTTGGCGTATCTGTATAATAAGCCTTTGGTAACTTTTAACGCGGGTTGCTGCCATGCGGCTTTGCGCGCTGCCATTTCTTCGTCAGTCAAGATAACATTGATCTGATTGGTAGTAGCATCAATGATAATTTTATCCTCGTCTTTAATTAAGGCAATAGCGCCCCCGTCAAAAGCTTCGGGGGTGATGTGGCCTACCACAAAACCGTGTGTGCCGCCGCTAAAGCGCCCGTCGGTAATTAACGCTACCGAACTTCCCAAACCGGCGCCAAATATGGCTGATGTTGGCTTAAGCATTTCGGGCATACCCGGCGCGCCTTTAGGGCCAACGTTGCGGATAACCACCACATCACCTTTTTTGACTCGTCCGCTTAATATACCTGCTATCAGTTCAAATTCGCCGTCGAACACACGGGCTGGCCCTTCAAAATGAGTTCCTTCTTTACCGCTGATCTTGGCTACGCTGCCACCTTCGGCAATATTGCCGTAAAGAATCTGTAAGTGGCCGGTAGCTTTAACTGGTTTTTCAACCGGCCATATAATTTTTTGTGTATCAAATTCAATTTCAGGCACATCTGCTAAGTTCTCGGCAATGGTTTTACCGGTAACGGTCATACACTCGCCATGCAGCCAGCCTTGTTTAAGGCAATATTTCATTACTGCAGGTACACCCCCAACGTTATGCAGGTCCTCCATCATATATTTACCGCTTGGCTTCATATCTGCCAATACCGGTATGCGGTTGCTTATCGCCTGGAAATCATCCTGGGTCAGTTTTAAATTAACACTTTTAGCCATTGCTATCATGTGCAATACCGCGTTGGTGCTTCCGCCTAATACCATAATTACCACCATGGCATTTTCAAATGCTTCACGGGTCATGATATCGCTTGGTTTAATATCTTTTTCTAACAGGATCTTAATAGCTTTACCTGCCGCTAAGCATTCTGCTCTTTTCTCATCGCTTAACGCAGGGTTTGATGATGAGTAAGGCAAGCTCATACCCAATGCTTCAATTGCCGCTGCCATGGTATTAGCAGTATAGATACCGCCACAGGCACCTGCGCTTGGGCAGGCGTTTTTAATTACGCCCATAAAATCAACATCATCTATCTGGCCGGCAATTCGTTTACCCAAGGCCTCAAATGCCGATACGATGTTCAGGTCCTCACCCTTCCAGTGGCCCGGTTTTATTGTACCACCGTATACCATTATAGACGGGCGGTTTAACCTGCCCATAGCCATAATAGAACCCGGCATGTTTTTATCACATCCCGGCAGGGTAATTAAGCCATCATAATATTGCGCGCCTGTAACAGCTTCTATCGAGTCGGCAATAATATCACGGCTCACTAACGAGTAACGCATACCTTCAGTACCATTGCTCATGCCATCGCTCACGCCAATGGTATGAAATATCAGGCCGACCAGATCTTCATCCCAGATACCTTGCTTAACAATCTTAGCCAGGTCGTTAAGGTGCATGTTGCAGGTATTACCGTCATAGCCCATACTTGCAACACCTACCTGTGCTTTTTTCATGTCATCGTCTGTAAGGCCAATACCGTAAAGCATGGCCTGCGCGGCAGGTTGAGTAGGATCCTGCGTAAAAGTTTTACTATATTTATTTAACTCTACGCCGGTTGTGCTGTTAGATGAACTCATTTTTTAGTAGTATTTGTTGTTGCAGGAATTAGGTTTC
>JAQBOP010000423.1 GCA_028287975.1 Mucilaginibacter sp. | reverse complement strand
AAGCTGCCACCGCTCGCGTGCGTCCATCAGCCGACCTGCCGTCCCGCGTCAAAGTACTTGGATGTCCTACTAATTCTACCGCGCAAAAGAGGCGCGCCTCCAGGGAGACGCGCCTCACACCCGAGGGATCAGGCGTTGACCAGGGTCGCCGAACCGTCCTCGGCCTGCGCCCGGATGTCGGCCATCACCTTGCGCTCGACGATGAAGGAGCAGGTGGGGATGGTCCCGGCGAGGATCACCCAGGCCATCCGGCCGATCGGCCAGCCCATCTTGTTGCCCAGCGTGAAGGCCACCACCGCGTACGCCATGAAGGCCCAGCCGTGGATCGTGCCGACGATCGCCACGGCGATCTGGGCCACCCCGAAGCCGTACCAGGCGACGCAGGAGGCGCACAGCAGGATCAGCCCGACACCGGTCACATACGCGAGTACCCGGTAGGCCGTCAGCAGAGGATTCGACTTGTTCACGGAACGAGCGTAACCGCCCGAATCCGGATCACTCACACCGCCCCGGGGTCCTCGAAGTCGCCCGCCGCGACCCGCAGCGGCCGCAGCACCTCGAACAGCTCGCGGCACCCCGCCTCGTCGTAACCGCCGAGCCCGAAGTCCATCGCGACCAGCTCCCGGGTCGCCTTCTCCACGACCTGCCGGCCCTCCTCGGTGATCGCCGCGAGCACGCCCCGCCCGTCCAGCGGGTTGGGTCTGCGGGCCACCAGGCCGGCCCGCTCCAGCCGGTCCACCGTGTTGGTCACACTCGTCGGATGCACCATCAGCCGCTCGCCGATCTTCGACAGCGGCAGCTCGCCCGCCCGGCTGAAGGTCAGCAGCACCAGCGCCTCGTAGCGGGCGAAGGTCAGCCCGTACGGCTTCAGCACCGCGTCCACCTGGGCCAGCAGGATCTGCTGCGCCCGCATCACCGAAGTGATCGCCGCCATCGACGGGACGGCGCCCCAGCGCCGGGTCCACAACTCGTCGGCGCGGGCGATGGGGTCGAAGGGCAGGCTCAGCGGCTTGGGCACAGCGTTACCGTACCGTCAGGTCGACACGGCGACGGCGGGAGTGCCGAAGCCCTGCTTCTCCTCGCGGCCCAGCAGCCGCTCCGCGTAGAAACCGCCGCCCGGGAGCACCGACAGCACCAGGATCAGGGCGGCCCTTCCGAGCGTCCACCCCTGCTTCCGCCAGGCGATCAGTGCGAACAGCACGTACAGCAGGAAGATGATCCCGTGCACCATGCCCATCACCGGCACCGCGTTGAAGCTGGTGGTCCGCTTCAGCACCGAGCACACCAGCAGGATCAGGAAGGACAGCCCCTCCGGCATCGACACCAGGCGCAGGCGGTGGACGGCACTGTTCTTCACGGAAAACCCCTCAAGCATCACGGATCAGGACACCCCAGTATCACCGACGCGCGCCGCGGCTATTCTTCCGGCTAACATCCGCACCGACATTCACACGGGGACGACAAGCGATGAAGTGGGACTGGAACAGGCGCACCTGCTCACGGCGCGGCCACATCACCTATGCACCCACCGAGTCGCACCTCGCCGAACGGCTGCACGCCGACACCGCGCTCGGCGACGCCTGGCGCTGCCTCCGCTGCGGCGACTTCGCCCTCGGCGCCCCGCACGGCACCGGCAAGGCCGAGAACGCCCCGTTCGTCCCGCGCGGCAAGGCCCTGCGCGACCTCTTCATCCTCCGCTTCCTGGCCGTCGAGCGCATGGTCCGCGGCGTGTTCATCGTCCTGATCGCGATCGCGGTCTGGAAGTTCAGCAACAGCCAGACCTCGGTGCAGCAGTTCTTCAACGACGACCTCAACCTGCTGCAGCCGATCGCCCAGCACTTCCACTACGACCTCAACAACTCCCCGATCGTCGGCACCATCCAGAAGACCTTCAGCTACAAGCACTCCACCCTGGTGATCACCGCGGTGGCGCTGCTGGTCTACGCGCTGATCGAGATCGTCGAGGCGTTCGGCCTCTGGGCCGCCAAGCGCTGGGCCGAGTACCTCACCGTGGTCGCCACCGCGATGTTCCTGCCGCTCGAGGTCTACGAGCTGACCGAGAAGGTCAGCGGCTTCAAGATCGCCACGCTGAGCCTCAACGTGCTCGCGGTCCTCTACATCCTGCTCGCCAAGCGGCTGTTCGGGCTCCGCGGCGGCGGAAAGGCGTTCGAGGCGGAGCGTCACGAGGCCTCCCTGCTCGAGGTGGAGACCTCGGCCGGCGATCACCCGGCCCCTTCCCGTGCCGCTTCGACCCCCACTACGTTGTAGCCGTGGCACAGTTCAGAATGCAGGGCTCACGAGTGCTCGCGGTGGACCTCGCCGGCGACGTCGTCAAGGCCAGGAACGGCTCGATGGTCGCCTACGACGGCCAGATGACCTTCAAGCGGATGACCGGCGGCGGTGAGGGCCTGCGCGGCCTGGTCACCCGCCGGATCACCGGCGAGAAGATGACGGTGATGGAGGTACAGGGCCAGGGCACCTGCTGGTTCGCCGAACGCGCGGCCGAGATCAACCTGGTCCGCCTCAACGGGGAACGCCTGCACGTCGAGGCCAACAACCTGCTCTGCACCGAGGCGACGCTCCGCACCGGCACCGAGTTCACCGGACTGCGCGGCGCCTCCGAGGGCCACGGCCTGTTCACCACCAAGGTCGAGGGCATGGGCTGGGCCGCGATCACCTCGGACGGCCCCGCCGTGATCCTCCGGGTCGCCCCCGGCCTGCCGCTCCGGGTCGACCCCGGCGCGTACGTCGCCCACACCGGCGACCTCAAGCAGAGCTTCCGCACCGACGTCACCTGGCGCGCGCTGGTCGGCGAGACCGCCGGCGAGAGCTTCCAGATCGAGTTCGAAGGCAACGGTCTGGTCTACGTCCAGCCCTCCGAGCGCCGTACCGTCGCGGGGGAGATCTGATGGCCTTCACCCAGATCAACAGCAAGATGGTCGAAGCACCGCTGGTCCCCGGCCAGCGCCTGTTCTCCCAGCGCGGGGCGATGCTCGCCTACAAGGGCGAGGTCAGCTTCACCCCCAACCTGATGGGTGGTCAGGGCGGTATCGGCTCCATGCTGGGCCGCCGCCTCGCCAACGAGGAGACCCCGCTGATGACCATCGAGGGCCACGGCAGCGTGATGTTCGGCCACGGCGGCCACCACGCCCACCTGGTCCACCTCACCGGCGACACCCTCTACGTCGAGGCCGACCGACTCCTGGTCTTCGACGGCACCCTCAACCAGTCGACCATGTTCATGGGCTCGCAGGGCGGCCTGCGCGGCATCATCCGCGGCCAGGCCACCGGCCAGGGCCTGTTCACCACCACTCTCACCGGCCACGGATCCGCCGCGGTGCTGGCCCACGGCGGGGTGTTCGAGATCCCGATCACCCCCGAGCACCCGGTGCACGTCGACCCGCAGGCCTATGTCGCCCACCGCGGCGAGGTGCAGAGCAAGGT
>JAQBOP010000196.1 GCA_028287975.1 Mucilaginibacter sp. | reverse complement strand
TAATTTTATTGGTGTAGGCCCAGTTGTTGTTACCGATCTCGACATTCTGGTCGACAACCGCGTTCGGATCTTTACAACCTGCCCATAACAACATATTAAAAGCCGCAATGGCAACGAACACATATTTAAAAGCCACCCTCATTGGTTACTGGTTTGGTTGATCGCCGCCACCGCTGCCACTGTTTCCATCCGGGCGGTTAGGTTTGTTCCTGTTCCGGTTAGGGCGGTTCCTGTTCCGATTAGGATTATTGTTTCCTCCTTCGGGCCTCGGGCCCTGTTGCTTCGGTTGTCCGCTTGTATTTTGCGGCGCTGACACGTTTGCCGGTTTCGGCTGGTTGTTATTAGGAGCGCCGTTGGGGTTATTCGGGTTCGGCTTATTTTTATTACGGTTCTTATTTTTCTTCTTAGCGTTATTGCGGTTGCGCTCATCCAAACGGGTAAGGCTGTCCTGGCCAACAACGTTTTCGTAGTCCAGCGCTTTTATCGGTTCTTTCTCAACCTCAACAAATACCAGCAGATCGTCGGGTAACACGCCGTCCCTGTTCATTTGCTGGATCTCTTTAACGCGGGCCAATGGCACGGCTATCCATGATTCTTCGCGCGGGTAGCTGAACCACATTTGCTTTTTAAAGATATCGGTCTTTTGCAGGCGGGCATCTCCTTTTAAGGTCTTCAGGTAATTTACATTATCGGGGATATGCTTTAAGGCATCCATGTAAGTATCCAACTCATAATTTAAACAGCACTTTAACTTACCGCATTGGCCGGCCAGTTTCAAGGTATTTAATGACAGGTTTTGATACCGGGCAGCAGATGTTGAAACCGTTTTAAAATCAGTTAACCAGGTTGAGCAGCAAAGCTCGCGCCCGCACGAGCCTATCCCGCCCAAACGGCTTGCTTCCTGGCGCATACCAATCTGGCGCATCTCAATCCGGATCCGGAAACTTTCGGCCATTTTCTTGATCAGCTCCCTGAAATCTACGCGGCCTTCGGCTGTATAATAAAATGTGGCTTTGCTTTTATCGGCCTGGTAATCCACATCGCTTAACTTCATAGACAAGTTAAGGCTAAGTGCCAGCTTACGCGCGCTGTGCATGGTTTCCCATTCCATATCTTTGGCGGCTTTCCACTTGTCCACGTCGGCAGGTGTAGCGCGGCGATAGATCTTCTTTAAAATATCTTCTTCTTTAACCCGACGCTTGGTCATTTGCATGCGCACCAACTCGCCGGTAATAGATACGTGGCCTATATCATAGCCGCCCGTAGTAGCTTCAACAACAACAAGGTCGCCGTTCTCCAGGTAAATGTTATCATTATTTAAAAAGAACTCTTTGCGCGAGCCTTTAAATTTTATCTCAACAATTGGAAAAGGCTTGTAATTAACCGGCATATCCATGTGCGACAGCCAGTCGTAAACATCTAATTTACTGCAACCGTTGGTAAGGCATGAGCCATTACTTTTGCAGCCTGCCGGCGAGCATCCGCCCCCCGTTGAGCAACTTCCACATCCCATAATTAATTCGCTATATATTGATTCCCTTGCGGGCTTGTTTTAAGTTTTAAAAAACCTATAATTTGTAAAGATACATCTAAAAATAAAATTTTAGGGTTTGCATTTCTTTCCACGTGATAATGTGCCTTTTCCAACTCGGCAATAATAGCCTGGTTCATGGAAATTGTCATTACAGCGGTCATTTTTTGCGCGGTCTCCAGTTCGGCTGCCGGTAAATGCACCAACTCGCCTGCGCCGGCTATCAGCAAACAACACTCTCGGATAAAACTGATACCATAGCGTAAAAAGTTCTTCTGATTTTCGCGACCCATTTTAGATAACTGATCAACAAATGCTACTAATTCTATCCCCTTATTAGCAAAACATAAGCGCAGCCATTGCACAAAAAGCGTATGGTAGCTTTTGTTGTCCTGTTGCAGCATGATCAGCGCGTCGGTTAAATTACCGTTGCTTAAGTAAGCAATTTCAGCGGCGGCGTGTTCCGTTTGAAGCTGGTGGTTGATCAGATAGTCTTTGACCTCGTCATATCCTAAACCGGGAATCTTTATTAGCTGTGTACGCGACAGAATAGTGTTTAAGATCTGATCCTGATTTTGAGCAACTAGCAAAAACAACGTATTTGGCTGGGGCTCTTCAATAATTTTAAGCAGCGCGTTACCTTCCTTATCTAAATATTCGGGCAGCCAAAGGATCAGGATCTTGTATTCAGATTCGAAAGGCTTAAAGCTTAATTTCTTGATGATCTGGTGGCACTCGGCAATATTGATATTGGCTTGTTTGTTCTCGGCATCCAAATAGCCGCGCCAAATATCCAGGCTAAGATAAGGCGATGCCAAAAAGGCCTCGCGCCATTGCTCTATAAAAGTTACCGCGGTATCGTCTTTATGTTTGGCAAAAAACGGGTATGAAAAATGCAGATCGGGGTGCGTAAGCTTTTGGTATTTCCGGCAAGACGAACATTCGCCGCACGAATCATCGGCCTGCTTATCCAAACACGATAAATATTGCGCGTATGCAACCGCCAACGCTAAACTCCCCGATCCCTCCGGGCCCAAAAACAATTGCGCATGACTAACCCGGTTATCTTTCACCGAGTTGATCAGCCGTTGTTTTATGGCCGCTTGTCCTACTATGTGTTTAAACTGCATTTGGTGCAAAATAGCAATTAGATATGAGATATGTTAAAGATTGGTTGTTTTTGACGTACAATTAACGCCGATAATTACCTTTACAAAATGACAGGCCCAATCTTTAATCTTCAATCACAAATCTTCATATGAGAATCATGGCTTTAGACTACGGCACTAAGCGCATCGGCATCGCGGTTACGGACCCGTTGCAGATCATCGCTACGGGATTGGATACTGTTCACCCCAACAAGATACTTGATTTTTTAAAAGCATACCTGCAAACCGAGCAGGTTGAACGCTTTGTTGTTGGCGAACCTAAGCAGATGGACAATACCCCCTCGCAATCGGCCATTCATGTGAAAGGGTTTGTTAACCTGCTAAAAAAAACCTTCCCGACCATCCCGATTGAGCTATTTGACGAACGGTTTACTTCAAAAATGGCCTCGGCAACTATCGCGCAAAGCGGCATGGGCAAAAAAGCCCGCCAAAATAAGGAGCTGGTTGATAATATTTCTGCCGTGATCTTGTTGCAGAGCTGGATGGAGAAAAAAAATTATTAGTATATTCGATTTAGTATAAAACAAAAAAATGGATACTAAAAATCAATTTGAAGAGATAAAGCATACTAATGATATCGGCCAGGAATATTGGAGCGCCAGAGAATTATTTAAGGTTTTAGAATATATAAAATGGGATAAATTTTTGAATGTTATCGATAAGGCAAAAGAGGCTTGTAAAAATTCAGGGCAAGAGTCTGATGACCATTTTCCCCGAGTGGAGAAAATGGTAAAAATAGGATCTGGCGCTGTTAGAGATGTTGGTGATTTACATCTATCGAGATATGCGTGTTATTTAGTAATACAAAATGCAGATCCATCAAAAGAAGTAGTTGCCCTTGGACAAACATACTTTGCTGTACAGACCCGAAAACAGGAGGTATTAGAACAAGCATTTGAGCAACTAAATAACGAAGACGAAAAGCGTGTTTTCCTTAGAAAGGAAATGGCCGAACATAATAAGCACTTAGCTGATGCAGCAAAAGATGCGGGAGTTATTCAACCATGGGAATATGCGATATTTCAAAATCATGGTTATATGGGCTTATATAATGGCTTGGGCGCAAAAGAAATTCAAACAAAAAAGGGACTAAAAAAGAGCCAAAACATCTTGGATCACATGGGTAGCACAGAATTAGCCGCAAACCTGTTTCGCGCAACCCAAACCGAAGAAAAGCTTAGGCGCGAAAAAATAAAAGGAAAACTAAAGGCTAATCAGGCGCATTTTGAAGTTGGGAAAAAAGTCAGGCAGACAATTATTGAATTGGGTGGTACAATGCCCGAAGATTTGCCTACAGAGGAAAGCATAAAGAAAATAGATAGCCCGAATAAAAATCAACTTAAAAAATAACCACTATTTCGCAAACATTACTCTCAAACCAACAACCTGCCTTACACAACGCGCCGGCTTTTTTTCGCCCTGCACAATTATTCTGAAAGGGCCTTCGCCGTCTGGTAATGGCTTTCCATCAACGGTATCCGCTAAAATGATAAGACGATCAGTGTAGTTTTTGTCCAGTTCGGCCAAAGCAAAAACCACCTGGTAATTATCGCTCGCCTCAACTATAACATATTTGGTAAGATTTTTACCTTTTAGCGCATCCTCCATAGTAACGCCGGCTTTCTTTAAAATATCTGACAAGGTAACACCGGTATAGGTATGGTCAACTTTGCCGTCTTTGTCTTTACGTACCACGGTGGTTTGGGTAAACTGATGCAGTGCTGCGGCATCAAGATCTAATGGTGTTAACACTTCGCCGGTGACTTTAACCACTTGGGCCGAAGTCAAAAAGGGAATAAAAAATAGCGCGGCAACCAACAATTTAAAAAACGGGTTTTTCATGTTTTTACAAGGGATTTATGTGTGTCTAAATTAGTGAAAAGCGACTTTAAAACCCATTTATTTCAAAAGACCTATCTTTGGCGCATGGAAATTCTGCCAGACGACCTGCAATCGTACCTTAATGACCATTGCGACCCCGAGCCGGAGGCCCTGCAATTTATAAACAGGGAAACCTATTTAAAGGTGCTGAAGCCAAATATGCTATCGGGCCATTACCAGGGGCGGGTGCTGAGTATGCTGAGTAAAATGATAGAGCCCAAACGGATTTTGGAGATAGGCACTTTTACCGGCTACGCGACGATTTGCCTGGCAGAAGGACTTACAGAAGACGGTATTATACACACCATCGAGGTTAACCGCGAGTTGGAGGAAATGTTAAACAAACACTTTTCGCTAACATCTGTGGAAAAAAAGATAAGGGCTCATTTTGGCCCTGCCGAACAGGTAATTGCCGATTTAAGCGCAGAAGTGTTTGATATTGTGTTTATCGATGCGGATAAAAAGAATAATTTACTTTACTTTGACATAATATTTGACAAAGTCAGATCCGGAGGATTAATAATAATTGACAATGTTTTGTGGAAGGGGAAGGTTTACGGCGACGAAAAAGATGCCGATACCGAAAGCTTTCGCAAACTAAATGACAGGATAGCTGTTGACGCAAGGGTTGAAAAACTCATTTTACCTGTGCGCGACGGCATACTGATCATCAGAAAAAAATAATTATGAAGAAAACCTTACTGATTATAACGCTGCTTATATCATCTTTTGCAGCATTCGCCCAAAAGAACACTTCACAATCATATATTGAACAGTTCAAAGATAATGCCATACAAATTATGCACGAAACCGGCATCCCGGCCAGCATAATCTTAGGCATAGCCATGCACGAGTCGGGTAACGGAAACAGTGCAATTGCTCAAAATTTAAATAACCAGTTTGGCGTAAAAGGCGGCGGTGGCGCTGTGTTTTATAAATATAAAAAGAAAGTAAGATCAGCCTATAAAAAGTACGATTCTATCTTAGACTCTTTCGATGATTTTGCCCGTATTATTACCGAGCGCCAACAACTGGGCCGTATCTCAGACCAGCTTACCCAGTACGATTATGTAAAATGGGTAAAGGGTATCCAGCGCAGTGGTTATGCCAGCAGCCGCAAATGGGCTTCGCAAGTATTAAGCATTATCCACAAATACCAGCTTAATGACCTTGATCAAACACCTGCAGAAGCGGCCCAAACCGCGCAGGCAACACAAATCGATCCTAATACTACTTATTTAAAGTAATTAAACTTATTTTGGCAGAATGATCCATGCCAGGTTTCGCGCTTTTGATTTAAAGCAAAATATAACCTATTTATTTATTGCCACGGTATTGCTAAGTTCGTGCAGTGCGCACAGGGCAGCGTTAACAAGCAATCCGTTTATCTCAAGCCACGAAGCGAGGAAAAATAACGAGGCCATTCAAAAATCGCGAAGCGAAGCCATTTCAAATTACACACCTTTTACTGTATACTCTTATATCGACCGGTTTAAGACAATCGCCATACAGGAGATGAATTTATACGGCATACCTGCCAGTATTACCCTGGCGCAAGGATTATTTGAATCGGGCAACGGTAACGGCGACCTGGCTAAAATTGCCAACAACCATTTTGGCATTAAATGCAACAGCGATTGGAAAGGTAAATCATACTATAAAGATGATGACCTGGGTAATGACTGTTTCAGGGTTTACGATCGGCCGGAAGACTCATATCGCGACCATTCTGAGTTTTTAAAGAAAAAGCGTTATGCCGCGTTGTTTGAGTTGGATAAGAACGATTATAAAGGCTGGGCCTACGGTTTAAAGCAGGCAGGCTACGCTACCAATCCTAAATACCCGGATCTGCTGATCGGCGTTATCGAAAAATATCACCTGGATCAATACGATAGGCCGGAAGGCGAATTGCAAAAAATTAAGCGCGAAGACAGGGTGCTGGCGCAGATCAATCAAAACATTGGCAAGGCTGCAAAAGACTCGCTTGTGCAAAACACCCCGTCAGATAAATTGTACACCATTAAGGCAGGCGACACACTATACAACATTTCTAAACGTTTTGGTTTGACAATTGACGAGCTTAAGGCGCTAAACAACATGGCCGATAACACCATTAAAATAGGCCAAGCGTTGGTTGTTGCTAAGTGACCCATTGTTAATTATTGTTAAATACCAAGCCCCAACCTAAGCAAACGTTTAGTTTTAGCTTTTAATGAGACCTTTATTAGTTTTATTTTTTTTCTGTTTATGTTGCTCAAAGCTGTTTGCCCAGGAAACATCAGTTGCCGGAATTATATTTGATACCGACAGCAAAGACCGCCTGTCAAGGGTTAATGTGAAGAACTTAACTACCGGTGCCGATGTATACAACAATATAAACGGAGTTTTTAATATTGACGCCAAACCCGGCGATAATTTGGTGTTTACCCAAATGGAGCATCTTGCCGATACTATAAAAATTAAAAACTATGTGCCGCTGGCAGTATATCTAAAACGCGTATCCATACAGCTTAAACAGGTAACCATTTTTGATACGCTGATGGACCCCGAAAAACGTATGGCGGCTAAAAAACGCGACTATAGTAAAGCTTACGGATCGTTGGCAAGTAACGATTTCTTGTCACTCACCCCCGGCGTTGGTGTAGGTTTGGGTATCGACGCTATATATAATGCCTTAAGCCGGAGCGGACGTAACGCGGCACATTTGCGTGAAACAATTCAAAGCGACTACATGCAGGACGTGATTGATTACCGGTTTAATAAAGCACTGGTTGGCCGAATAACCGGGTTAAAGGACCCTGCTTTAACTGATTTTATGAGAAGGTATAGGCCCGGCTATTTTTTCCTGTCAAACGCTACAGAGTACGAGTTTATCACATCCATCCGTACCAACTTAAAAAGATATCTGCGTAATCCTGCCATTCGCGCTTTAACGCCATTAGATGATCCTAAAAAACAAAAAACTTCTCCGGCGGTTAAACCAAATGGTGAATAATAAATCTTAATACAAAAAGAAAAATGCTTTTCTTTGTCTATCTATGAGTAGAAACGTATCCGGATATCTCTTTTTAGTACTGTTAATGACCGCGATGTCTGCCGTTGCGCAAAAGGCTGACTCGTTGAAAAAAGATAGTGTAAAACTGGACACTGCCGTACTTAACAGATATCATATAGATCCTAAAAAAAATTCGCTGCCGGTACGCACACGGGTTGTACAGATTGACCGTGAAAATATCCCGGTTAATTTGCTTGATTACAAGATAAATTACTGGCGTAAGTGGATAAGCCTGCAAATAAATTTCAGCCAATCATCATTCAGCAACAACTATGTTGCCGGTGGCGCCAACGCAATAGCCATTGGCGAAAAGTTTGATTATAAGGCCGAGTACCATAAAGGAACGTTTGATTATGTAACCGAGTTACAGGCTAATTATGCTAAAGCAAAAAATAAAGGCCAGGCGGCACGAAAATCTGACGACTGGTTGTTTTTTGATAACAAGATAGCTACCCAAATGTCAAAAAGCTGGTTCTTTTTCGGGTCTGTAACTTTCCAGTCGCAATTTGATAACGGATACAACTACAACGGCAACGGTTCTTTGACCCTGAACTCGCAGTTTATGGCGCCGGGTTATTTGACAGAGTCAGTCGGTTTCGAGTATAAACCAAAACCCTGGTTTGATTTACGTATAGGCACCGGTACTGCCCGCCAAACCTTTATGGCTAATGATACGCTTTATAAAAATAATGGCGGCAATAACTATGGTGTGCCGCAGGGTAAAAAATTCTATAATGACCTGGCGTTTCAAATGGTTCAAACAACCGATGCATATCTGGATAAGAAACACACATTACATTTGGTTGAACGTTATGCACTGTTTGTACCTTATCAAAAAAACGTTAAATTCATATCGCATCGTGTAGATGCTTCTTTATATGCACAGATAACACGGTTAGTCAATGTTTCGCTAAATACTACTTTTATATATGATAAGAGTGCAACCCGCGATCCGCAGGCGTCTCAGGGTTTGGCGCTGGGAGTATATTATCGTTTCCCGAATTAGCAAAATCGCTTAATTTTCTCTTATGTGCCCTTAAGGCATAATTGATACAAAATCATACCTTTGTAACCTCAAAAAGATTAATTAAAGTACAAGGTAAACATGTTTGAAAATCTTTCGGATAAACTCGACAGGGCATTTAAGGTCCTTAAGGGCCAGGGAACCATTACAGAAATAAACGTGGCCGAAACCATGAAGGAAATTAGAAAAGCCCTTCTGGATGCCGACGTTAACTATAAAACAGCCAAAGCCTTTACAGATGATGTAAGGCAAAAAGCGCTGGGCGCGAATGTATTAACAGCCGTTTCGCCGGGCCAGTTGCTAACCAAACTCATGAATGATGAGCTGGCAGCGCTGATGGGCGGCACAACAGCTGATCTTAATATCAACGCAAACCCAACCATTATATTAATTGCAGGCCTTAACGGTGCAGGTAAAACCACCTTTACCGGCAAACTGGCCAATTACTTAAAAACGCAAAAAAACAAGAAGCCTTTATTAATTGCAGACGATATTTATCGCCCGGCGGCTATTGACCAGTTGATGGTTTTGGGCGAGCAGATAGGCGTGCCGGTTTATGTTAATCGCGAGTCGAAAGATCCTATCGCGATAGCAAAAGAAGGTATTGCCCAGGCAAAGCAAAACGGCAACAACGTGATCATTATTGATACCGCCGGCCGTTTAGCTATTGACGAAGCCATGATGGTGGAGATAGAGCAGGTAAAAGCCGCTGTTAACCCACACGAGATACTGTTTGTGGTCGACTCCATGACCGGCCAGGATGCCGTGAATACCGCTAAGGTATTTAATGACCGTTTAGATTTTACCGGTGTTGTGCTAACCAAGCTGGATGGTGACACCCGTGGCGGTGCCGCGCTTTCCATCAAGTCTGTGGTAAATAAGCCGATCAAGTTTATTGGTACCGGCGAAAAGATGGAAGCCATTGATGTTTTCCACCCGGACAGGATGGCATCGCGTATTTTGGGGATGGGCGACGTGGTATCCCTGGTTGAACGTGCACAGATGCAGTTTGACGAGAAGGAAGCCGCCGAACTGCAAAAGAAGATCCGCAAGAATAAATTCGACTTTAACGATTTTTACAGCCAAATCCAGCAGATCAAAAAAATGGGTAACATGAAAGATCTGATGGGTATGATACCGGGTGTAGGTAAAATGATGAAGGATGTGGAGATCCAGGACGATGCCTTTAAAAATGTCGAGGCCATTATCCAATCAATGACCCCGGGCGAAAAGGAAAACCCGGACTCGATAAACCAAAGCCGCCGTAATCGTATAGCTAAAGGCTCAGGAACAGACCTTGCAGAAGTTAACCGCCTTATAAAACAGTTTGAAGATATGCGTAAGGTGATGAAACAAATGAGCAATCCTGCGGCTATGGCCAGCATGATGAAACGGATGCCGAGGTAAGCCTCTAATTCCTAAAAGAGCAATAAAATGCAAAGCGACATAAGGTCGCTTTTTTTATTTCTGAACAATTTAGCTTATTATTACAGTAAGATAGTAAAGCTATGAATAAACTTCGGGTCTGTTTTATTGTGGGCTTTCTAGCACTTGGTTCGGTTGTAAAAGCGCAAACACCGGGCGCTGTAATTGATGTACAACATTATGGCTTCAATATCCGGCTAAGCGATAGCACCAACCTGATAAAAGGGAAAGCCGATATTACCGTACTGTTTTTAAAAAAAGCGACAAGTTTCAGGGTTAACCTGGTTAAAAAAAATAATACCGGAAAGGGTATGCTGGTTAGTCGTGTGCTAACCAACGGCCACGACATCCAGTTTAAGCAGGATAGCGATGGCGTGAACATTTATACCAAAGCCATTCAAAATCAACTGCAGCGTTATACAGTAATTTATGAGGGCATACCCGCAGATGGGTTGATCATATCGACCAATAAATTTGGCCACCGTACTTTTTTTGGGGATAACTGGCCTAACAGGGCACATAACTGGATTCCTTGTGTGGATAACCCTGCCGATAAAGCGACCCTTGACTTTAC
>JAQBOP010000189.1 GCA_028287975.1 Mucilaginibacter sp. | reverse complement strand
TTCGTCGGCACCTGCGGCCCACAATTCAAGGCCATCGGGCGATACATCAAAGCCTTCAGAACCTTTACCCACCGGAATAACAGTCTGCACCCAGTCCCTGCGCACCGGAGGCGCGAACCCTGCAGGTGGCACCGACCCAGACGGAGGAGCTAAACCTGGTGGAGGGCCAGCGGGTTTAACCAAGCTATCTACCAAAATGCTTACCGTTGCCGACGAAACATTGGTGGTGTAAACCTTTTTCCCATCATTGGTTACGTAGATCATATGCGTCCTGTCCTGCCCTGTTCCCATAGCCCAGTCAAATTTACCGGTTGCCGGGTCATAACGGCCAACAGCTTTAGCGCCCTCTGCCGAGAACCATAGCTTACCGGCAGCAAATGTTAACCCGTGCGGTCCCATTAGTGGCCTGGTATCAATAGCGGGTAAAGGCTTTTGCGCCACGAGGTCAACTACACTAAGCTCGTGCAGGCTTCCACCGCCGTAGATGGAAACATAAGCTATCTTTCCGTCGGCCGAGGCAATAACCTCATGCGGATCGGAACCGACAGGAATACGTGCGATAACCTTTAGTGTAACGGGATCAATGATCGCCAGGGTATGATCACTTTTTGAAAGTGCAAGCAACGAACGTGCAGGTGTAGCCTGCGCCTGGCATTGGGTTGTGGTAAAAGCTAACAGCATCCATAAAAAGCTTATAGCAATTAATTTGAACTGGCTGAACTTTATAGCTTTAAAGATTGGGGTGTGTGCAACTTTCTTCATAGGATTAGCAGATTGGAGAAACAGGTTTATAATTAGTTTCGATGATAAGAAATGAATTCCCTACAATCAAATATACTTAACCTGCTAAGCTTTAGCAGATAAATCGACGCAAGCAGGAAGATAATCGATTAAAAGCTATTTTTGACAGACCACTATAAAGCCTAAATCTCTCCTGTTGCCAATCCCCCACCTGCTTCATACCTTTATATAAGCAACTCCAATATTTAACGTATGAATCAGCCATCCATCGCCGGCATTGCACCATTCTTTATCGTTGGCAATGTCACAACAGCAATGTCCTTTTACCAGGAGAAGCTTGGCTTTGACATCATTTTCCAGGAGCCTGCCCATGATCCATTTTTTGCTATTGTGCAGCGCGATGGGGCGATGATCTTCCTCAAGGCTGTAAACGCAGATCCGCTCCCCAACAACAAACGTGCCCCGGATGCCCGATGGGACGCTTATGTTAATGTCCCTGATCCTGATACGCTGGCGGAAGAATTTATATCGCGCGGTGCCGCATTCACCGTTCCCTTACAGAATACCCATGACGGCCTGCGCGGCTTTGAGCTGGAAGATGCTGACGGATATATTTTATTTTTCGGCCGGCCTCGTTAACCAGATGGGAATTAAAGATCGATTTATCTCACCTTGCAATAAATTGAAAAGCGCAAGCAATTTTCCGTAATCGGCACATTTTGTAACTATATGGTGCTTCAAAACCCATCTTTGAAGTTTCAGCTCTTTTTTTATACAAACACTATTTTTTACCTTAGAACCCTAAGCAGATGCCCAAACCGAATGAGAGAAAACTTATTAATTGCTAAAGAAGAACTTATTGAAAGATGGGTAGCCGCTTTTGATGAACAGACCGAATTTGAAACATACGCAGCACAAACAATTACTACCAAATATGCACATGCATTCAGTTACAACCTGAATGGCTATAAAAATGGGGAAATACAGCCAGGAAGCAAGTTATTTGATGAACCACCTCCGGGCGATTCCAGTTATGGAAAATACGGATTTAACAGGAATGGCTTTTTAACCACTGCCGAAATCTACAACAAGCATGAGTTAAGCCACATAGGTTTCTTTAAAAAAACAGCACATCTCATTGAATATATTGAGTTTTATCTCCCCAAAAATGTCCCTTCGTGTATCCAGCGGGTATTTCTTAAAAACGGCAAAAAAAACATGTTACAATCTGTTTTCTCCAACGGCAAAAGCGGTCTTTATTTTGAAAGCGGTGTAACACTTAAAGAAAAAGTATCTGCGGCGTTTAATAGTGGATATACGGCAGTATGTACAATTGAACAGTATGACTATGCTAATGAACTTATCAGTAAAGCATATGGTTTAAATATCATGCCCGGAATAGGTCAATATTTTTATGAAAACCAATACAGCTACGAAGGCAAAAAACTGGCAAATATAAAAACCTGCTATGAGGATGGCCGCTGTACATTTTCGTATGTCGCTCCATCAGCCCAAAGCCTTAAAGCGGTAATTAAGAAACTTTCGGAGTTATTTTGCGAGGTTTTAATCGGCACATTAAAAGAGCAACACTTTGACAGCGCTCTTTTTAGTGTAGAATTATCTTACAGGTACTGCGATAATTACATTCCGAATCTCGTTGTTCTCACCGGGCGGCAAAAAGATGAAGTAATTGCCAGTGGCAGCGAAAATATATTTATAAACGGTAAATTTATTTACACAATTAACATACCCGACAACCTGGATAAATTATACGTTGAGTTTTACAACCGGATGGAAACTAAAAGTAACTGGGATGCAGGCCGGAAAATGCTTATAGAAACAGCAAAATTA
>JAQBOP010000143.1 GCA_028287975.1 Mucilaginibacter sp. | reverse complement strand
GCGCCGCGGCTTCCAGCTCATCCGTCAACGCCTCTATGAAATATGATCCCGCTAATGGGTCAACCGTGTCCGTGACGCCACTTTCAAATGCGATGATCTGTTGTGTGCGCAGGGCTATTTTCGCGGCGGCCTCGGTAGGTAAAGCTATCGCCTCGTCGTAACCATTGGTATGTAACGACTGCGTACCACCCAGTACCGCTGCCAACGCCTGGTTGCTTACCCGTACTATATTATTCATAGGCTGTTGGGCGGTAAGCGTTGAGCCACCGGTTTGGGTATGAAACCTCAGCTTTTGCGCGCCGGCATCGGTAGCGCCAAGCTCTTTAGTAATGTGCGCCCACATCCGCCTCGCGGCCCGGAACTTGGCTATCTCCTCAAAAAAATTATTATGGCAGTTAAAAAAGAAGGATAGCCGTTTTGCAAAAACGTTAATGTCCAAACCCTTACTTAAAGCTGCTTTTAAATAGGCTTTACCGTTGGCCAAAGTAAAGGCCAGCTCCTGCACCGCGGTTGATCCCGCCTCGCGGATATGATAACCCGATATAGATATGGTGTTCCATTTAGGCACTTCCTGGCTGCAATATTCAAACACATCGGTTATTAATCGCATTGACGGTGCCGGCGGATAGATATAAGTGCCGCGCGCGGCATACTCCTTTAATATATCGTTTTGTACCGTGCCGGATAACTGCTGCAGATCTGCCCCCTGTTTTTTTGCTAACGCGATATACATGGCCAGTAAAATTGGCGCCGTAGCATTAATGGTCATGGATGTGGTGATATCCTTTAATGCTATCCCATCAAATAAAAGCTCGATATCTTTTAATGAATCAATGGCTACCCCTACTTTACCTACTTCGCCTTCGGCTAATTCATGGTCAGAGTCGTAGCCAATCTGCGTTGGCAAATCAAAAGCTACCGACAGGCCCATGGTGCCCTGGCTTAATAAATAATGGTAACGCTTGTTTGATTCTTCGGCGGTCGAGAAGCCGGCGTACTGCCGCATGGTCCACGGCCTGCCCCGGTACATGTCTTTTTGGATGCCGCGGGTATACGGGTACTCGCCGGGCAATTCGGTCATATCCGAAGGTTCAGTATAAACCTCCCTGATCTCGATCCCCGATGTAGTAACTCGCTTTTTGTCCGCCATGGTTTTTATTTGAAAATTTGAGGATGTGCTAATTTGAAAATGTAATTCTGTTGTTCATAAGATTCTATTTTCAAATTCTCAAATTAATATATATTCAAATTAAAATAACTCTTCCAGTTCTTTACGGATCAGGCTTAGGCCGATATCGTAAGGGTTGTTTTCCGACTGGCTGATCTGGGTCAATATGGTTTTGCTTAGCTCAAGGCCCGAGGCTGTTTCTGGTAGTTCTTTAATTGCTTTATTTATCACGCCCAGGGTTTCGTCTTTTAACCGTTTTACTATCGCCCAAGTATTGGTGCTCACATAAATTTGCTGGGTAACGTTGTGCTGGTATTCGTTACGCAGTTCGGCTACGATCAGCATGTATAATTCTGCAGCCGAGTAATCTGGGTTGTTTAAGCGGATCAGCATATTTGACGGGTTAATGCGCTCAATAAATAAAACCACACGCTCATAAGCCTGTAAACGCAACGGCAACGTTTGGTTGCTGATGGTCTTTTTAAGCTCGACCAGTTGTATACTTTCAGAACGGTCAAGATAAGGCCTTACCAGGTAAAAAGCTATCCAAACCACACCAAGGCCGGCAATTGTATATTTTATAATATCGAATAAATAAGAATATAGTATCATGTGTATTTTTATGTTAGGCGCAGGTCATAAATAATGCGACAGAAACAAAAATCCGCATTTTACATTATATTTGTGTAGTTAATTAAAAATAAGATGAGTACAGCTGTTGAAATTGCACCTGCCCCGGTTACACTTACAGAAGGAGCGGTTAAAGAATTGTATAAACTAAAAGATCAGCAAGAAATTGGCGAGGACTTTGGCTTGCGCATTGGTGTTGAAGGCGGTGGCTGTTCGGGCATGAGCTATGTTTTAGGTTTCGACCAGAAAAAAGACGGCGACCAGGAGTTTTTAATTGAAGGCCTGCGTGTTTTCATGAACAAAGCGCATGGCATGTACCTTATGGGCATGGAAATTAATTTTCAGGATGGATTGAACGCACGTGGCTTTACTTTTGATAATCCTAACGCGGCTAAAACCTGCGGTTGCGGTACGTCGTTCTCTGTATAATGTCGGGAGCCGCTATTTTGATTTGATTATATTTTTATTTAGGTTTGATTACCAACGTTTTAAAACCATATAATCATGAAAAAATATCTTTTATTATTTGTGATGGCTTTATGTTTAAGCACATCATTCGCTACCAAAAAATTTGCGTCATTTACCGGGTATATCACCTGCTCTAACTGCGGTGACGCCAGTAAAGAACCCGGTGGAATAGCCAATCATACAAAATGCGCAGAGAAATGTATCAAAGGTGGAAAGTCGGCTGTATTGTTGATGTCAAACGGAAAAATTTTGAAGTTCAAAAGTCAGGATAAAGTAATGGCATTAATAGGCAAAAAAGTAACTATTAATGGCAAACTTGAAGGTGATACTTTAGAAATCACTTCTGTTAAAGCAATTTGATCTAAATTATAACAAAATAAAAGGCCTTTCTGAAATTCCAGAAAGGCCTTTTTCATATCCTTTTTAATTCTACTTCGCTCCTTTCAATGTTTCTTTTACGCCGCCGCAATCCAACATGCTTTTACCATAATAAGGATTTTCAATAGCTTTTTTATCACTTAGCCAGCTGGCTTTTTTCATTGGGCAATACTGCATATATAATTCATTACTATTTACCGGGAATGCTTTTAAAACCGCATACATGTTTTTTGATAGGGAAGCAAAATGCTCGCGCTGATGATCAATAGTTGCAGTTTCGCTGATATGCCGACTGTCAAAACTTAACTTGTCTGAGTAGCTTTTCCATGCCGCTTGTTGTGTTGCAGACATATCCTTAGTTTGCACTGCGCTTATTTGGTCAGATAATGTTTTCGCCTTGCTTTCTGCCGTGGCACCATCATCTTTTACCAATGCATTCTTTACATCAAGGTAAGCTGTAGTTATATTATTTATTGAAGTACTTACTGTTGTTTGTGCATTTGCACTGATAACTGCTGCCAATAATAACAGCGTTATACCTATTGACTTAATAGTTTTCATAATGATTTAAATTTGGTTAAGTGAATTTAGCATATTAACCTCGAATTTTACGCTAACTATTTTAATATTTAATCACTGTAACAAACCCTTACCTTGCTTAGTCTTACTGCTAAGTTTTATATTTATACCATGCCGGTAAAAACCACCCTCAGAGAAAACATATCCATAGCCTTACAGTCAATTGCGGGTAACAGGTTGCGCACCTCGCTTACCTCGCTGATCATCGCTATCGGTATAATGGCTTTGGTGGGAATATTGACGGCTATAGAAGGGATAAAACAATACACCACCGATGCCTTTTCGAGCCTGGGTGCCAACGCATTTACGATACAAAACCGGGGATCAGGTGTTAATTTTGGTAATGGAGGACATAGAAAATGGTATCCGTCTATCAGGTATGACCAGGCGCAACGGTTTAAAGGAACCTTTAAGCTGCCCGCCCTTGTAGCTATAAATTTAGATATATCGGGCACTGCTATTGTCAAATATGGCAGCGAAAAAACAAATCCCAACATCAGTGTAACCGGCACTAACGAAAATTATCTGCTTACCAATGGGTATAAACTGGCATTGGGCCGCAATTTCTCTGAAACCGAGCTTGAATACGGCGCCAACGTAGTTATCATCGGCGATGAAATAAAAAACAAACTTTTTAAGAATGAGGACCCCGTCAATAAATCCATTTTTGTAGGTAGTAATAAATTCAGGATCATTGGTGTATTTGCGCCCAAAGGATCAAGCGCCGGCATGGGCGGCGACAGGTTATGTACCATCCCGATATTAAAAGCCAAACAGATCGCAGCGATCTCAAATCCATCATTTGCCGTTACGGTAATGGTTACCAGCGGCGGCGGCTTTGACGCCAGCATTGGCGAAGCTACCTCGCTTTTCAGGAATATCCGGGGGCTTAATGTTTCGAGCGCCGATAATTTTGAGATAACCCGGAGCGATTCTGTTCAACAGCAATTATCCGGTCAACTTACGGGGATGACGATAGCCGGATTTGGTATCGGCATCATTACCTTAATTGGCGCTGCCATAGGCCTAATGAATATTATGCTGGTATCGGTAACAGAGCGCACCCGTGAGATCGGCATCCGTAAAGCCATCGGTGCGACACCGGCCGTTATCCGCAAGCAATTTTTAATTGAAGCCATTGTAATATGCCTGATAGGTGGTATCGGCGGAATTATATTAGGCATGGCCGCCGGCAACCTCATAGCCGTACAAATAAGCGGCAAGTTTATTATACCGTGGGCCTGGCTGTTTTCCGCTATCGCGTTATGTACTTTAATAGGATTACTGTCGGGCTTTTACCCTGCCAAAAAAGCATCAAAGCTTGACCCGGTAGAGGCGTTGAGATACGAATGATTTCGGATGTTCGATTTCGAATTTAAGTGGTTTAAAAAGAACTTCTTTTTAATTTTGCTGACTTAATATTTTCAAATCGTTAGTCAAATAAATTCGAAATCGAACATCCGAAATCCGAAATTATTTCAGCATCACATTCTTCAGGGGATAATCGAAAAGTAATTTTTCCAGGTATGGCGTAGTCAGCGCGTCTTGAAAAGCGGCGGCATGTCTTGGGTGGTGCATATCACTTGATATAAAATCAACTATGTTGTTATCCACCATGCTTTCAGCTTTTCTCTTGACATCCTTACCATAATAACCGGTAAGCGATATCGTATTCATCTGCATATTACATCCCCAGGCGCGCAGGTTTGCCATTTGCTCAATGCTCATATAATTATACCTTTCGGGGTGCGCCAGGATGGGTTTGTAGTTACCCCACTCTATCATTTTTTGTATAACCTCAAACGCGTTTGGCGGCGGGTTAATAAATGAATATTCAAAAAGCACGTAATTATCGCCCATGGTCATCAACCGGCCATCCTCAACCCGTTTCTCAAAAGTTTCATCAAAGTAGTGTTCGGCCGCAGCTTCAATTTTTATGTCGATGTTTTGCTTTTGCAACTCGGCTTTAAGTACTTCAAGCGCACCGTTTATGGTTTCAGGGGTGTTACGGTAAAAATCAAGCATGATGTGCGGGGTAGCAATTATTTTTTTGATACCCAGCGCCATCATTTTCTTTATCAGCACAATCGACTCTTCAGGATTTTGTGCGCCATCATCAATGCCGGGCAGTACATGCGAGTGCATGTCAACGACTATTGATTCGTAGTTGAACTTTATTGCCTTCTTTTCTTCTTTCTTTTTAAAGAAATTAAACATTTAACGATTATTGTATTGCTCGGTATAGTACTGCTGATAGTGGCCCGATGTTACATCGCTTAACCACTCTTCGTTTGCCAGGTACCAATCTACCGTTTTTTCTAAACCTTCTTCAAACGTAATGCTTGGCACCCAACCCAACTCATTTTTAAGTTTGGTGGCATCAATAGCATAACGCAAATCATGTCCGGCACGGTCTGTAACAAAAGTTATCAGCTTTGCAGACTCGCCAGCTTCCCTGCCTAATTTCTTATCCATTATGGTACATAATGTTTTTATCAGGTCTATGTTTTTCCACTCGTTATGGCCGCCAATATTATAAGTAGTGCCGGTTGCCGCTTTATGGAAAATCAGGTCTATCGCCCGGGCATGATCTTCAACCCATAACCAATCCCTTATGTTTTCGCCTTTACCGTAAACAGGTACAGACTTTTTTTGCTGGATGTTATGGATAGCCAAAGGTATCAGTTTTTCCGGAAAATGAAAAGAACCGTAATTATTTGAGCAATTAGATATCACGGTATCCATACCATAAGTATCATAATAAGCACGTACAAAATGGTCTGAACTTGCTTTTGATGCCGAATATGGTGAATGCGGATCGTAAGCGGTTTCTTCGGTAAACATACCTTCATCACCTAAAGTACCATATACTTCGTCGGTTGATACATGGTAGAAACGCTTTTTATCATACTGGCCCTTCCAGATTTCGCGGGCGGCATTTAGTAAATTTACGGTACCAACAACATTAGTTATCACAAACTCAAGCGGGTTGGTTATTGACCTGTCCACATGCGACTCTGCCGCTAAATGGATCACCGCGTCGGGTTGCTCGTCTGCAAAAAGTTGTTGTATAAATTTAAGATCGACAATATCGCCTTTTACAAATTTATAATTAGGGGCATTCTCAATATCCTTTAGGTTTGCCAGGTTACCGGCATAGGTCAGCTTATCTAAATTAATGATGGTATATTCCGGATAGTTTTTCACAAACCTGCGTACAACATGCGATCCTATAAAGCCTGCGCCACCGGTAATTACAATTTTTCTCATTTGCTAATTTATAATTATAAAGGATTTTGAGCAATATATTTCTCCCATTCCCAGGCAGACTCCATCATAACAGGCAGATCCAGCTCTGTTTGCCATTTCAAAATATTTTTTGATTTAGTAACATCGCCCCAAACCTGCTCTACATCACCATCACGGCGCGGGCCTATCTGGTAGTTCAGTTTCTCGCCGGTTGATTGCTCAAAGGCTTTGATAACCTGCAGCACCGAGCTGCCGGTACCGGTACCAATGTTAAACATATCATAACCTTTAAAGTTCTCTGTTTCCATCAGCTTTAAAGCCGCTACGTGTGCTTTTGCAAGATCAACTACGTGAATATAGTCGCGAATACAGCTGCCATCAGGCGTGTTGTAATCATCACCGAATACGGTAATTTTTTCACGTTTGCCAATAGCTGTCTGGGTGATAAATGGTACCAGGTTTTGTGGTACGCCAATGGGCAATTCGCCAATTAACCCGGAGCTATGCGCACCTACCGGATTAAAATATCGTAAAGAAATAACCTTATAACTGCTTCCCGCTTTTTGCATGTCTATCAGCATTTCCTCGGCAATTTGCTTGGTATTACCATAAGGCGATTCGGCCGGCTTTACCGGGGCATCTTCTGTAACCGGTAGTTTGTCAGGCTGGCCGTAAACGGTACAGCTTGATGAGAACACCAGGTTAACAGGTTTGCCGTTGTAAGCATTCAATATATTTATTAACGAATAAAAGTTATTACGATAATATTTTATGGGATGCTGTACCGATTCGCCAACAGCTTTAAAAGCCGCGAAATGGATAATACCGGCAATATCAGCTTCTTTTTCAGCTAACGCTGCAACCCCTTGCTCGTCGCAAAGGTCAAGTTTGTAAAATGGTGGTTTATAACCTATGATTTTAGCCAGCTGATCTAAAATTTTTGGATCAGAGTTAGAAAGATCGTCGACAATGACAGGTTCATAGCCTGAATTTACCAGCTCGACAACAGTGTGCGATCCAATAAACCCTAATCCACCGGTTACTAATATTTTAGCCATGCGTTATTTGTTGTAGTAAGTAAAGTCTTTGTGCAGTATTTCCTT
>JAQBOP010000133.1 GCA_028287975.1 Mucilaginibacter sp. | reverse complement strand
ATAACTATTTTAAAACAGTAGGCATGTCGATCTTACAGGGGCGTGACTTTTCGTCGTCGTGGGCGCATGATACCAGCAGTGTACTGGTAAATGAGGCAGCCGTTGCAAGAATGGGATTAAAAAATCCGATTAACCAGGAAATCAGCTGGAATACAGCTGTAGGTAAAGTAAGAATAATAGGTGTGGTAAAAAATGCTTTAATGGCTTCGCCTTTTACCCCGGTAGAGCCGGCAATTTTCAATCACGCCAACCGTGGAAACCAGGCCCTATTTCGTCTCATTGTAAATGCCAATACCCATACGGCAATACAAAAAATCGGGAAGATCTTTGATAAATACAATCCGGCATATCCATTCGTTTACCGCTTCGCAGATGATGCCTATAATCAAAAGTTTAACCTGGAAGTATTGGTAGGCAAATTAGCAGGTATATTTGCCGCATTGGCTATATTTATATCATGCCTGGGTTTGTTTGGCCTGGCTGCTTATGTTGCGGAGCAACGTACCAGGGAAATCGGGATCCGTAAGGTGCTTGGCGCATCTATAGCGCAAGTATGGGTGTTGTTATCGACAGATTTTATTTTGCTGGTATTTATCAGCTGTCTGATCGCATCGCCTATGGCTTATTACTTTTTACATAACTGGCTATTGAAGTATGACTACCGCATAAACATAGGTCCGGGAGTATTTATACTGTCAGGAATAGCAGCGGTTACCATTACCTTGTTTACGGTTAGTTTCCAGGCTATAAGAGCCGCATTGGCCAATCCTGTAAAAAGTTTAAGAAACGAATAAGTTAACTGTATCAAAACCGTACACTTGCCGTGCAATAGCGAACAAGAGTGCCATCAAACAATAGTCGCATATTGCTATAAATCAACTATTTAAACCTTTGGTACACTAATTACTATACCCATACCATGTTATCACTAAAAAATATTTCAAAATATTACAAAGCCGGGAGTTTAAAAACCAGCATTTTAAACAACATCAGTCTTGATGTTGACGCCGGTGAGTTTGTATCTATTATGGGGCCTTCCGGATCAGGCAAATCAACATTGCTTAACATTATTGGTATGCTTGACGAGCCAACAGAAGGTTACCAATATTTTCTGAATGAGCCAGTTCACCAGTTAAAGGACAAACAACGCTCTGCGCTTTATAAGCAGAACATAGGTTTTGTATTCCAGGCTTATCATTTAATTGATGAACTCAACGTTTATGAAAACATTGAAACTCCTTTGCTCTATCATGATATCAAATCGGGAGAACGTAAGGCTTTAGTGGCCGATATGCTTGACCGTTTCCAGATAGTTGGTAAAAAAGATCTGTTCCCGTCACAGCTTTCGGGAGGGCAACAACAATTGGTCGGCATTGCCCGCGCCTTAATAGTAAAACCTAAGTTATTACTGGCCGATGAGCCAACAGGTAACCTCAACTCGAAACAAGGTGACGAGATCATGGAGCTATTCAGAAAGTTAAATAAGGAAGAAGGTATGACCATTATACAGGTAACACATTCCGAGAAAAATGCAGCATACGGAACGCGCATTATCAACCTACTGGATGGTACAATAGAATCGTCAAAAAATATTTAAGATGTACAAAATGTTAAAGCGGTTTTTTATAGTGGCTGTAGTGCTGTTGGTTAGTGAAGTTGCAGCCGCCCAGCAAATGATAACCGACAGTGTATTAACCTTGCATCAATGCCTGGACCTTGGTGTTAATAACAATTTGCTGGTTAAACAAACCGAGGCCCAAATGGAAGCAAGCCGCGTTTACTGGCAACAGGCGCGCGAAAATTTATTACCATCCATAAACGGATCGGTGAGCCACAGCATCAGCGAGGGACGGAGCATTAACCCATTCACTAATAGTTACATTACCCAACCTATCACATCAGGCAATTATAATTTAGCCGGTAATCTCATTTTGTCAAGTGGCTTAACACTTCAAAATAACATCAGGCAAACTTCGTTAGCTTACCAGGCCGGGCAGATGGATTTTGAACAGGCTAAAAATGATCTGACACTTCAATTGATCATTGCTTATCTGCAGGTGCTAAGCAGCGAAGACCAGCTTACACAAGCGAATACACAAGCGCTGGTAACGCAAAACCAGGAAGACCGTACCGAAATATTAAACAAGAATGGCGATGTGCCTCCTTCGCAATTATATGATCTGAAAGGACAATTGGCCAGCGACCAGATAGGCGTTATCAATGCCCAAAACGCGCTTGACATCGCTAAACTTAGCCTACTGCAATTAATGAATGTTAACTATCGTAAAAACATAAAATTTCAGCGCCAGGCCGCCGATTATGCAACTACAACATATAATCAAACCGCCGATCAGGTTTATGATACCTCATTAGCAAACTTTGCCTTAATTAAGGCGGGTAAGTTACGCCGTCAAAGTGCAGAAAAAGGGGTGCAGGTGGCTAAAGGTGCATTGCTTCCTACATTGTCTTTATCAGGCGGGATAGCTACTAATTATTCAAGCGTAGCACAACGTTCGGTATTTGTTGATTCGACGGTAGTGCCTACCAGTCAGTTTGTACAAACACCTGCCGGCAGACAAACCGTTTACAATGTACAGCAAAACTTCGAAGGGAAAAACATTGGCTATGGCGACCAGTTCAGGAACAACTACAGTACATCAGTAAGCCTGGGTTTAAATGTTCCAATCCTTAACGCGTTTCAAAATAAAAATAAAATAAAGCTTGCCAAACTCAACCTGCAAACTGAGCGCTATAATGAACAGGCCAACCAGGTACAATTAAGGGTTAATGTGGATCAGGCCTTTGTTAACATGACGGCCGCCTATGATAGATACCAGTTATTAACAAAACAGGTTGATGCTTATACAGAGTCTTTCCGCATTGCAGAAATACGTTTTGACGCAGGGGCAATAACATCTGTTGATTTTATAATTGTTAAAGGCAATCTTGATAAAGCCAAAACAAGCCTCATCAACGCCCGCTATGATTATTTGGTGCGTACCAAGATCTTAGATTATTACCAGGGTAAATTAGCTTTATAAGTTGTTGATGTATTTATCAAAAAGATCATACTGGGTGCTATACCAGGTGTCCATATAAGCGGCTTCAGTATTAAGATCCTGGGTAATATTTGTCCATATCAGTCGCTCGCGGGCAAAGGCATTGGTGGCTACCATTATATTTCTGTAGCTTTCTATCCTTGCGTCAACTGTCACCTTGCTTAACTGGTTTTGCCTAAGTGCCGCCCAGCGTGTCTTTAATAATCCTTTAAAGTTTGAAACATTTAATTGAAGCAAACGCGTTAAAAGATTATTATTAAAACCATAAGTTAATTGATTTGAATAATACCCCCCGCTGGCGTCTCTGCCAAATGTTACGTCCAGATCCCATGGCGAATAAAAGAAAGCGCCCGCATCGCGATAATCGTAAAAACTAAAAAATGTGTTCTTGTTCTCATTATCCGGTGCACCAAGAATATTAATGAAGATAAAATAGTCGACCATGTTGTTAATATCTACCTTATTCTTAATGTTGGCGCTAAAGTCATCATCAGTCGCTGTAGCGATGTAATTAACTTGATTATATAAATAGCCCCAGTTGGGTGCAGGTACGTCGCCAAGATCGGGATACTCTAATTCCCAGCCACCCCAGGTAGCACTGGTATTATCATATGGAATAACACCTGTAAAATCAGACTGATTGGTCCAAAAGTCCGCCTTGTACATGTTGCCGTATTGTTTATTTATCTGCAACTGCTTATGGTCAAGTTTTTCTGTAAGGCAATAAATACCTTGGTATTTGTTATTTAAAAATATCTCTGTCATGTATCCGCGCGTGCCGTTAAGAGCCGTGGGTTGACTGGCTATATAAGGCACATTGTTAAATGTGTTCCAAAGGTCTGTACAAACCCGGTCACGCATCCGCGACTGGTCAATGTACATAGCATCTAATATCCAACTATTATCAGTACGTAGTCCTAATAAAGAAACATCCCTGTTATTACCTTCATTATCCACTACGTGGACAGCATAAGAACTTTTAGGGTAGTACCGTGACGTAGCACCCCTTAAAGATATCATGATGTTAGAAGATATATCCAGCTTACTTTTCTGCACCTGATAATCGGGATCAACCAAATCAAACGAAGCATTTATCTCGTTATCTCCTATTGTACTACTTGTTTTTAAAGTTACCATAGGCAAACCAGTAATGATCAGGCTGTATTTAGTAGTAATGTTAAGACTATTTAGTGCATAAATTTCTAACTGTTGATTAGTTTTAAGTTCATAATTTACTGTTGCCCCGTTTTTAATACGTTCATTATTATTAATAGTTATGGCGATCGCCTGTGTTGTATCAAAATTAACAGTGTAACTTGTAAGGGATGCGCCGGGTGGTACCGGGTAATAATAGGCATATGTAAGAGAATCAAACGCACAGCTTGCTCCGTTTATTTTGAAATTAACTAATTGCGGGGCCGATGTCGGCATAGTTGGATTGGACTTACCACCTGTTTCTTTGCCGACAGTAGAACTTGTGGTTGATTTATTAATATCATTTTTCTTACATCCCGCAAAAAGTGATGCCACTAATATCATTAAACAGAACAAATATTGTGTTTTCATAAGCCGGCAGTGTAAGGTTTTGACTAAAAAAACATGACTTGAATTAACGAAATTGTAAATAGACAGTATATAATTTCCTTCAATCGTTCATAAAATATGTCTGTGGCCTTCGATATCAATACAAATTTAGTTTGCAAGCTGGCTTATAAGACTTTAGCACAAAAAAGTTACTGTAACAATTTAATATCTATTTGAATTTTAATCTTATAAACTTGGCGTGATATAGATTTGGATCTATTTGCTGGTCTTTTAAAAACCCAGTTGAATTGCGATTACCGAGAATCAATAAGTATCCGGCCTTGACATGTTGGGTGGTTTTTCGCTATAAGCACAGTAAGTTTTTTGATTAAATCCTTACTTCAATCTTATTTAATCGTCGGGTCGAATGGGCCATAAGGTATTTCCCGATACCCAGGCCTACATCCTTCGGTATGGCTAATTTGAATATTAATGCATAGCAAACATCAGGTATAGGGAAATCATTAAACAAAAAACCCGGATGCTTTTGGCATCCGGGTTTTAAAAGAGAATATTTTATTGAAAGAGCTTAAATTCTTCTATTTGGAACGCTCCGGTTGTTTTTACAACCCTCCACCTGTACCAGCTAAATGGTTGCGGGTTAGCTATAGGGTAATACCAAAATTTATAATAGCTTTGTGAATCTGACAGTCCAAGGGCTTTTGCCATATCAAAAAAACCTTTTGTAAGGATAATATGGTCTAAAACCACATAACTGGCATCGTTATTATCGTTAGCGCCTTCTATGTACCATTCCATAGGGTCGCGACTGCTACCCGAGTCATTTCCGTTTTCTATACCGTAAAGTGTTACAGTTACAGGTCCCGGGAATTGAATTGCGTACTTCAGCGGTTCAGGGAAAGACGCATAATAACCAAATTTGGTGCCAAGATTGCCGTCAATTAACTTAGGAGCATTTTCATTGCCATTGCCGGTATTATCTAAATTGTATGTATAATTTATCCGTGTTGCCGTAATATCGGTTGCAAAGCCCTTAGTTGAACAGTTGCCTGAAAGAGTTATATTAGATCCTTTATCTGTAGTTATTGTTACTGTAAAGTTGTTAAAGTCTCCCGGGGTCTGTGTTATTACAGGCGTTATATCAGTATACGTAGTAGTAGTAGTTTTAGCCGGCGAAACTTCGTTAAACGTCCATTTAGCCGATGCGATATGACTCTTAATATGCAATACAAACTTACTTTGGTTTGTAACACCTGTAGGCTCAATGGTTATATGCAATAAATTAGCAGGTGTTAAGTTTACATTAACAATTTTACGTGAAACGGTACCTGTTGAGGATGTAACCTTTAAAGTTGCCTGATAGTCACCCACAGCAGCATAAGTATGCGTTGGGCTTGTTTCAGTACTTAATGAATCGTCACCAAATCGCCATTCTATCGCTTTATAATTTTTTGACAAATTCTGAAACGTATATGTAAATACGTCAGCGGAATCAACAACAGGGTTAAAATCAGCATACGGATTTACTATGGCTCCCTCAATCGTACCGGAATCAACCTTTTTTGAACAGGAAACGATAACCCCCAGGCAAAAAATCAATCCTAATGGTTTTAATAGTCTTTTCATAACTTTATACTTTTATATTAAATTTTTCCTTTAGCTTTTTCTTGTAAGAATAGTGCCTCTATAATCATATTGAGCATGGTTCCAAAACACTTTATAAATGTGATACCCTGCTGTTAAGTGCAAAGTTGTTGAATTGGCTTGCTGATTCCTGTAGTCTGTTGTATTTTTAACCGGCAATGGACTGGCGTTCTGAAGCACACCATCGACATATATCGAATAAAAACAATTATCAGCACTTGTGCCCAAATAGGTATCTGCCTGGTAGTCACCTGTTACCGGTACATTTATACTATAAGATAGCCATTCGTTATCTGAGGTCCAGCCTACTACTGTACGTGGGCTGTAATCAGGGTTAGCATCAACGAAATCAGGAAGTCTAAAACTACCATCACCATCTTTATTGCCGTCATCATGATAAGCCACACCTTCGCCGCCAAAATCATATTGAACAGCATAGAACACACTAGACGCAACACCAATAGTGCCATTAATTGTAAACGGAGCACCGAGATATGGCCTAAAGAAATTAGGATCCAGTTTAACAAATACTGTTTTTAGTTTAGTTTTAGTAATTTGATATTTTGACGGGTTGCTGATTGTAAATGCAACTGTAGGCATATCAACTGTAGGCATTGCAGGACCAGGCTGAACAGCCAGCAAAGTATTGAGTGGCGTAGTAAAAGTTAAATATCCCGTGTTTTGACCGTCTAATACTTTTACCTGCGGGGTTGAGATAGATATTTTACTGTTAGGATAAAGCTGGCTCTTTGTTAATGTACCGTTATTAATATATTTGGTTACACTATCAGGAGCAGAAGCCACGTCTACAGTAAACGACGCGCCCGGATCACCTTGCAATGTTATAGGGATATTTACCGCAACGCTTAATGAACCTTTAATATAATAAAGAGGATTATTAGCCACAGTAACTACATTTGACGGAGTACCAAATGCAATCTCATGAATTGAGCTTGCATCTAACAATTCAGTTGTATGAACAACTAATATCATATTACTTTTTCCACTGGCTAATTTGTTACCCTTAGTAGGATTAGAAAGCTTTATTACCGCGGCAATATCTTTTGGGTATCCAAGTTCTAAAGCCGAACGGCTGACAATAACATCAAAACTGACAGAAGTAACGCCCGCAGGAACAGTTATCTGGCGTGCTACTGCTGCTGAACCTGATGCAAACGCGGTAGTACCTGCCGGTAGTACGCCCGAAGATACCAGGCTAGCTACTGTATCTACATTTGGTGTTAAATCAATTGTAAATGTTGTACTTGTAGCCGATGAAAATGCAATAGTGACAGGAACGGTCAAAGACGCACCGTCAAGTGTGAATTTGCTTTTTGAACCAATCTCCAATTTGCCGTCTATAGACGCTGTAACGGATGTGACGCTTTGCGTTTTTATCGCGTCAGCCAGTTTCTCGTGCTTACAAGATGAGGCCAATGCTACAACCAACCCTAAAAGGCCCAGTTGTAAATTACTAAATATTTTTTTCATTTCTTTTTGAAATTAATTTGTATGTCTTTATAAGCAGGGGCATTTTAAAAATTCCCCTGCCCTCAATTTTTTTAGTTTGTTATCCAAACCCTACCATCCAGGTTCCAGCTTGCCTGACGAGCGATGTTAAAGAAGCTTATAATCTGAGCAGGAACATCGGCACTTTGAGGAACCTGAGGCCTCAAGTTAGTTGCCGCCGGAGAACAGATCAAATCTGAGAACTTATTCCATGTATAACCGCCAGGTTGGCTTTGGCTAAGTGTAAAATCGCCACCAATAGGGCCTTTATCATGTGCCACTGTACCTGAACCTTCATCCATAGGCCAGTATCCTATCAAATAAGGATAATAAGGATTAGTAGCATCAAGTGTTTGATCGCAGGCGTATTGCTTAACATCAGCGCTGTTCATAGCGCTCTGAAATATTTTAAGTTCTTTAAGTTCCACATCTATTTTACCGAAAGTGTTACCATTGTTACCACCATCCATCTCGCCCGGGGTCCAACCTACGCGCAATACAGAATTGTTATCCAAATTCAGATCAGGACTTAAAGAGCTGTTGTTATTAAAAATATCATATGCCCCTGTGTACGGTGCAGCTACACTGCCATTTAACCGGCTGGTTATTCCCGAAACCCCATCTGTATAAATAGATATGTAAGCATGGTTATCGGCTTTTCTTTCACATACTACAGTAAGGTCATGCCAGTTCTCGTCTTTAATCTCTATACCATCAAGCTCATCACCGCCTGAATAAAGACCGGTACCAGTTACCATGAACCTCCATCTGTTTTGAGACCAAGTAAAGTCCCATCCTGGTGAGCCACCATTGCCTTCCCAATTAGTTTGAGGGGTAGGATCTCCATTATTGCCGCCTCTTTTACCCATAAAGCCTGGCCATTGCCAATAATAATCACCTCTTGAAACGTTAACCGGGTTTTTGTGTTTCTTTACCTTTACAGAGATGGTAAAATTTGCGGTGGTACCAAAATTATAAAAAGGCGATAATTCTTTGCTAACCTGCCCTACACCTTTTTGAGGATCGCCAAGAAACTCAACCGAATTACCTGTATACACATTACCCACAAATGGTTTTGATATTAATGTTTGCTTGTAGGTTGAAGCGTAAAAAATAGTAAACGTATTTAAACTGGCATCGCTAAATATAGTTTTATCATTCTGGGCGGGAGGTAAAGTGTATGCGCCGCCCCTGTTTGATGTTACAACAATCATCCAGTCTTCATTAGCATAATTAGGTCTTGAGCTAATGCTTGTTAATAATGTACCTACTTCTGTATCAAATGTACCTATAGCAGCTTTATAAGGCGCAAAGGAGTTGTCAAAGCCTGATGTATTTCCTGCAGCTTGTATGCCGCTAAATTCTCCCACGATAATTGATGCAGTATCGGTTTTCAAAAAATCGCTCATCCTGCTTGTAAGTGTCGCATCATTGGCTAAATTTTCTGCAACATCAGTACCATCTGTTAAATATTGCTTAAAAGCTGGTGAGGTTGAAAACGCGGCTATGCGCATGTTTGGCCTTACAGATTTTATCCGGGTAAATATAGTGGGGTAAGCTGCCTTGTTATATCCTGCAAAATCTTCAGTCAAAACATTATGCTTCAATCTTGTTACACCGGTGATCAAGTCGGCCCAGTTAGTAGCGTTATTTATACCGGTATCTGCTAACGAGTTCCAACTGTAAATAGAACCTGGAAGCAGTGTTTTAAGAGTAGGGATATCAGCATCTCTCACAGATGTACCCCTTGCGCCATCCGCAATGATATAAAGCACTTTTTGTGTTTTACCAGTTATTTTCTGGTTGTTAGCAGGCGATGCCGGTATAACTTTATCAAACTTATGGTTACAAGCTGCTAAAGTCAATATAAAAAGCGATACACCAAATAACTTGGCTTTAAAATTTTTCATATTAATATATATAATTTAAGTTCGTTTATTTAATTGGTATGCTACTGCAATGCAATAACTTAGGTTCTGTTTACGCTAATATAAATAATATTATTCAAACGTTACCCTTACAATATTATTTTTTGGTTTGCTATCAAAATTATTGAATGAACCCATAAGCAACAGCGCACGCTTATTATCTCTTGTTTTGGTTTCATAAACGTCTAAAAGCGGGCCTGATATACTACCAATATTGTTGTAGCCATCTGCCAGCGCGCCTGTAGGGGTTAAAACAGCTAAGCCATTTCTCATAACACCGTCATACGATTTGAAAGGGCCGTTTACAATAATTAAACCATCATCTAACATTTTAACAAACTGCGGCACACCGCCATCAAATGCCTTAGGTGTAAAGGTATTGTCAATTGTACCATCAGCGTTTAATTGCGCCATAAATTTACTTGGTTTGCCATTATAGTTATTAAACTCGCCTACAATTATATATTTATTTTGTACAGCGTTATAACTTGCCCATTCTATAGGGAAATCAGCACCTGCGCCATTGGGGTTAAATGTTGGGTCTATTTTACCGTCTATCGAAGTTAACCTCGTAATCCTGCCTACCGGCGTTCCGTCAAAGCTTAAAAAAGATCCGTAAACAAATATGTTAGAATTTTTATCCATTAGCGTCCTGATAAAACCGGTAGTTGCATCAGGGCTTTTACCAAGATTGGCTTTGTAACCAACAGCGGTACTATCAAACCTCCAGGTTTTATCAAGGCTTCCGTTAGCATTTAACCGCGCTATCCTACGTACAATAAAACTATCAACAATTGTACTATCCTTGTTATTAAAACTATTTTTATTATAAGTTCTTCTTGTATAGAAATTAAAATCGCCGGTGATGATCATTTTATTGGTTCCGACACCATAGATGCTTCGTACAGGGCCGCCTGCTACAGCTCCATTAAAGGTAGGCACAAATATGGTTTTCTTAAGATAAGTAGTAACCTGTGTCGTATCAACTTTACCGTCTGTGAAAAGCCTGGTGATACCATACATGTTACCTTGGGAACCGAAACCAGAAAACTCTCCAATTGGGAAGTAATACCCACCAATTGCCGCCATATCATAAAGAGTACCATTGGCGCCGAAACCTGACAAAAATGTGCGGTCCCATGAACCGTCAGACACAGCTACTCTTGCTATACGATTAATCGGCCTGACAGCACCTTTGTTATCATAATTTGTAAAATTACCCAATATCATTAAATTGCTTGATAAAGGGATCGGGAAAGCCTTCCAAACAGGACCGTTAGTGCCGTAGGTGTTTTCGTAAGTTGGATCTATGTTCATCTTCCCGGTAACGGTAAATATCGGCCCAAAAATTAACTCGCCATCTACAACAAAGGTAGTAACACCTGTACTGGCGTTATTTGGTACCTTAACTTTAATGCCGGCATCTGTAATCGAAACTATGTCTCCCTTTAGGCCGTTAAAGAAAAAGTTTAATTTATCTTTATATTGCAACAGCCCTGTCGCGGTAATTGTAACCTCTGTACCAGCGGCGCCCGATGCCGGAACCGGCACCTGTTGCTGATCTGTTACTATGGCTAACGCCGACTTGCCTCCCAAGTAAGGGTTGTTAAAAACAGTTTGTTGCTTTTTGCAACTGCTAACAAGCAAACCGACTAATGCTAATAATAAACCTGTATAATTAAGTTTCATAACGTTTATTTAATTAAAAAAACTTTATTTATTAATAAGTTAAATAAAGTTTTTTGTTTATTACTATCTGTTTAAAAGAACCTCCTGAAAAAATTCAAACGACATGCCAAAAGTATCCATCATCGACTCATCAATCCGCATTTGGTTTTGTGCGCTGCCGTAGGTTAAACCAGATGACGAAAAAACAGCTAATACGTGAACAACTCCATTTGTCGGCTGAATATCTGAAGAAGCCACGGGAGCCGACCCACCGAAAAAATTGCTGGGGTTTGACGGATCAGTAACACTGGCAATACATAACTGGCGGTACCCCGCGTATTTTATAGTAGTAGTGGTGTTATTGCTGCTATTTTGTACGTCATTATACACAACGCCTATAGCGTCAAGATCAGTACCGTTATACCCATAATAATATCCGCCCGGATATTGCGGCCTCAAATTAAAATCCAATTGAGGGAAGTCCTTTAACAGGTATTTTCCTTTCATTATATAACGGGTAAGGTATTTTTTCCATATTGCTTGCGGAATTTCATCAAGCGTTTTAATAGTGTCTTTATTTAACTGAAATAACGCCTGGTTTATACCGTCTCCCACATACGGTAAATTACTGTTAACCAAACCTATGCTCCTTCTGATAACTTCATCCGTTGGTGCGAAGAAAGTGATATCTTCTTTTGAAAAGACATCCTCCATACCGGCCAGCTTTACAATTTGCGCAATGGTATCAAATTTTGGGTTTGACTGAAGATATTGCAGAACGGTACCGTTAAATTTGGGGTTTACAGTCCCGCCATCTTTATAATAATTATCTTTTTTACAAGAAGATACCGATATGGCCAGTATTACTGAACATATAATAGGTATGATGTATTTATTGATATTAGTTTTCATGTGCTTAATTAAATTATTATAAACCTTGTCCGCTTGTCCAGTATTGATTTAAAGTCATATATGGATTGTGGCTATTTAAAACACTTGGATCAATTGGCCATGTCCAGGCCCCCCTATCAAATTTATCACGTGTAAGCGGGTTGTCAGTATAATTCCTATTCAATATCCGCTTAGTACGTACCAGGTCAAAATAGTGTGAGCCTTCACCAATCAACTCTTTTGCCCGTTCGTAAAAAATAGCATCGCTTGCATTGAGATAAATTGCATCAACTCCCGTTCCATCACTATAGGGTTCTGCAGCAGCTCTTGCCCTTACCATATTTAGTGGAGTCTTAAAGGATTCATCATTCAAGTCGTTCCGGGCTTCTGCTTCTAATAATAAAGCATCTGAATAACGCATGATCAGGAAAGTATTATCAGGGATAGCCTGACTGGCCGGATCATTAGATACACTAAGATTTGTATTTCCTGCGAATTTTAACAGTTGGAAGGTTTCCGCGTTCTGATCAAACGGATCCTGAAACCAAATACTCGCTCTTAGGTCGTTTTGGCCTTGGTCAGGAAACAACTTCTTCATATATTGTGAAGTAAATACACAAAAGCTTGCACGCGAATTATACTCAGGAAGCATGTAAGGAAAGTGAATAAATGATTCGCCGAATGGAGCAAGCTGAAAATATGGTGTTGATGTATTATAGTTTACTGTGCTAAAAAACTCAAACAAACTTTCACTCGAACGACCTTTTGTTACAGTGGACCACTGCTGAAGTGGCACTAACTGATAAGCGCCACTGGTTCTGATCTCTTGACCAAGAGCAGCGGTATTTGTATAATATTTAGTAGCATTAGCCGCATCGAATCCGGCATTCCACATATACATGTTCATCAACAGGCCAATAATTGCTCCTCTCGATGCTCTCACGGCCCTGAATGTAGGGTTACTGATAATCATCGGCAGGTCATTTTTTGACGGAGCAAGGTCAGCAATACAATTATTAATTACTGTAACCATATTTGTTCTTGGCAGCGGATCTTTTTGGTAAGCGGCGGTATAGTAAACTACATCACCATACAATCTAACCATAAAGAAATAGCAATAGCAGCGTACAAATTTAGCCTCGGCTATATATCCTTTGGTCTGGTCTGCAGTTAACGCGGGGATACCTTCCTGAAGTTTGCTTATTAAAATATTGGCACCTTGTATTATATCGTAATACTCACTCCATTGGGTAAGGTGATAAAAATTATACCGCATCCCGTTGCCATTATAATTACCGCCGTTAGTAGCCGCTGTCTGTAAAAGTCTGTCATTTATCGTTGTAGTCCCTATTGTTTGCGGGCCAAGATCACCTCTAGAATCATGTACTACACGTGTATGGCCGCCTACCAGGCCGGCATCAATAAACTCCCCGGTACCCAAGTTAAAATGGTTATAGCCCACAGTCTGATTATTGTCAGAAGGTATTACCTCGCCAGAACGCATTTCGCCGGTGCCACCCGCAGTATTGGTCTGTGCATATTTTTCAAATAAACGGCCATACATATCGTTAAGGTTAACTTCAACGTCATTGGCGGACTGGAAGAAATTGTTTCCGGTAAGCTTATCAATCGGTGTGACGTCAAGAAACTTCTTGCAACCAAATTGCAAAGCGACCATCACAACCAATAAGCAAATAATAACTTTTTTCATATCTTATTTTTGTAATTAAAATTAAAACGTAACATTAAATCCAAGTGTATAAGTACGAGGATTGGGATATGCCCCGTCAACATCTTTACCTAAAGCGTTAACATTTTCAACGTTAGGGCCTGAGTAAGGCGTAAACAATGCAACATTACTTGCTGAGAAATATCCCCTTATAGAGTTTAGACCTAAACGCTTAACAAAATTTTTAGGCACGTTATAAGACAATGTAATTTGATTAATTTTAAAGTAACTGCCGTTTTCCTGGAACAGCGTTTGTGATGCTCTAAAGTTACCCACGTATAGCTCATGTGCATAATCGTACACGTTAGCAAACTTAGCAGTAGCATCGCCAGGTCCTTTCCAAATTCTCAGGTCATTTGCTGTAGGCACAGACTGGGGTCCTGCACCGGTGTTTATCCCAAACGGATCACTAAGTAATGATAAACGTTGCGCTAACGAAGCATTTATTACAGAACGTACTGCTGTGTAAGAACAATATATATTTAAAGAAAAATTTCCATAACCAAGCGTATTACTAAAACCACCTGTTAGCAATGGTTGTGAGTTACCACTTACCTGCCTGTCGCGAGCATCTATTACATAGTCATTATTAGCATCCTGCAACTTTGCGTCACCACCCTTGTAAGAAGATAGAGGGTTAAAGTTGTTCCCGGAATTTGTACCGCTAAGAATACTACGCAATCTTAAACCGGTAACCGGGTCAACAGGTACATCAGCTGTTGTAGCATATACCCCTTGGTTAACAAATAACCAGTTAGATAAAGAGTTTCTTCCCACTCTGTACACAACATATTGTTTAGTCAGTAAAGGAGAACTCACGTCTTGGTCTGCATAAGTCTGCCCGTTATATTGTGATGGTAATTTAAGCAAAACGTCATAGTTTAACGCGCCGTTAAGGTTTATATCCCATCTAAGTTTGCTTGTTTTACTCAATGGACGTATAGTAAAAGTTAACTCATAACCATAATCAGAAAGTGCAACGCCATTACTTTGATAATAATTAAAGCCTAAGGTATTATCTAAATATATCTTAAACAATTCATTATCAACCTTTTTATAATAAGTATCAAACGTAACATTTAATCTTTCGTTAAACATAGATACATCAAAACCTAAGTTATACTGTATTACGCTTTTTGATTTCAGGTTCGGGTTAGGTATCTCATCCAGATCAATACCCACACGCGGTTGGTTGTCATAATATCCACTAGAGTTATATTTACCATAGATATCTTGCAATGTGCCCACCGGATATATGTTTTGACCGGCGGTAAGACGAAGGTCAGCTTGGTCTAACCAGTCCTTTGTCCTGTTTTTAATCCAATCCTCGTTAGTAAGATTCCATTTAAAACCAACTGAAGGGTTCTTGGTATAAAGGTTGTTCTGGCCATTAACCGATGATCCGTCGATGCGGTAGGTAAGGTCAACTACGTATTTCTTTTTATAATCATACGTAAATGCTCCGGCGTATGATGCTGTCCTTAAATTTTTAAAGTTATCCAAAACACCGCCACCTGTACTTAAAGAGCCATTATAACCATTCGGGCCTTCATAACTATCATTTGGAGATCCAATTATCCTGGTATAGTTTTCCTGATTGTTTGTAATATAAATTTCGTTGAATACACTAAAGAATAAATTATGGTTCCCTAATGTTTTAGTATATGAAATGTTATTCCGATTATACAGTTCTGAATAAAAACTATAATCATTATTCATTAATGTAGTTTGACCGTTAGCGGCAGCCGGTAAAAAGCTATCTGTATTATCGGTTTTATAATCATAGTTTCCGGATGTTGCTATGTTTAAACCCGGGAACAACTCATAGCTGGCGTTCATGTTCGCACTGATTTCTTTAGGGCCGCCACTGTTACGGATATCAAGTGATGATAATACATCGCTTGTTGCTAAAAGGAACGAAGGCCCTGGCAATAAGGTAGATCTGTTACCGCTATTGTTTACAACTGATTGTAAAACGCCGGTACCGCTACCTGCTTGTACCTTACCTACCGAGGACCTGATGGAACCAAAGAAACTTAGTTTTGGGCTTGGCTTAAATTGCATATTCATATCCAGGCTATAGCTCTCAAATCCAGTATTCGCGATCAAACCTGATTGAGAGAAATACTTTAAGTTAGTTTTATAGTTGAACTTTTCATCACCACCATCCATCTCAAGATTATGAGTAGTGTTAAATTTATCTGAATAATAGATTCCTTGCCAGTTAGTTGAATTGTTGTAAAAAGCATTCAAACTATCCGCTAAATAAGGTGTATTTGAAAGTATATATTTATCATTAAATGTACCGTAAGTTTGAATTTGATTAATTTTAAAAGCTCTCTCATCATTACCGCCTATTACGGAACGCAATTTTGGAACCTTTGATAAATAAAAGTTAGCTGTGTAAACAACACGCGGAATTTTAGATTTACACCTTACCGTTGTAATCAAAATTACACCATACGCACCTCTTGATCCGTATAACGCTGTAGCTGTAGCGTCTTTCAATATCTCCATACTGGCTATATCTTCTTGAGGGATCAATGACAGCGGGCTTACGCCTGAACCTTGTTGGTCAAATCCGTATTGTGAAGCCTGGTCGGCTGTTAGAGGGATCCCATCAATAATGTATAAGGGTGATGTCGGCTGCAAATAGGCGTTATCACCGGTACCTGTTACGGCTATGGTAGATAGGCCACGAATATTAACAGAACCACGCATACCCGGTGCACCTGTATTATTCTGGATATTCAAACCGGCAACTTTACCTTGTAGCAACTGCTCAACGTTACCCACCGGGTTATCCTGAACTTCCTTTCCGGTAATAATATAGGATGAACCTGTTTGTTCGTCACGGTTACGCTTAACGTAACCACGAATTACTACATCGGTAACCGTATTTGTAGAAGCTGACATGTTAATATTTAATGCAACTTGCCCGGGCCTTAATTTTACAGTTTGCGACAAATAACCAACGTTAGTAAATACCAGTGTTGCCCCATCATCAACAATCACGCTGTACTTACCGTCCACGTCAGCTTGTGTTAAACCCTTACCCGGTGTACCTATTGTAGCTCCTGTTAATGGCTCTTTCGTTGCTGCGTCTAAAATGACACCCTTTACGGTTATCTTTTTAACTTGTGCCATCAAATTCTGGCATAGAAATAAGACACAGAAGAAAATTGACGGCCAAATAATTTGTTTTCTCATTGTATATTAGTTTTAGTCATTAGGGTTTTCTAATCGTTTTCAAACTTAGGGTTGACGGTTTTAAAGTGGAATACAATTTCCCAATCGCCTGGTTCAAAAATCTGGAAGTTTAGGGCAACAATTGCTGTCCTCCTTATACCACCGGCCGCTACGCGCGAATAACTAAACTCTACGTGCGCAACATCGCCACCGTTAAGGTTAGCAACGCCACCTAGTGTATACTTTGTAGGTATTTTAGCAAGTGGTATCGGATAAGCTACGTTATACTCTGCATACTCATTTGTAATATCAGGACCTGGCGTTCCGTCTGCTTTAAAACCGTGAACCTGTTGTAACCATTTGGTATCGCCAAATTTATTCGGACTGATCGCTACTGAATCTTTATCAAGGAATTTAAATCTTAATCTGTGCCCTGTAGAATCATTGCTAAATTTCCTGATATAAACATATACTAACCCGTTTCCATCTTTTCCATTTATAGGCTGGTCTGTTCCGTCGCCAACTATTCCACTTAAATCAGGGTAATTGTGTACTACTTGGTGCGAGTTAGGGTTTCCTGTATTAGGCTGCCCTGTATATTTGTTATAATCATCATTAGGGGTGTAGGGCTGATCTACTGATGTTGTAACTGTTAAGTTAGGAATCGTCCTTGCACCTCCGCTGCTGGTAAGCTTAACATCAAAATATCTTCTTTGTTGCGGATAAACAAGTGTATCAATAGTGGCCGCATCAAACGTCCCACCGCGAACCTTACTTCTAACGTTGTTCCACCACATAATATCACCATTACCTCTTATTTCTAAAGGAGCGTGGTTCTCTAATTTCCTTTTGGCATTAATTTGTGCCAAACTGGTTTCCAAGCCTGTGTATTCCTCGGTCCACACTAATGTAGGGTGTTTTTGCAACATATCACTGGCATCCCTGCCATCTCCAAACCTGGGGTTTGTAACCGTAAAATTTATCGGAAATGTTGAGTTGTCTGAATTGAATACATTGTTGAATACGCTAGTCCTACCCAGTATAACGGGGTAATCAGATTGCGTGTAGGAGGCTTGTGTACTCAAGTAACTTTTTTCGGTGGGCAGGTTAAATATTTTTCTGCATCCTGAAAAAGCAATCACTGCTGTTAATAATACAAAAGCTCTATATTTTATTGTGTTTTGCATAATGTGTTTACTTTAAGCTTTTAATTTCTTATTGATTAGGATCTTGATAATTCATTGTCCATTCGGAAATTTGGAACAGGTTATTCTGTGATGTTAAACCAGTACCAATCTGTAATAGAACCAGGCGATATGCCCTGTAAGCTACAGTGTTATTAAATTCGTAACGTTTTGTCTGGTAGTTTGTAGTAAAATCCTGATCCTGGCGTACGTCTAATGATACCCAATGTGCCGCGAGGTTATAACGTGCGTTCATATCAAGCGTACCTTCCAGCCTGAAGCTTCTTGGGTCACGTTCCCTATAGCCTTTAGAGTCGTTAGCGCTGGTTAATGAATAACTATTAACAATTGTTGGTGTCTTGGGTATAAACCACATGGTTACATACCAGTTGTTTGACCCATTAGTGTTACAGATAAATTTAGTGCCTACGTTATTATCAAAAAGATTTCTAAATACCTCACCGGTTGATATTTGTCCGTCAGTATATCCTGATGCTGCAGGCCATGTAGGGAACAAGGTATCTACACCAAAAGTAATAACACTTGGTGGAGCCGGGGTAACGGTCATACGCGCTACGAATGAATCAAACCCAAATACGTGGTCATTATTCAACAGGTTAACAACCGCGTTTTTTGTTTTAATATCTACCGAAGATGTATTGGCTGTGGCCCAAGTGGAAACAAATATGCTCCTTTTAGTGTCAGCGTATTGAATCAATGCCGAACCGCCACCCATAAATCCTTCAGCATCCGCGTAAATACGTTGCCCGTGCATCGGATAATTATTGCGCACGCTGGTTACAGTTTGTCCATCGCCAATCGCGAAATCATTGGACGCATATTGATTGCGGACAATATACATAGACACTAGGGTGTCTAATTGCTTTTTATCACGGTTAGCTTTGTTTCTTGCCTTAGCGTCAGCAATGCCATCGCCACCCGCGGCAAGCTGACTCAAATATATAGGATCCTGCCCAAGACCTGCGCGGATAGTATTTAAGTTTGAAAGCGCAAGGGTAAAGCTTGCGTTAGATGGTGCAAATACGGTAACGCTGCTATCTTTTAAAGTTATATCGTAATGTAATGCGTTAACTACCAGTAACAAAGAATCGTAAATGCCTGTTTTACTTTTTAAGTAATCGTAAGCAGTTAAACTGCTTGTGTTTGCAACAGGCTTGCTGGCATAGTAACCTTTCTCCTTTTTACAGCCCATTTGAACTATAAGAGCAATTGCAATAACTGCTACTAAGTATTTTCCGAATAAAATTGATCTTTTCATGTCTCTATTCTCTTTCTATTATTACTTCCAATATGAATTCTGTGTCAATAAAGGATTTTGAGCTAAAATATCACGTGATATTGGCCAGTAAATACCGCCTGAACTGATTAACTGTAGGAATTGCGGGTTGGATTGTTTAATCTTTTCCATCCTGATCTTATCATACCAATGATCACCCTCGCCCATAAACTCTTTTTGGCGTTCTCTAAATATAGCATCTACGAGTGGCCCGCTTGAACCAGCGCTATAAGCTACATAATCGTTTTGCGAAAGCCCATGATCATCCACGTTATATCTTTCTTGCCTAACTGTATTCAGGTCAGCAATCGCCAGATCATTTTCGCCCAATACAGCGTATGCCTCGGCCCGTAAAAGATAAACGTCTTCTAACCTTGTTAATACGATAGCACTTGAGAACAATCTGAATGAATTATCGATCCCGCCCCCCATTATACACTTTATTTTAGCGAAGATTGGATATTTTCCAAGGAAGTTTGTAAAATAACCCTTAACATTTGGGGCGTTAAGCGCATCAGAGTGTGTTACACCGCTTGTATCAACATTAAAACGGCCATCCCCCGGTTCTTTAAAGATTGATAAAATAGAATCTTTTGGAACATAAATATCAGGAATATTTTTGTTGACAACAGGGGCTGCCAAAGCTAACGACTCAATATTTCCGGTAAATGCTGCCTCTTGATCATTCCAACCAAATCCAAAAGCGAATAATTGATTATCATTACCACCACTTGTATTGTTATAAAAGAAGCCATTAGAAGCGGTCAATGTATTTGTACCGGTAAGCGACAGATCATCTCTTGTAGTATACTCACTCAACACCTTTTGGGTATATCTAATTACATCTGTGTATTTACCTTCCCAGGCAGCCACCTGCGCCAGTATAGCATATGCGCCAAGCTTTTTAATTAAAATACCACTCCAATTTCCCCGACTATAATAAAGGCCCGGCTGTTGGAGATCATTACGACTATATTCGTATGGCATATCCGTAGCGGCTTCTTCCATCTGTGTTTGCACATAGTTTAGCAAAGCGCCTTGATCTGATCTGGGCTGGTTTTCAAAAGTTCCCTCTCTTGATGATGTGATAAAAGGCACGTCGCCCCAGATTCTGATCATATAGAAATATGCGAACGCCCTTAAAAACTTAACTTGTGCCAAATCCACAGTCATGTTATTTGCTGTATAACGCGCATCTTTTTCTTTAATTTCATGGATCCGTTCCATAAAAATATTGGCGGCGTTAATAATCGCGTAAAATCTCCTCCAGTTAGAAAGTTCATTTAACACAGGATATTCCGCGTTAAGGTTATTGCTTATAACAGCTTTCAGATCCTGGCGATTAGGGCTTGCAAAGTTGCCCATCCTAACATCTCCATAGATCCAATGGCCGTTGTTCTCGGCAAGAGCCGATCTGGTTAGGCCATACACCCCCATTATAGCGGCGCGGGCGTCTTCTATTGTATTCCAAGTATTTGTCTCATTTACAACACGTGTTGGTGTAACGTTAAGCGCCTTCTTACAGCTATCAGCAACAAGAGTAAAAAAGATAAGACTCAGTAAAATTATTTTTTTCATTTCATCTTTATTTTAAACAGTATTCAATTTTTTTTGTCTACGATCATGAATTTAAAAATCCAGTTTTACTCCTACTAAATAAGTTCTTGGAATTTGCATACCATAACCATTGTCATAGCCTGTGTAATCCACAAGTTCCGGATCGGGACCAGTATATTTAGTTAAAGTAAACACGTTATTTACACTGGCATAAATATAAAATCTGTGAAGACTTGGGATCTTCTTTTTCAGACTCTCTGTCAGATCGTAGCCTAACGATACAGTACGTAATTTGATAAATGAAGCATTCTCTAAAAATAAATCCTGGTTAACTTGATACGGGTCTACAGAACTAGCAGGGTTGTAAATAGGATATTTTGAATAATCTCCCCGTTTCTCCCAGTAAAATATTTCTTTTACAGAGCTGATATTGTTCGCACCGTCAAGGTTGTAAAAGTCAAATCTGTTTGCCATTTCCTGGTTTAATACTTTACGGCCCAGGTTATAATAGAAATCTAAATTTAAGCTCCATTTTTTATAAGCAAAATCATTGCTCCAGCCTCCTGATACAGTAGGTAAAGCATGTCCCTGTAAGGTTTTATCAGCATTTGTTATTTCATTGTCGCCGTTAATGTCTTTCCATTTAGGATCGCCGGTTTTTAAGGTAATACCATTGTAAGCCATTGTTTTACCACCGGCCACAGGAACTTCAGCATCTGTGTTATATATACCTTGATTTGTTAGTAACCAATAGCTATCAACAGCAGAGCCTACTTTAAGCAATTTATCACCAATTGCAACTTGTTGTAGGCCACCGGGTAAAGCGGTTAACACATTATGATTTAAATTAACATTTAAGCTTGACCTCCATGAGAATTTATTTTCAGATGGCAATATCACACCACTGATAACGGCGTCTAAACCCGTATTACGGACAGCCATTCCATTTTGAATTACAGAAGTATATCCATACTCGGCTGCTGAAGGAATACCCAATAACATGTTTTTATCATGTTTGTAGTAGCCGTTTAAGCTTAAATATAAACGTTTATTCAAAACTTCGGCGTCTAAACCCAGACTAGCCTGATCGGTATAAGCCCATTTTAAACCATATGGTACATAACCGGCTGTGTAAGGGCGGGTCATGGTACTAAGACCGGAATATCCAGGAGTAATTAAATTACCAGCGTAACCAATAAATGCTGTGTATTGAGGACCTTGTGCATAGTTGTCGAAGTTTTCATATCTACCCATTCTGCCCGCGCTTGCTTGTAATTTAAGCGCTGATACGTCATTCTTTTCGGCAAAGAACTCCTTTTTCAAATCCCAACCCGCGCTAAATATCGGAGAGTAAAACCAACGATTTGTAGGTTGTTGATTAGATGAAGCGTCTGCCCTCAGCATAGCCGACAAGCTATACTTATCTTTAAAAGAGTAGTCTGCCTTTCCGTAAAAAGCAACCTGGGTATTTTTTGTTTTATCTAAAAACTTATAGATCAATTGGCTTTGAAATACTTGAGAAGTAAGATAATTTACATTGTTAGGATCAGAATTTAATAAATTGATTTTGATAAAATCAGTACTGCCTTTATATGCATAATCATAAGTATATCTATAAGTATCGTACTCAAATGTGTTCCCTAATGAGAAGTTGAATTTATTATCATCATTTAACTTATAATCGTAAGTAGCCAGGTTATTTACCGCTGTACGAATATTGTATCCAAAATAATCGGACGCGTAATTAGTAGTTTGCAATAACGTTCTTGGGTAGAAAATATCGCGATACCCCTCATTATAATCAACATTATAAGAGGTTACAAATTTAAAATTACCTAAGTCTATAGCAGCCTTAACATAACCTGCAAATAAATTTGTTTTATTTTTATCAAAGCCTTTGGTGAACTGGCTTAAGTAGTCGCTGTAGACGTCTTTATTAGGAGCAAGCGGCGTACTCAAATCCGGCAAATAATTAATTTGCTCCAGCCGGTCGCGAACATTTTTGTTACCATCGCGCAAAAGTTGGTTAGCTGTAACCATCGCGCTGAATGTAAACCAATTTAACGGCTTCATATTTAGCAAGAAACGTGCATTATAACGAGTAAGAGCCGTTTTATCAGCAACTCCGCCACTTTTTGTGTCTCCTAACTGAAAGTTAAAGTTAGCACGCTCATCACCACCACTTATACTGGCATTTACACCGAAAATTGCCTGGCTGCCATAATACAAATCGTTCCAGTTAGATGGGCCATAAAAAGCATTATTTAAAGAATCACTTAAAAATAAAGGATAAGAATCAAGGTTTGAAAAACTTCCTGTAGCTGTATATTTATTATAAAACTGTTTTCTGAAGTTACTTTCAAACTGGCCGTTAATGGTAGTAACAGATTGAGGGGTTGCTACGCCGGCGTAAGAATCAAAAGTAATTCTTCTTTTTTTGCTGGCACCTTTACTTGTTAATAAGATAACGCCATTAGCCGCCTTAGGCCCGTAAATACCGGTTCCTTCTAACCCTTTCAAAACCTGCATTGATTCAATATTAGCCATATTTACAAATGCCAGCGTATTTGTTGCCGGGCCAATTTCATTTTGCTTATATTGCTGTATATCAAAACCAAAAGGGTGATCTGCAACCAACTCAACACCGTCTAAAATAACCAATGGCTGTGTTGAATAAGCTTCGCGAGCAGATAACAAAGGTTGCGATGTACCATGTATAAACATGTTTTGAACCGTTCCGGGTTCACCGGTAGACTCATTTACATATACACCCGCAGCCTGTCCCTTTAAATACTGTTGTAAAGAAACAGCTGGATAGCTTGTTAATTTGTCGGGATCAACATTATTGGTAAAAGATTGTAGTCTTGTCGCAATAGCGTTTTTAAAAGAGGCAGTGACAACTATAGCCGAATCACTCGTTGTAGTGTCTTTTTTAGCTTTAGCGACAGTGTCTCGACCAATCTTTCGGGCGTACTTTAATGGAGCACCCCCTTTAATAATGATGCGATTTGAGGCACGTGCATACATAGCCGTATTGCCGTAGGAGTACGTTGTTGTACATAGCACACCCAGGAAAGTTATAATTGCAATAATGCGCATAACAGATAATTAAGTATTAACTGATTAAAAAACTGTTTATTAATTGTTTGTATAGTAGAATATTTAATATCTGGCACAACAAGGTTTACTCAATCTGTACAGAAAGATTAATTTTATTATACCGGAATTGAAATATAGAATCTCTTTAGCTGGCTTAGACTATTAAAATTTAGCCGAAAGAAAATCGATACTAACACCCGTCAGTCGGTTCTTTTTCAGTAATTGATAGTAAGCAGTGCCGGGAGGATTCACTCCGAAGGGTTTTTGTAAAATTTTGATCATAGCTGGTTTATAATAGTAAATAAATTGATTGTATTAGGGCAACAAAAAATATAATTGGTATACTTATAATTGGTACGAGAATAGGCAACCGCTTCTGCTATCTGCTATTCTCTTAGACAATGATACAAATAATAATTTGATATGTTCCAAATAAATTTTAAATTATTCTTAAAAATTCATGAAAAAAGGTCAAAAACTGTGGTTTTGTATAGAAAATTAGAATTATTGACTGTGCAACAATAAAAAAACAGTTTAAAATGCGTCTACAAAATAGCACACGCACCTATATATTAATAACTTAGGTCACAAAAAAGCATTGAACTTGCAGAATAATTATCAACCCGGCAACCTTCGTAGTCGCTTAATACTATAAGTGGCTACAATTCTATTTATAGTCTATAAAATGTAGTGTAAGCCGATTTACTTAAAACCAAGACGCTTACATATATTGAATATTTTATCTATTTTGAATGTTTATCTTATTAGTTTAGATGTATAAATCATTACAACTAAAATTCTTTCTATTATTATTTTTTTTCTATCAATTAATTATGTTTTTTTACAGTATTATACCCTGATGAAAAACAAAAGGTATACACCCCTTAGTGTACCTAAATAAACCTATAGCAAAAACTAACCTATTACCTATATTATGAAATTAAATAAGCTTTCTATTAAAATCGGACTTTTCTGTTCGGCATTATTACTTTTTGCTTTTATCCCTAAAGGCGATGACCCTGTAGACAAATTAGTTGCGGCATTACAAAAGTGGGCCGACACCACTCCCCAGGAAAAAGTATACCTACATATGGATAAACCTTATTATGTGCTGGGTGATACAATATGGTTTAAAGGTTACGTAACCGTAGGAAGCCGACACCAGCTTTCTGCACTAAGTGGCGCTTTATATGTAGATCTGATTACAGATAGGGATTCTTTGGTCAAAACCCTAAAACTACCTGTAACTACTGGTATGGTAGTGGGCGATTTTATTTTGGGTGATGATTTGAGGGAAGGAAATTATCGTATAAGAGCATATACCCAATGGATGCGTAATGCCGGCCCTGATTATTTCTTTGACAAAACATTTACTATAGGCGATCTATCAAATGATGATATAGTATCAAAAGTAAATTACCAGTATAAAGGCACAGATAGTAAACCGGTATTAACAGCATTACTAAACTACACTACTCAGGATGGTAAAGCTCTTGCAGATCGAGATGTACGTTACCAGATAGTTATTAATAATAACGTGGTGTATACTAAAACGGATAAAACCAATGCCTTAGGAACATTACAGGTAAATATTGAAAATGACCATCATGTTGACTTGAACGGGTCATATATCAGGACTGTAATTGCAGGGAATGACAAACAAGCAGTAAGTCGTGATTTTCCTTTAAAAGCAGCTTTATCACAAAGCGATATACAATTTTTTCCTGAAAGTGGGAATTTGGTTAATAGCGTATCGTCGCATGTTGGTTTTAAAGCCGTGGGGGTAGATGGGCTGGGAGTTGCCGCAAAAGGTACTGTGGTTGATGAGGGAGGTAATGAAGTAGCTACCATTGAAACCTTGCATGCCGGAATGGGTAGCTTTTCTTTAAGGCCGGAGGCCGGAAAATCATATAGCGCGAAGATCAGTTTTCCTGACGGCAGCAATAAAACTTTTGCGTTGCCAAAAGCAATAGATGATGGCTTTGTATTAAGTGTTTCTCAGCCCAATAAAGATAGTGTTCTTGTAAGAATTGGTGCATCGGCCAACCAGGTAACCCAAGCTCCTACGCTAAGCTTTATTGCGCAAACCAGCGGCGAAGTAATTGTAGCGGCGCCGGTAAAAATAGGCAAGGCAAGTACTTCTATATGGTTAGAGAAAAAACTATTCCCAACCGGTATTACTCAATTCACTATTTTTAATGCTACAGGCGAGCCGTTAAATGAACGCGTGGCCTTTATTAAAAGTAGTGACATAATGCAACTGGATGTTAAAAGCCAAAAAAACAGCTATACCAGCAAAGAACCTATAAAAATAGATCTTGAAGCGAAAGACAGTAAAGGTAAAGGCGCCTTTGGCGGCAACTTTTCTGTATCAGTGATTGATCAAACCAAAGTACCTATAAATGAAAATGATGTAACCACCATTTTTTCAAGCATATTGCTTTCATCTGATTTGAAGGGTTATGTGGAAAAACCGAACTACTATTTTGCAAATGAGGGTGAGGATGCTGACAAGGCTTTAGATAATTTAATGCTTACGCAGGGTTACCGCAGGTTTACCTGGAAAGAAATAATTAGTCCTGCAAATACAAACCCAATTTTTCCGGCCGAACCACTTACTGCCTCAATATCCGGCAAGGCAACAACACTTGGTAATAAAGTATTACCAAATGCCAATATCACCTTATTATCTTTAAGGGGAAATATTGCTGAAACTACCACGGCAGATGCAAATGGACATTTTAAATTCGACAAAATATTTTTACGGGATAGTCTTAAATTAACCATACAGGCAAGAACTGCAAAAAACAGCGATAAGACCATCATTACTTTAGATACTCTACCAAGACTCAGGATTAATAAAAACAAAAACTTTCCTGACTTAAGTACAGACATTAATGGTACGCTAAAAGCCTATCTTGAAAACGGCAAAAAGCTGGATGATATATATGAAAAATCAGGTCAGTTAGATAAAGTGCAAAGATTAAGAGAAGTACGTATACGGGCCAGAAAGGTAAAAGAAGACGCCAATATTACGCCGCAGGGCATGTTTAAGATACCTGAAGTGTCAGCCGAACAGGTAATAACCATTCCAAACCCTGAAGATTATATTACGCTCGGCCAGGCATTACAGGCCAGGTTACCGGGGGTAATGGTTCAATCTAACATGGGCTATACTACCATTAAGGATCTGAGAGCCCAAACTTCTGGCGAAAAAACTTTAATACTTATCCTTGACGGAAGAAAAATCACCAATCCGGATGAAGTGTCTGAAATATTGGAAGGAAGTGTACAGCCCGAAGATGTGGCAAAGATTGAGATGGTAAGAACAAATCAGGCATTGATAAGTGAAATAGGCGGGCCGGCGGTACTTATTCTTACCAAGTTAGGCACATCACGTAAACAATATAACCCAAGCATTACTAATATAACCCCAAAAGGATTTAACAAAGTGCGCGAATTTTATTCGCCAAAGTATGGAGCTCCAGGAAACGCTGATAAATTACCCGACTTACGCTCGACTGTTTATTGGAACCCAAGTTTAAAAACCGATGCTAATGGCCAAACATCTTTCAGTTTTTACAATGCTGACGGCCCGGGGTCATACGCTGTTGTTGTAGAAGGTATCAATGCCGCCGGCGAACTTGGCCGTAAAGTATACAATTATACAGTAAAGTAATACAACTTACACCATAAAGCTAAAGCCTGCAAATTACGGATTTGCAGGCTTTTTAATTCATATTGTCCTTATCGCGTTGATAATCAACATAGTCTGTGTCGGCTGATGATCTGATAGATTTGTTCCGGTGTTTTTGACGCGTCTATGAAGGGGATATTTTTCTCTTTAGCCATTTCTTCAAACCAGGCTCCCCAAATAACCGGGCCCTCATCATTGGCATCCATCAGCGGCGTCGTGCGTAAGGGACTTCTTAATCGTTCCTTTTGCAATTCAGGATCTATTTTAAGACAGTATGCTTTGTCGAACAGATCAAACATGCTCGACGCATTGCCCGAGCCGCCAAACACGTAAACATCATCAAATTCTGCTAAAAAACCAACCAAAAATCTTCTGCTCCACAAAAAAGAGTAATGATTGTTTATGGCTTCGCCGGCTGTTATTGGCGCTTCAACTTTTTTACCGTTTTGATCATACCAGTTTGATAATCCTTCAATATCATCAGCATCAAAAGCATTGATCCCGGCACGTTGAAGTGATTTAGCCACAAATGTTTTACCCGAGCCGGACGGCCCGATAATTAAAACTTTCATATGCAAATTAAAATCTGTGCCTCAAAACAGCATAGGCGCCTTATTATCAGATCATAATAAGGCGCCCTGAATTTTTTACAGCAGTATTATTTAAGCCAGTAGTTGCGGTTTCTTTTTATAAGTTTCCC
>JAQBOP010000118.1 GCA_028287975.1 Mucilaginibacter sp. | reverse complement strand
CAAAACCTTGCGCGGGCATGAATACCCCTGCGACAAAAACGACAACAATACCGGGTAGCTCTTGGGTTCCCAGATAGTAATCAACGGTTCAGGGAAACCATCAAACGAGCTCTCATAAGCGGTAGCTATAGATGAAGGATCCCTGTTTTTTATCAGGTGATCAAATGTATCGCCGTTAAGCAGCGGCATATCACATGCTACAACTAACCAGGCGGCATCCGGCTTTTCACGAAATGCGGATAAGATCGCGCCAAATGGCCCTAACCCGGTAAAAGTATCCGGTAGCGTATTGTAGCCGGCAATGATCTCCTGCTTTTGTTCTGCACGACAGGAGATATATACATCTTCACAATACTGCTTTACCAGGTCGGCCATATAATAACGCTGCTCTTTACCATACCAGTTCAGCGCGCCCTTGTCTGTACCCATCCGCACGCTTTGTCCGCCTGCCAATACCAAACCATTTAATACAGGTTTAGCCTGCTGCATTTTAGCTTTAAAAAAGTTGATGACATTTTCGGTTTCATCCAGCCGGTAAACGGGGATTTGCTGCCAGTTGGGTAAAGCTTCTTTTATAAAATCAAATACATCGTCTACATTGTCAGCAAGCAAGATCAGCTCAACATTGGTTAATTGTTCTATCCGCTTTTGCAGGGACGACATCTTACTGTCGTAAATAATGACTACCTGCGCTTTGGCCTGCTGATGGTTACCATTAACCAATACCATGTCGGCATTGGCAAATTGTTGTTTAAAACTTACCGGCTGTAAAGCCGAACTATAATTAAACTGATGATTATTAAGCTGATCTGTATATTCTAAAACAGCGCCGCTGGCTAAGCGGCCGGGCAGCTGCGTCATTTCATCATTATGCGAAGTATCCGCGTAAGCACATTTATATAGGGGCGACAGGGCAGCAATAACATTGGCAGCTAAAAGTTTGATATTGATACATGGTGCGCCAACTATTGCCCATTCGTTACGCCCGAAATTACCGATAGCGGGCCTGGCAAGTGATGCGTGCTTTTTGTGCCCGCCGGCAAACTGGTTATTCTCTTTTGAAATCACGTTTACCTCCTGTTTTTTCTATAAGCTTCGTTTCTTTTATAATGATATCATGGCTCAGCGCCTTACACATATCGTAGATAGTCAACGCAGCAATACTGGCACCTACCAAAGCCTCCATCTCGATGCCGGTTTTTGCAGTAATGGTGGCGGTGCAATCTATAACTACTTCCTGATCATCATTTAGTTGTATGTCGATCTTGCAATTATCTAAACCTAACGGATGGCAAAGCGGGATCAGATCGCCGGTTTTTTTTGCCGCCATAATACCGGCAATTATGGCTGTTTGAAATACCGAACCTTTTTTTGTTTGCAGATCACCGTTGGTCAGTTGTGCTAAAACTTCATCGGGCAGGTACACAATGCTGCGCGCGGTAGCCGACCGCCTGGTGATCGTTTTTTCAGAAACATCAACCATGGTGGCTTTGCCTGCTGTGTCAATATGGGAAAAATCGCTCATTATTACAGTTGATTAAATATCCATACTTTATAAATCTCACCCTTTTTAAAAATGATTTTCTCCAAAGGTAGTTCCATAAACGCGTCTGTATCTGCTAAGTTAGCAAAATCGCCTGAACCATTTCCTTCAACAGGCGTAGCTAATAATTGTCCCTGTTCATTGAAATTAAGTTTAACCTGCAGATAGTATTCTAATTGCGGTTGAAATGAAAAATCCTCATTTAAAATAGCATACACATTCTTTTTAGGCGATAAACCCAATGAGGCATTTAACCAGGGAATAAAGTACCGCTGCGTACACATAAAAGAAGCTACCGGGTTACCCGGGAAAGCAAATACCACTACTCCATTATTGTGCCTGCCAAACCAAAATGGCTTGCCGGGGCGCTGTTGTACTTTGTGGAACAGTTGTGTAACCTGTAATTCTTTCAACGCTTGCGGGATATAATCAAATTTACCCATTGATATGCCGCCGCTCAATAAGATCACATCAAAATTTTGAAGGCATAAACCTAATTGCTGTTTAATGATTTCCGGGTCGTCGGGAATATGTTTTACTGTTGCCTTTAAGCCTTGCTGTGCTAAAATTGCCTGCAACATGTAACTATTTGACCTTCTGATTTGGTAAGCTGAAGGTGTTGCCCCTACCTCGACCAACTCATCGCCGGATGATAAGATCACTACCCTTGGGATCCGTTTAACCCGCAGCTCCGTTTCGCCAACCGATGCTACCAGACTGATAACTGCAGGAGTTATTAACTGTCCGGGTGTAAGAATGATTTCGCCTTGTTTTTTATCAGCGCCTTTTAAGTGCAGGTTCTGCCCTTTTTTTATTTCGCAGGTAAGCAGGGTTGCTTTACCGTCTTTTATCTCCAAATCCTCATAACGGATAACTGTGTCAACCGAACCGGGCAATGCGGCACCGGTCATGATCTCTATGCACTCATTTAAGCCCTCTATCTCCGCAGGAGTATCACCTGCAGCCTGGGTCGCTTTTATCGTAAAAGTCTTTATGCCTTGTTCAACCGCTTTAAAACTGATGGCAATACCGTCCATAGTTACGCGGTTAAAGGCGGGCAGGTCACGGTCTGTTTTGATATTTTCGGCTAATACCCTGCCTAAAGCTTCGTCAAACAAAACTATTTCCGCGCCGTAATCGCCGGCATTTTCAAGTATAATTTGTTCGGCTTGTTGAACCGTTATCATAGGTTATATTATTTTATCCACCAATAGTGGCCATAGATTCATGGACCCCTGTCTTCTCAACACGTAAGCGTTCAGCTTCCCATCCATCTACAGGCCTATGGCTAAAAGTTTTTAGTAAGTTTTTCTCTATTTCGGCATCACTTAAACCCGACCTAATCAGATCTTTAATATTTAACACGCCATCATCATATAAGCAATTTTTCAAAGTCCCCTGTGGCGTTATGCGAATCCGATTGCAGGTACCGCAAAATGTCCGCGAATAGGCGGCGATTATACCTACTGTACCCTTATGCCCCGGGACCTGGTAATTATAAGCCGTTGAATATGCCGGGTCAACCAATTTACTGATCGTTGGATAATGTGTTTCTATTTCGTTCAGTATCCGCACATGATCCCACTGTAAACCATTGTAAATATGGCCATCGCCGTTAAAAGGCATTTCTTCAATAAAACGTACGCTAACGGGCAGGTGCTTTGTCAGCTCCACCATCGGGATGATATCCTGCGTATTTTTGCCATCCATCACTACCGCGTTTATTTTTACTTCGATATCGTGCTTCAGCAATTCATCCAAGGTGTTCATCACATTGGCAAACTCATCGCGGCGCGTAATAGTAAAAAAGCGGTTAGCGTCCAAAGTATCCAGGCTAAGATTAACAGAATTGATCCCCAGCGCTTTCATTTCTGCGACGTGCGACGCGGTTAATACGCCATTGGTGGTCATGGTCAACTCTTTTAACCCGTCTAATTTCGACAGACTGGTTAACAACTGCATGATATCCTTACGCACAAAAGGTTCGCCACCGGTAATGCGGATCTTTTCGATACCCATTTTTACCAGCAAAGTACAGGTACGGATCATTTCGTCGTAACTCATTAACTCTGCGCGCGATAGCCAGTTCAAGCCGTCTTCAGGCATACAGTAAAAGCAACGCAGATTGCATCGGTCTGTTACCGCAAGACGCATATAATTAATTACCCGGCCGTGATTATCTGTTAGCAATGATATCCCCCTATTAGAAACCATAAAGTTAACACAACAATGTGTTATTTGATTGCAATAAGATGAAGCCGATTTAGCCCCCTCTAAATCTCCCCCGGTTGGGGAGACTTTTAAAGTAGACTATTCGGAAAACTTAAAAGTGGTGTAGGTACTATAAACCTCGCCGGGTTTAAGAACAGTCGATGGAAATTGAGGTTGATTAGGAGAATCAGGAAAATGCTGCGTTTCCAAAGCGAAGGACGTTTGCCTGTTATCTTTAGCATTTCCCCTGATGGTATTGGTTCCGGGTGTAAAATTAGCGGTGTAAAGTTGCATACCGGGCTGGTCTGTAAAAACTTCCATTTTTATCCCGGTTTTATTACCAATAACCGTGGAAACAGGTGTATTGTATTCATGCCGGTTCAGCACAAAATTATGGTCATAACCGTTGGCGTTTTTTAGTTGTTCGTTATCCAGGTTAATTCTTGTGCCAATTTTCTCTGGCTCATTAAAATCAAACGGAGTACCTTTAACTGTCGCTATTTCACCACTTGGGATCATATTTTCATTGATCGGCGTATAGCTATTCGCATTTATTTGTAATACGTGATCCAGTATATCACCATTGCCCTCGCCGTTTAGGTTAAAATAGGCGTGGTTGGTTAAATTAATGATGGTGGTTTTATCGGTAGTAGCTTCGTAAGCTATCGTTAGGGTATTATCATCAGTTAGCGTATAAGTTACCTTAACTTTTAAATTACCGGGGTAGCCTTCTTCCATCTCCGCAGAAAAAAGGGTTAATACCACAGTTCGCGCATCGGTTTGTTCTGCGTCCCAAACTTTAAGGCTAAAATTATCTTCACCACCGTGCAGGCTATTCGGGCCATTATTTATGGCTAAATTATATTCTTTACCGTCCAAAGTAAATTTACCGCCAGCTATGCGGTTGGCATATCTGCCTACAACCGCGCCATAATAACATTCTTGTTTTAACAAGCCTTGAATGGTATCAAACCCTACTATAACGCTGGTTAGATCGCCAGCTCTGTTTGGCACCCAGGCACCAACCAGGTAAGCACCATAATTGGTAACAGCCACCTGCATGCCTGCTTTATTTTTAAGCTGATATAATTGAACTTGTTTACCGTCAATTATTGTACTGAATGCCGCAGCATCGGGTATTTTTATAGCAGCTGGATTGTATGCCATAGTATTAAAAGTTAAAACATATCTTTTTCTACAACTGCACTCTCACAGATGTAGGTGGGTACTATTCCGGTTGTGGTGATCCTGTTATCTACCTCATGGGCAAGTGTATTGCCCGACAATACCAATACTGTATCTAAACCAAACTTATTACCACCTAAAATATCCGTATGCAGTGTATCGCCTACCATTACAATTTCTTTTTTACTGATGGGCCGGTAATCGCGGATCAGATCATAAGCAAACATAAACATTTGGGAATCCGGCTTGCCAAAACGTATAAATTTCTTTCCGACTACGATCTCCATCATTGTTGCAAGGCCCCCTATAGCAATGGATACATCGGCTACAGTAACCGGGTAAGCATTATCTGTATTGGCTACAATTGCGGGTATAGTACGCCTGCGTAATAAATTTACAGCAATATTCAGATCGTTACGCCAGTCGAACCCTTCATCATCCAAAAATATAACCGCGTTAACATTATCAATATTGGTACTATTTACCTGGCTGATCGGTATGGTATGAAAGCCTAAACTTTCAATATAATGAGCGGAGTCTTCGGTGCCCAGGTAAGCTACTATCCCACCCTCTACTTTAAGGTCGAGGTATTCTTTGGTCAGCATCCCTGATGATATGATCCTGTCGGGAGTTATGGCATGTAAGCCTTTTTTATGATATGAATCAGCTAACTGCGCCGGACTACGTGATGCATCATTGGTAACTATATAATATTCTTTATTTTGTTCTTTAAGATAATCAAATGTTTTACCAATGCCCGGTACCAGGCCCTCGTAATTTTTTAACACACCAAACGCGTCGAAAAAGATAATATCGTACTTATCAATTATAGTTTTAAAGTTATCGATTCGTTTCATGCAGTTATAGTTAGTTTAAAGTTATTGTAAATTTAATGC
>JAQBOP010000110.1 GCA_028287975.1 Mucilaginibacter sp. | reverse complement strand
GTCTACGGACAGCGGGGCTTTATAGGCGGCCAGGCGGCAGTGACACCATAAATGTGAATTTAAAACTTATAAGTCAAGGTTGTCAAAAATTGCCTCGGAGCAATTGGTGTAATGCTATAATTATCGTGTATCAAATAGTTTAACGTATTGGCAATATTAGTCATACCTGCCAGCAGCGAGATTTTTTTATAGGTATAGCTGGCAGAAACGTCCAGCGTGGCAAAACCACCGACAGGAAGTAACCGGCTATAAGCTTGCGCTTGTCCGACTGTATTGTTATAACCTGCCATGCGTGAACCTGTATAAAATGCGGTGGCTCCAACTTTAAATCCTTTTAAGGTTGGGTTAGTAAATGTATAAAAAACAGAAGCGTTGGCGGTATGTACCGGACTAATGACTAATCTTTCCCCCAAAACCGGCGATCCTTTTAAGCCCGAAGTTTTTGTATACCGGGCATTATTATAAGAATAGCCTGCTATAAAATAAAAATTCCTTGAAAGTGTTCCCGTAATATCAACATCAAAACCATCGCTGGTTGTTTCGCCATTAAGTTGTTTAATCGTATTATCACTATTAATTGTACCATCTGCCCTGAAAGGCGCCACAACGGCCAGGTTACTGTTAATAATATGATAGATGCTTAGATTGGCGCTGATCTTGCCATCAAAAAATAGGTTTTTTAGCCCTGCCTCATATTGATTTACAATAGACGGTTTTAATCCCTGGCCCGTATTTACATCGGTACCACTGTTCACTATAAAATTATTGCTGTAACTTACATAAACAGTGCTGGTTGGAACAGGCTGATAAATCAGGGCCGCTTTTGGCGAAAAAGCCTGATCGTACCGTGTGATTGCAGTACCATTACCCATTGTTTGTTTTTGCAGGTATTTGATGCTGGTTTGATAGGTTTGTTGCCATGACCACCGGATGCCCGCCAAAATTTTGATCTTATCGGTAAGACTTATCAGGTCCTGTGCGTAAGTACCAAAACGATAAACCGGAGCGGTGATACGCGCCGTATCCAGTGCAAAAGGAATATCCGTACGCTGGGAATATTTGGTCAGGTCGATGGTATTTATTTTATCATAAACATAGGTATTGATATTACGTCCGCCGATACTATAGCCATTGCTTATATTTAAAACTTTTGTGGCATCTGTACCAATCAGTAGTTGATGGGTTAGGGCACCTGTTTTAAATTTTCCGGTTAAATTGACCTGCCCGGTATAATCATTTTCTATGGTATTGGCCCGTGCCAGCCCTCTTGTCCATTCTCCGGTTGCGCTTACGTTGTTTGGCAAACTGGCCTGGTAAGAATCGATATCAGTTCCCTGCCCGGAGGCAATAACATTTAAATGCCAGTAGTCATTAAATTGATGATTCAAGGTTGCTATAGCCGAAAACTGGTTCATGTGGCTATAAGCCCACGAGGTATTGATATATTGCGAACGCGGCACTATGGTAGGGATGGCCTGCCCGTTGTTTAATGAGCCGATGCCAAAATCAGGTGTCAGGCTCTCGCGAAGGTAGTCGCCTTCAATTAATAAAGTCGTTTTTTTATCCAGGTTGAATAACAAGGATGGGTTGGCGTATTTACGCTCAGTATACACATGATTACGGTAGCTGCCATCGTTCTCGTAAACACCTATCAGACGGAATGCCACACCCTGGCTGACAGGCCCGTAAACATCAAAGCCCGGTTTAAACATATGGTAACTACCGTAGCGCACAGAAACCTCGCCGCCGTTTTCAAACTGCGGCTTTTTGGTTACCATGTTGATGATAAGTCCCGAAGAAACATTACCATACAGCAGGGCCGCACTGCCTTTCAATACTTCTACCGATTCCAAAGTACTCGCCTCGGGGAACCCCGCTGTATTAGTTAATACGCCATCCTTAAAAATACTGCCGGATGCGCCGGTAAGGCCTATGCTGTAACCCCGCGCCGAGAATGTTTCGCCAACGCCGCCCCGGGTTTGCGTTAACGACACGCCGCTTACATTTTTAACCGCATCGCCCAAACGGTTGATTTGCTGATCACGGATGACCTGGCTGGTTACCGTGCCGGTGCTTTGCGGCAGGTCCAATGCGCGGATACCCGCTTTATCAACAGACAGAGGTTTATTCACTGTTTCTTTATTCGCTTTGATGCTTACCTCATGCAATTGCGAAGCATTTTCGGTTAAAATAAAGTCAGTCACGGTAGTTCCTGAAGCGTTAACAATAACAGTTTTTTCCTGAGCTATTGTGCCGATGAAGGACGCTTTCAATGTATAGGTGCCAGATTTAATGTTATTTATGGTATAGCTGCCATCCTCTTTGGTACTGGTGGCCCGGTTTAGTTCTTTAACAGCAACGGTTACATAGGGTGCTGGTTTTCCATCGGAAGTTTTAACGGTACCTGAAATTTTGCCGTTATACAGGTCATCTGCCTTAGCGATGCCACAGAGCATCAGTAATAAAAAGGTAATTTTAGTAGTTATCACTTTCACTTGTATTTATTTAGATTAAGTCTAATTAAGCGCAAATATAGAAGTGCAATTTGGATTCTAAAAATTATTTAGAATGATTCTAAGGGTAATGGCTGTTAAATTGGTTCAGACTTCTGAGTTGCTTGCTGACAAGAGATAATTAATAACCCCCGCTGTTCGAAGTTTATAAACTTCGGACGACGATGTCAAATCAATTAATTTTCCTTGTATATTTATATAATGAGACCCGGGGTTAAATTTTTACATTCACTTTTTGAGGTATCGCACGTTGAATTTCAAGCTTATGACGTTTCTAATCACAAGTTAGTATTTTCAAGCGGAGTGGCCCAACCCGCCCGGTTAAACGTCCCCGCTTAACCGAAAATAATTTGGAGTGTACACACTCAAGTTCGGTGATGTAAAATAAAAAATCCTCAAATTTTCGGTGAACGCTTTTTTTAATACCCCATATCTCATCGGCGTGTTGTTAACTTGTAAATAATCAGCGGTTTCCACTTGCCGCCTATTTTACTAAGCGTATAGCTAACCGGACACCTCTCTGTGGCAACACTTTTATTTAGTTGGTTTGTTGCTGTTCTTTAACTGCGTACATTTTATATCTGCTTTTTGGTTAGTACTTGTAGAAAAGTAAGTGCTAATATACTTTGCATCAAATAAAAAAAACATGAAATACATTATTACAGGCTCAACAGGCCATATCAGTAAACCGCTTAGTGAGCAGCTCATTAAGGCAGGTCATAATGTTACCATAATCAGCAGCAATGATGACAAGGTAAAACAAATTGAAAATTTAGGTGCAAAAGCTTCGATAGGTTCAGTTGAAGATGTTGCCTTTCTTACCAAAACATTTGCAGGGGCCGATGCCATTTATACCATGGTACCGCCAAAATGGGATGCGAAAGACTGGAAAGCGTACATCCACAGCATTGGTAAAAACTATGCGGCGGCCATAAAAGCAGCAGACGTAAAAAAGGTGGTGAATTTAAGCAGTATGGGAGCACATATGCCAAAAGGATGCGGGCCGGTAAGTGGTCTTCATTTTGTTGAACAAGAACTAAATGCACTTGAAGGGATTGACCTGAGGCATTTGAGGCCTGCTTATTTTTATTATAACCTGTTGGGAAACATAGATATGGTTAAACACATAGGTATTATCGGCAGTAACTACGGCGACGTAACCCTACCAATGGTGCACCCGAATGATATAGCCGCGGTTGCAGCTGAAGAATTATTGAAACTTGATTTTAAAGGGAAAAGCATTCGCTATATAGCCGGCGACGAATGTAACACCAGCGAAATAGCAAAAGTACTTGGTAACGCCATCGGAAAACCAGATTTGCAATGGGTTAAATTTAAAGATGAAGACGCCCTTAACGGGATGCTGCAGGCAGGTTTGGCACAGAATGTCGCGGAAAACTTAGTGGAAATGGGCACAGCTATTGCAAGCGGAGAAATGGCTGTAGATTACTATAAACACAAGCCTGAGTTGAGCCCAATTAAGCTGAAAGACTTTGCAAAAGAATTTGCAGCTGCGTATGCGAACTCGTAGGGGTTAATGTGTGTTGATTCTAGAGGAACGACGGCCGTTAGTCCGGATGCTCCGTTCCGACTTTAACAAGTCAGCAGATTTGCATTTGCGATGAATAAAAGTACTGACAGTGGTTTGTCAGTACTCAATAAAATGTAATGATTTGACAATCAAGCGTTCATCTGCGCAAAAATCTGAACGCTGAACGCAAGATCATAAAAAAAGGCGCAAATCTTTCGACTTGAGGCTTTCGACTTATGACCCCCATTACACTCCTTCCAAACCGTATTGCTTCAGCACATCTTTTTATGTCGCCGCAGGGTCTCTCATAGGCCTGTGGAAGACCCTGCTAGGTTCATATCCTTTTGTTTAGATCCTCTGTTAGTGATATCTCAACTGCCCCTGCAAAATGCCTACTCATTTCTCAGACTCTTCACCGGGTTTGCTGTTGCTGCTTTTATTGCCTGGAAACTTATCGTTGCAAGTGCAATAATTATTGCAGCAAGTCCGCCTGCGGCAAATAACCACCAACTGATGTTGATTCGATAAACATAATCTTGCAACCATTGGTGCATATAATACCATGCAATGGGTGTTGCAATGGCAAAGGCAATTGCAATGAGTATGATAAATTCTTTTGAAAACAAATAAACGATATTGCCTGCAGTAGCGCCAAGTACTTTACGAATACCAACTTCTTTTATTCGCTGCACTGCCATGAATGAGGCTAAACCATACAACCCAAGACAGCTAAGAAATATGGCGATGGCGGCAAAAATTTTATACAAAGCTGCTAACTGTATTTCCTGTTTGTAAAAACTGTCAATTTTTTCATCTAAAAACTTGTATTCATAAACAAAATCGGGGAATGTTTGCTCAAATATTTTTTTAACAGATTGCAACGTAGAAGAAATATTTGTGGTTGCCAGTTTTATACTGACCTGGCTATACATTGCGATGTCTGTGGTCATAATCAATGGCGCAAGCTCCTGACGAAAAGACCTGTCATTAAAATCTTTCAATACGCCAACAACCGGGCATTTTATCTGGTCGTTCCATATGCTTATTTCTTTATTCAATATGTCTTCAGGATTTCTGATCCCCAAACTTTTCAGCATCGACTCATTCACTAAAAATTCTTTTGTCATCATGGAAGGCTGCAAATTTCTTCCGGCTATTAAACGTAACTTGTAAGCCGGCGCATACCCGTTGTCGACGAATTTGGTGATGGCCTTAAACCCTGACTCTTTTCCTGCATGGTTAAATTTAAGTGTGCTCCACATATCATTACCATTTTCGGCCGGGGTGTTGGAATTGAAGCTTACTGCCTGCACACCGTTTGCTGACAATAACTGTTGCTTTATATAATCCATCTTGCTGATGCGGACACTGTCTACACGGTAAGGAATATTTATAATCGCATCTTTATCAAAACCCAGGGGTTGATCCATAAAATAGTTCATCTGCTTTACAATAACGAGCGTTCCGATGATAAGCGCCTGGGCAATGATGAACTGAAAAACCACCAACCCTCTTCTTAATGAAATTCCGTTTGCATTTGATGTGAGTTTACTCTTTAAAGCATTAACCGGATTGAAACGTGATAAAACAATAGAAGGATAAAAACCGGCAAGTGCGGTTACGACAATTGTTACCATTAAAAGAAATAAAATAATTGCCGGATTGCTGAATATGTTGAATGAAAGCGAAAGTTCTAAAAGCCGGCCCACGGAAGGCAATGCAACAATTGTAATACCTGCTGCAAGTATTACAGCAATTATAACTATCAAAAATGTTTCAACGATGAATTGGATCTGCAATTGAGATTTATTACTCCCCAAAACTTTTCTTAC
>JAQBOP010000130.1 GCA_028287975.1 Mucilaginibacter sp. | reverse complement strand
CTATGAACTATTCTACATTAAAAAAGACAGTCGGTCTCTCTCTTGTTTCTTTGATGGCTATAGGCGCAGCAAACGCTCAAACCACAGAGTCATCGACTACAACTACAGCCAAGGTATTTGGCGGTAGCGGACAGTACAATACCTGGAGTATTGGCTTTAACGTTGGTGCAACTTCAGGCGCGCTTGCAACAGGCGGATCAAGTGACTTCAATGGCCACAAAGTTGACTTAGGTTTCGGTATCGACGTTAAAAAACAATTAGCACACTCTTTTGCTTTGCAATTAGATTTAAACGGTGGCAAGGTAAAAGGTAATTCTGGTAACGTTCCTTACATTACTGATGGTGTTACCGGTAACAACTACGTTGGTTATTCTACCAAATTTTGGCAAGGAACTATCAGTGGCGTTGTAAACGTTGCTACTGTTGATTACTTACGCCGTAAAAATGCTATTAACTTCTTCGTTAATGCCGGTGCAGGTTTAGTAAGCTTTAAACCAACTGTATTGGGTGCCGTTACTCCCGGTATCCCTACTACAGCTTCAGCAGAATATCCTAACAGTGTAACTGAATTTGTAATCCCTGTAGGTGCTGGTGTTAAATTCAGATTCTCTGACGCTATTGGCCTGAAATTAGGTTACAACGAAAACTTTGTTGATGACGATATATTTGACGGCGTGAAAAAAGGTTATCCTACTAAAGATCACTACTCTTACGGTTATGCTGGTTTAGAGTTTACTTTAGGTTCAAAATCAAAAGCGAACTTAGAGTGGGTTAACCCGGTAGCTATGATGTATGACGAATTATATGACGAAGCTTTACGTAAAGAAGTTGAGGCATTAAAAGGTCGTGTAACTAACGTTGAAAACGCAGTTAACGATTTGAAAAAAGATTCTGACGGTGACGGTGTTGCTGATCAATTTGACAAATGCCCTAATACTCCTGCAGGTACAGTGGTTGACGGTTCTGGTTGCGCTATCGTGTTCCCTAAACCAGATACAACTGCTAAAGTTCCGGTTGCTGCTGCTTACTCTAACATTCAATTTGAATTTGATAGCTCAGTATTAAGAACTTCATCTTACCCGGTGTTAGATGCTACTTCTTCTGACCTACGTGCATCAGGTTCTAAAGTTGAATTAGACGGTTTCGCTTCATCTGAAGGTACTGCTGCTCACAACTTAGCTTTATCTAAAGACCGCGCTAACTCAGTAAAAACTTACTTAGTTAACTCTGGTGTTGATGCTAAAAAAGTAAAAGTAAAAGCATACGGTGAAACTCATCCAATTGCTGATAACTCAACTGAAGACGGACGTGTATTAAACCGCCGTGTACAATTCAAAAAATAATTTGAATTCAGTTAAATAATATTAGGCTCTCCAATTTTGGGGAGCCTTTTTTGTTTAACTATATTTGTGAAATAATTCTGAAAGCGAAATTTTAAGTAAATTTGCAGCATGTACTTTTTCCGCAAAAAAGATCCAAACAGGCCAACCAATTTTAATTTAAAGGTAATGCATACCATTAATGCCATTGCCATAATTGTGTTCCTGCTGGGTATAATCTGGAAACTGATCTACTGGTTTATATTAAAAAAATAATTCACTACCGGCCAATTAACTGCCGGCAAACAACCACTCTTTATAAAATGAAAAAAGTAATTAATACCACCGATGCCCCCGCACCAATAGGACCATATAACCAGGCTGTACAAGCAGGCAATACTATTTTTGTATCAGGGCAAATACCTTTACATCCTTTTACCGGTGAGTTGGTTACTGATAACATTACCGCTGCTACACATTTGGTGATGGAAAACATTGGCGCTATACTAAACCAGGCGAAAGCCGATTTTACGCACATTGTTAAAAGCAGCATTTTTTTAACCAACATGGCCGATTTTGCCGAAGTAAATGAAGTTTACGGCTCATACTTTGAGGATAATTTCCCGGCCCGCGAAACGGTGCAGGTTTCTGCCTTGCCAAAAGGAGTAAGTGTCGAAATTTCTGTAATTGCAGTTAAAGCCTGATAATAGCCCTTGAACGGTCAGCCATTTCAAACCTCGATTGAATATTTAAAGGGCGTTGGCACTGCCCGTGCTGACGTGCTAAAAAAAGAACTGGCTATAAAAAACCTGGAAGATCTGTTACAGCATTTTCCGTTCAGGCATATTGACCGTACCCGTTATTATAAAATAAAAGATATCCAGCATGACCTGCCCTATGTGCAGGTCATTGCCCGTTTAACCCACAAGGAAATTCTCGGAGAAAAACATACCAGGCGCCTCGTGGCCCAGGTACAGGACGAAACCGGCGTGATGGAGCTGGTATGGTTCCAGGGCATAAAATGGGTCGAGAAAAACCTGGTGATCGGTAAGGCCTATATCCTGTTTGGCAAACCGGGGTCATTTAATGGAAAAGCACAAATGTCTCATCCCGAGTTTGATCCCTACTCGTCCGAGGCGATGCAGCGCAAAGGTAATATGACCCTGCAGCCGGTATATAGCTCGACAGAGAAATTAAAACAGTTTACTTTAGACAGCAAAGGCCTGCAAAAACTGATAACTGGTTTATTAGAGCAATATGCCCGCGACATTCACGAAAACTTACCCGGTTATATCCTGAACAAGTTTAAGCTGATGGGCAGGGCCGATTCTTATCGCAATATCCATTTCCCGGAGGATGCCATTAAACTTGCCGAAGCCAGACACCGCCTGAAGTTTGAAGAGCTTTTCTTTTTACAATTAAAATTGCTAAAGAATAAGTTACTGCGGATCCAAAAATTCAAGGGGAATATCTTTGATAAGGTAGGCCCGTATTTTAATGAGTTTTATCATAATAAACTCCCATTCGAGTTAACCAACTCACAGAAAAAAGTTTTAAAAGAGATCAGGCTGGATACCCAGCGCGGCGTACAAATGAACCGACTGTTACAAGGCGACGTAGGCAGCGGCAAAACCGTCGTAGCTTTAATGAGCATGCTGATCGCTATCGATAATGGCTTCCAGACCTGCATAATGGCGCCAACCGAGATATTGGCCAATCAGCATTACCAAACTATAAAAAGTTTGGTGGGCGACGATTTTGTTGAGATTGCCTTGCTGACCGGATCGACCAAACCTAAGGATAGGAAAATACTGCACGAAAAACTGGAAAGCGGCGAGCTTAAAATACTGATAGGCACCCACGCGCTTATTGAAGATAAGGTACAATACAAAAATCTTGGGATGGTGGTTATTGACGAGCAGCACAGGTTCGGCGTAGAACAACGTGCCAAGCTTTGGCGAAAAAACACAGTACCACCGCATATCCTGGTGATGACAGCCACTCCTATTCCGCGCACACTGGCCATGACCTTATATGGCGACCTGGATGTATCCGTAATTGACGAGTTACCGGCTGGCCGCAAGCCTATCAAGACAGTACATTTTTACGAGAACAGCCGGCTGCGGATGTTTGGCTTTATGAAGGAGGAAATAGCCAAGGGCCGCCAGATCTATATTGTTTATCCGTTGATACAGGAAAGCGAAAAACTCGACCTTAAAAATCTGATGGATGGTTACGAAGTGATGTCGCGCGAGTTCCCATTGCCGCAATATAGGATAAGCGTTGTTTACGGTAAAATAAAAGCTGCCGAGAAGGAATTTGAAATGCAGCGCTTCGTAAAGGGCGAAACACAAATAATGGTAGCCACTACCGTGATAGAGGTGGGTGTAAACGTACCCAACGCGTCGGTAATGATCATTGAAAATGCCGAGCGGTTCGGGCTATCGCAGTTACACCAGTTAAGGGGCCGCGTAGGGCGCGGGGCCGAGCAATCTTATTGTATCTTAATGAGCAAGGAAAAGCTAAGCCCGGAGGGCCGGATCCGCCTGAATACAATGGTTAAAACCAACAATGGCTTCGAGATTGCTGAAACGGATTTGCAATTGCGCGGACCGGGCAATATTGAAGGCACACAGCAAAGCGGCCTGCTTGACCTAAAGGTAGCCGACCTGACCACCGACCAGGAATTACTAATGACGGCCCGCAAATGCGTAGAGGACATTTTTGCTGTCGATCCGCAATTGGCCGAACCCGAAAATCAGATCCTAAATCTGGCATTTCAGGCTAAGAACGCGGGGTTAAGCTGGAATAAGATTTCGTAACAAACAGTGGGTGTCATCCTGAGGCTCTCGAAGGACGAGCGTAAGGCCGCCCGTGTTTATCCACAGTTTTCGCATTTATCATCTAACGGTATTTATTTCAAATAATCTGCAATCTTGATTTTTGAATTGTAATTTTGCGCAATGGCAGATCCCGATAGTCAACCGCTACCTGAAAAGGACCCTTTCGTAGCTTTACGTTATAAAGATTTTCGCTCGTACCTGGGCATGAAATTCTTCTTCACTTTTGCTTACCAGATGCAAGCCGTTATTTTAGGCTTCTATGTTTATCAATTAACCAAGAGCGCTTTTGCGTTGGGATTGATAGGTTTAAGCGAAGCCATCCCATCCATCGGTATCGCTTTATATGGCGGTTATATTGCTGATAAGTCTGAGAAAAAGAAGATGCTGTTATTTGTATTTTTCGCGGTATTGTTCTCATCCATCGTGATGTTTACCATCACTTTAAAAAGCATGGAAACTTATATCCATGCCGGGTGGATCATCCCTATTTTATATGTGATGGTATTTTGTAATGGTGTAGCGAGGGCATTTTATAACCCGGCGGCTTTTACCATCATGGCTCATAGCGTACCAAAAGAAATTTATCCAAACTCCAGCAGCTGGAACAGTTCAAGCTGGCAAATAGCTTCAATTTTAGGTCCGCTTGTTGGCGGATTGCTGTATGGCTTTTATGGCATTACGGTAACGTTTAGTGTTATTATCGTCTTTTTGGCAGTGGCGCTGGTATGTGTGTTTTTCCTGAAAAGATATCCGCCGGTTTATGTACCCAAAGAAAGTATCTGGGAAAGCCTCTCAGAAGGCATCCACTTTGTGTTTCATAATAAAATGATGATAGGCGCCATGAGCCTTGACCTGTTCTCGGTATTTTTTGGCGGCGCGGTAGCGTTGTTGCCCGTATTTGCTAACGAGATCTTACATGTAGGCCCACAAGGTCTGGGTATTATGCGTGCTACATCATCGTTAGGCGCGGTATTGGTAATGCTGGCCATGGCCCGCATCTCGCCTATGGGTAAACCTTGGCGTAATTTATTAATAGCGGTTACCGGGTTTGGTTTATCAATTATCTGCTTCGCCCTATCCCATAATTTCTACTTATCGCTATTATTTTTATTTACCGAGGGCGGTTTTGACAGCATCAGCGTATTGATCCGTGGTACCATCATGCAGATCTTAACACCCGATAGTATGCGTGGCCGTGTATCGGCGGTAAATCAAATGTTTATAGGATCGTCTAACGAAATAGGTGCATTTGAATCGGGCACTGCAGCTAAACTGATGGGCACCGTACCATCTGTATTATTTGGCGGCAGCATGACGTTACTGATCGTAAGTATCACTTACTTTAAAACTAAGAAATTGATACCGTTGTCATTAAACGAGATCTCAGCGCCAGAGGTTAAGGAAGAGATTGCGATATAAGACTTTATAAATAATTTATATATAACACAACATACATGAACCTCTTATATATCGACACAAACATTTATCTTAGGTTTTATGATACAAATCAAATAGAGTATAAGAAACTACTTAAAAGCCTCGTTGAATTAAAGTCTAATATATTTATTACTAAACAGATTGTCGATGAGATAAATAGAAATAAGTTATCTGTATTTAAATCATCGACAGATAATTATAAAAAACAAATAGCTATAACTAAAACCTTTCTTCCTGAACATTTAGAGGACAACATTAACCCACAAATATCATCGTGGAATAACCAACGAAAAGAGATCGAAACAGCAATTAAAGTCAGCAATGATAATTTTGCTTTAATTATAAAAGATATAATGACTAATATATCTAAATCTCAAGATACAGTTTCAAAAGAGTTAATCCCAATTACTTCTTATGGAGAAATTGCTGATCTTGATACTATTGAGAGAGCTGAATTGCGAAAACAAATAGGAAATCCGCCAGGAAAAGTGGCTGATTCTTTGGGCGATCAACTATCGTGGGAGCAATTACTTTTAAAAGTAAAAGAAGTTACTACGCTTTGGATAATATCTCATGACTATGATTATTACACTATTCATGATAAAGAGTGCTATTTAAATCCAATTTTACGTGAAGATTTAATAAAAATAAATCCTTTGCTTGATATAAGATGTTTTAATTCTTTATCAGATGCCCTTAAAGACTTTAACTCAAGTAACAAAATAGATTCTTTGCCATCCGATGAAGATCTTTCTACAATCGCGAAAGAAGAAGAGAGTTTAAATGTGAGACTTTTTTTATCTGGTGCGGCAATTGAATTTGAACCAGATGCTCCTCCCTTTTGTCCCCTTTGTTTGCAGTCACGCGGATTTAGCAGAACTTATTTAAATGACAACATCACGGGTCTTTCAACTCTTAGATTCGTTTGCAACAATTGCGGGAGTATTTATACGCGATAAATTTATCCTATTAATATCGTAGATTGATAAAATATTCTTACAACAACTCGGTTTGAATTGCTAAAACTTAATCAATTTCAACTGTAAATTTCTCGCCGATCTGTTGCCTCCACATTGCGTAATACAAACCTTTCTGATCTAACAGCTCGCTGTGTTTACCGGATTCAATGATCCTGCCTTTTTCAAGGACATATACCCTGTCGGCATGCATAATGGTAGATAAACGGTGCGCTATCAAAATAGTAATGTGGTTATGAAACTCCGAAACATCCTTAATGGTTTCTGTTATTTCTTCCTCGGTTAATGAATCTAATGACGATGTCGCTTCATCAAACACCAACAGATCTGGCCTGCGCAGCAAGGCGCGGGCAATTGATAAACGCTGTTTCTCGCCGCCCGAAACTTTTACACCACCCTCGCCTATTACGGTGTCCAGGCCATTGCTGGCACGGGCCATTAGGGTTTGGCAAGCGGCACGCTGTAGCACATCCAAACATTCTTCATCTGTGGCGTCCGGGCGCACAAACAATAAGTTTTCGCGAATAGTACCCGAGAACAATTGGGTGTCCTGCGTTACAAACCCTATTTTTTCGCGCAGCTGATCCAGGTCTATTTCTTTACTTAAAATACCATTGTATGATATATCGCCTTCTAAAGGCTGGTATAAGCCTACCAATAACTTAACTAATGTTGTCTTACCTGAGCCTGACGGGCCGACAAAAGCGATAGTTTCGCCGGTATGGGTTTCAAAACTGATATGGTTAAGCGCATTACGATTGGCAGTTAAATGCTTAAAGGTTACATTATCAAAGTTCAGTTTGGTGATTTTTTCTACCAAAACTGGTTTTTCGGGTTTAATGTCAATCGGTGTTTCAATTATCTTTTTAAAGTTTGCTAAAGATACCTGTGCCTCACGCCATGATTGGATAACGTTACCCAACTCTTGCAATGGATTGAAAAGGAAGAAAGAGTAAAATAAAAACTGGAAGTAATTACCGGGTGTTAGTGTATGTTTAAATATCAGCATTAACAATACTACTATCATGGCACTACGCACAAGATTAACTACCGTACCTTGTATAAAGCTCATGCTGCGTACAAACTTTACCTTTTTTAACTCCAGATCAAGTATCTTATAAGTGGTTTTATTTAAACGCTCAATTTCTTGTTTAGCCAACCCTAAGCTTTTCACCAGTTCAATGTTGCGTAATGATTCTGTGGTTGATCCGGCTAACGCGGTAGTTTCTGATACGATGCTTTTTTGTATGGTTTTAATACGTTTGCTTAATAACGAGCTTACTATGGCAATAACAGGTATAGCGGTAAAATACACCAGGGTAACCTGGTAATTTACTTTCAAGGAGTAGACAATCACAAAGATCATCCCTATCAGGCTTACAAATAATACGCTGATAAATGAGGTTATAAATTTTTCACAATCCAGGCGTACCTTCTGTAAAATACCTAAGGTTTCGCCGCTGCGTTGATCTTCAAAAACCTGGTACGGTAGCTCAAGTGAGTGTCTTAACCCATCGCTATACATTTGCGCGCCGGTTTTTAATACAATGATATTG
>JAQBOP010000053.1 GCA_028287975.1 Mucilaginibacter sp. | reverse complement strand
GAAAGACTTGCGAAGTTTCAAAAACTTCGCAAGTCTGATAGTAACTTATTTAGCAACCCATTTATTATTGCTTACATCAGCATCCATAAAGATCCCGCCATCCAGCGTGATAGATTTTGCTGTTTTGTTAGCCTTTACTATGATCGATATATATATTTCGTTCTTTTCCCAAACAGCCGGTGTTGCGTGTGTGCTTGAGGTTGTTCCGTCGGTGTAGGTTATTATTGCATCAAACGGTACAGCAAAGCCCCCAACGTTATTAATGGATAACTTATATCCGCCGGCAACCGGTTTTACTTCCTGCAAACCAAGGTCTATGTAATTATTGGTGAAGAACCAGTTTTTAAAGAACCAGTTCAGGTTTTTGCCTGACCCGGTGCTCATCGAATTAAAGTAATCCCACGGGATAGGGTGCTTGCCGTGCCAGTTATCCATATAAGTATGCAGCGCTTTCTTAAACAAGGCATCGCCCAACAAATCTTTTAATGCCAGGTAACTTAATGATGGTTTGCCATACGCGTTGTTGCCATAACCCTGGCGCAACTCGCTGGTAGGGGTGATGATCGGCAGGTCCTCCATGGTCGAAGGGTCATGGATATACTGATCAACACGGAATTTTTTATAAAAGTCGTCGGCTTTCTTTTTGCCGTTTTCGGCTGTGCCGATCAACAATTCAAAAGTTGTAGCCCAGCCTTCGTCCATAAACCCGTAGCGGGTCTCATTGATCCCCATATAAAAAGGGAAATAGGTATGCGCTATCTCGTGGTCCTGCACCAATTGCGCAAAGCCCAGGTCTTCCTCGTGGCTGTCGTTCACCATCATGGGGTACTCCATATCGGCAAAGCCTTGAAAAACCGTCATCTTCGGGAATGGGTAAGGCACTCCCGGCCAGTTATGCGAGAACCAACCCAACGCGTTACGGCTAAATTGCACCGAATGATGAAAATCCTGCGACTTATCAGGATAGGCTGCCTGTACGCTGGCTATGCGGTGCGTAGCGTCGTCAACCAAAACACTCGCGCCGTCCCAGTTATAATGGTCGCTTACGCCGACGGCCATATCAGAGATATTGGTGGCGGTCCATGCCCAGGTGTTGGTGGCGTTTTGCGCCGTGATATTTTTAGCGGCAAGGTCGGCAGGGGTAGCTATGTGGATGGTACTGTCGCTGGTCATGGATTGTTGCAGGCGCTTTGCAAATTCGGGTTGTAAAACCTGCGCGGCATTTTGCAGGGTGCCGGTGCTCCATACCAAATAGTTTTTAGGTACAGTTACGTTAAGGGTGTAATTGTTAAAATCATTGTAAAACTCCTGCGCATCTAAAAACGGCAGGGTATCCCAGCCGTTATAATCGTCGTACACAGAAACGCGCGGGTAAAAGTAAGCCAGGTAAAAAGTGGTGGAGTCTATCACCCCTTCGCGGCCGCTTTCTTTCGACAGGTCGAAGTGCCAGTCGATATTCAGCTTCACAGAATCATGCGGCATTAAAGGTTTGGCCAGGCCGATCATTTGATTAGTGCCTGAAGCGGCGTCGTTGTCCCACTTATGAGCAGCGCCGTTAACGGTAAAATTGTCTATCTGCAGGCCGGATGTTAAATAATCGTCACTGACGCCGCTAAAACGAGCTACACCCGGGCGATGGGTATTTAAGATCAGTTTCATGTTCAGCCTTTTTAAAGTGTCCGGGCTGTTATTAAAGTAGGTGATCTGCTCAACACCCTTTACCTGCCGGTTTGGCGGCGTCATGCTGATGGCGATGTTATAATTGCCGGTGTTTTGCCAGTAGTTTTTGCCAGGCTTGCCGCTGATATCGCGGGTGCCGTTATTGTAAGCTTTATGTATATCGCGCGGTACATACAGGTCTTGCGCGTTTGCCTGGATCAGGAACAGGCAAAATAAGGCGGAGAGGGTAAATGATTTTAACATTTAATAGCGTTTAAATAATGATTCAGTTAATGTGTTGTAAAAGTAGTAATTAGTACTTTGATTTTAGGGGGTGGAAAATGTTACAACCAGGCCGATAGTTTGAACGACTTGCATCAAATTACTGATCATCCTCAATTATTACTTAGTTAACATTTCTAAAAATTCAGCCACACTAACAATATTAACTTTAGGAAAATCAACAGAATTTAATACTTTAAAGTGTTGGTCATTAGTCACAATAAAATCAGCAGACCCTACGATAGCCGCGTCGACATATTTGTTATCATCAGGATCTTTATCAATTAAGTTCCATTCAAAATACACTTCAACTTTATTAAGATTATCAAGACTTAATAGCATTTCCGCTATGTTGTTTGCAACGACGATGTTGGCTTTTCGTTCAATAACTTCAATGTATTCCGATAAAATGTCATTACTAAGTACCAGTTGGAATTTGCCGCTGATTAGCGCATCGAGAATTGGGCGGAAAATCGATTTCTGAGGTATGGAAACGAGAAGAGCGTTTATGTCTAATACGACAATCATTAACTGTTTTTTCTTAAATTTTCATTGGTCCATCGCTTCATCTCTTCATTAGTCCAGTTGTTTTCGTCCCATAACCTATCCATCTCTGCAGTTGCGGTATCTGCAAAATATTTCGCGAGCATATTTTTAATTTCAACCAATTGTTTTTCGGGTAAATTATATTGAAAAAGCTTTAGTAGCTCTATTTGTACGTTAGTTAGTTTTCCAATCGCTTCCATTGGTTTGTAATGATTATATGTTTATAAAACGGATTTATCTAATGTATCAAGAACAAGCTTAAAAAAGCGCTATTTTTCAGCTTGGATGTCCATATTCAAATTTAAGATTTTATGTTCATAATACAATTTCTTTATACTGTAAACTTTATAATCATCAACATTTTAAAGATCTGTTAAAATAACCCAACAAACCACTTGCAAATAAAACAAATAGCTGTATCTTTGCAGTCCCGAAAAAGCGGGGTTATATTAATATTTTAATAATTTAATTTAAAGCAAGTGAATACG
>JAQBOP010000047.1 GCA_028287975.1 Mucilaginibacter sp. | reverse complement strand
AGGAACCTGATGCTTAGCAGAATTAGATAGGCCTATCAGCACTAAAAAAACCAGTGTGACAGCGGCAATACCATACCATACTTTTTTTGTAATTATCGGCTTGAAAACAACAGATTGATCATTTACTGTTATTTGCGCCATAACATTGGCGGTAAAATTAAATGCCGGACCCTCTGTTTCCGGTTGTTGTAAAAGGGCCTTCAGTGCGGCCTCGCGTACTGCATCAGCTTCAATAGTATCCATTACCGATTCAGTAAAATTGGCAGCGGGCGTATCGGCGGCGGCAAGCTTTAAAACCTTCTTAAAAACATCTTTTTTATTAGTTTTCATGATCAACTTTCATTTCACTGTCCAACAAAAACTTTAAATCTTTTTCTAATATTTTACGAGCGCGGTATAGCTTAATCTTTACATTGGGTTTTGACAGCCCTGTAATTTCTTCGATCTCTTTTACCGGCAGATCGTTTATATAATATAACGTAACCAATAAAGCATCAATCTGCGGCAGTTTCTGAATGGCCGCTTGTACATATTGTTTTACCTGCCGGGCTTGTAATTGCTCAAATTGCCCGGGAAGATGGTCAGAAATTTCACTGATCTCATCGCCCATGGTAATCGTTTCAACGCGGTTCTCTTTAAGCTTTGTTACACAGGTACGGTAAACAATGGTATATAACCAGGTTGAAAACTTTGATTTACCTTCAAATTTATGAATTTGCTGATAGGCTTTTATAAAACAATCCTGTGCAATGTCATTGGCATCATCGGCATCGCGCAGGATTTTTATGGCGATACTATAAACCATATCCTTGTATTTATCAACAAGAAAAGCATACGAAGCAGAATCTCCATTTTTAACTTTATCTATATAGTAAAGATCTTCGACATGCATCATTACCCATGAGAGTGGAAAAACGGGAAGTTGGTTACAATAAATTTATTTTAAATAATTTGTATCCGATTTTAAAAAAAGCTTGTCATATGGGTAAGCTGTTAAGAATGGCTTTAGATTTAAAAAACAGAAATCATGCAAGAAGTTACCAGAGACGCCATAGTATCCATTACCTTATTTGCCGCAGTGTTCGGCATGGTATATGTATTTTTAATGACCCGCCATAGAGAGCGAATGACCATATTAGAAAAAAACCTCACTACCTCACCTTTCCCCCGGTTTAACTACGGTGCCGCGACCTTAAAATACGGCCTGTTCCTGGTTGGTATATCTATAGGTTTTTTGCTGGGATGGGTTTTGTACAACAATTGCGGAGTTGATGAAGCAACCGCTTACTTATCCATGGTTTGCCTGTTTGGTGGCATTAGCCTAATCACCAGTTATCTTATTATCCATCGCAAACAGAACAATACTATTAATTAACCCTTCTTTGTCCGCCCCTTTTTAAAACAGAGTAAACCACTTACTTAATAATCAATACCTAAAAGCAGCCAATTGGTTGCTTACCGGATGCCTTTTGCCTAAAAAATCGATCATGAAACATATTAACCAAAACTTTAAAGCCTTATTGATTGCACTATTGCTCCTATCGGGATCAGCACTGATGGCACAAACCAAGACTGCCGATACTGCTAAAGTTAATCGCTTAAAAGAAGTTACCGTAAAAGCAGACAAACCCATCATTAAACAAGAGGTCGACCACATTACCTACGATCTGCAGGCCGACCCGGAAAGCAAATTTAGCAACATGTTAGAAATGATGCGCAAGGCACCCTTTGTTACAGTGGATGGCAGTGATAATATTATGCTTAAAGGTAATGCCAGCTATAAAATACTGATAAACGGTAAGCCGTCAAGCCTAATGGAGCGCGATGCCAAAAGCATATTGCGCAGCATGTCGGCATCAACCATACAACGGATAGAGGTTTATACTACGCCGCCTGCAAAGTACGATGCTGAAGGGCTGGGCGGTATCATCAATATCATCACCAATAAAAAACTGGTTGATGGCTATAATGGCACCCTTAATATAAGCGAACGTACCCCAACCGGGCCGGGTGCAGGTACATCTTTCACAGCAAAAGCCGGCAAGTTCGGCCTGTCGGTATTTGATGGCGGTAATCTTACTGATAATCCAACCACCACTACATTAAACACACGTACTACAACAGGAGCTGATCCAACCACCCTCTACCAGCCAGGCAATACACGCTCGGATAACAAAAACGGGTACCTGGGCACTGAGTTAAGCTATGAGATAGACTCGTTAAACTTGTTATCGGGGCAATTTAATATCAATGGCAGCCGGTCGGGTGGTTTTAGCGACCAGCATTCGGTGCTCACCGCAACTACGGGTATAACAGGTTATGACATCGCTAACAGCAACCGTGGCACGGGTAGTGGCTTGGATGCCGGCTTAAATTACCAGTTAAGCTTTAAACGTGACAAAACGAAACTGCTTACATTTTCATACAGGTATTTTAAATATAACAATAACGCGCATAATGATATAGCGTTGAGCAACCGCATTAATTACCCGGCGCAGGATTACAACCAGGATAACGAGAGCGGCGCATCCGAGCAAACCGTACAGGTTGATTTTGTAAAAGGGTTTAAGCAATGGACCGTAGAGGCTGGCGCTAAAGCAATATTGAGAGATTACACCAGTGATTTTAACTACAACCGGTTTGACCCCGGTACCGGAAATTTTGAGCGCGACACGGCACTGTCAAACAAATTTAATGGCACGCAAAATATATTAGCCGGTTACAACACCTGGCGGTATAGCAGCAAAAAGTTTGAAGTTAAAGCCGGTGTACGTGTTGAACATACTACAACCGATGCTGATTTTATTTCGACAGCGTCTGGTGCCCATCAAAGATACCTTGACATTATTCCTTCTATAGCTATTAACCTGCCTTTAAACACCGGCAACACTTTTAACCTGGGCTTTAGCCAGCGGTTAAAGCGCCCGGGCATCAACAAGCTTAATCCATTTGTAGATCGTTCTAATCCTAATTTTCAATCGTCAGGCAATCCCGACCTGGACCGTGTAACGGTTAGTGATTTGCGCCTGGGATATAATCTATCTAAAAAAGCCAGCTTAAACGTTAGTGTTTTTTATGATTTTGGCAAAAACCTGGATTTGCTTGTTTCTACATTTGATAAGAGTACAAACATTACCTACTCAACTTATAAAAACATAGGGTCGGTTATTGGTGTGGGTAATGCCATAAGCTTTAATTATCCTGTAACTAAGCAATGGAGCATTAGTATTAATGCTAACATCATGTATTTTGAGCTGGAAGGCCCGGTTGACGGCGTACTAAAAAAGGTAAGCTTTGTAACATTTAGCAGCTTTCCATCAACAAATTATAACATAAATGATAGCTGGCGCGTGGGGGCATCGGTTGGTATTAACGGGCGTAACCCAACCGGTTTACAAGGTTCGTCTAATGGGTCTGTAAGCCCGTCGGTTTACGCAACTAAGCAGTTGATAAAAAACAAATTGTCCTTGTCGGTATCGGTAAGTAACCCGTTCACTAAATACCGCGACGCTATTACCCAAACATCAGGGTCTAACTTTACACAAATCGTCACCAATCAAAACTATTTTCAGACATTCAATTTCAGTCTTAACTACAATTTCGGCAAGCTGAAGGAGTCTATCAAGAAAACCAAAAGGGGTATCAATAATGATGATGGGGCGCGATAGAGCCTTTATTACATCCACCTGCATAGGCAGGCGATCCACTTTAAAAAGTGACTCACCCCTAAGTAACTTAGGTATTAAGGTCTTCTCCTTTAAGAAGATTAGAGCAGGCTGAAAACATATTTTTACTATCTTGCATAACTAACCAATTATCCTGTTTATTATGAAGAAGTTACTGCTTGTAGTGTCCCTGCTATTACCGCTGCTTGGCTTTTCACAGAAGAAAAACATGTCGCAACCCAAAACCTATGATCTGTTACTTGGCGGATATACCGGGGCAAACTCAGGCAAAGGGATAGCGGTATACCGGTTTAATGCAGAAACAGGCAAGGCTACTTTCCTGAACCAATTGGAAGGCATTGATAACCCGGATTTTTTGGCCGTTAGCAATAACCACAAATTTGTATACGCCTGTAACGTTGACCCAAAAGGAGGCGAAGGCCAGGTAAGCGCGTTCAAGTTTGATTACTTAACAGGCAAGCTCGAATTGATAAATAAGCAACCGGGCGGGGGCACAAATCCGGTTCATCTGATTTTAGATAAGGATAATAAAAATGTATTTGTGTCTTTTTACAGCAGTGGCAGCTTAACGGTATTGCCGGTAAATAAAGATGGATCGCTGGGGGCGGTGTCGCAAACCCTGCAATATACCGGGTCCGGTCCGCATAAAAACCAGAAGGGGCCACATGTGCATTCGTCCATATTTTCTGACGATGGAACTAAATTTATGGTGGCCGACCTGGGTACTGATAAAATAAACTTATATAATTACGATGCTGCCAAGGCACAGCCATTAACACCTGCCGACCCCGCTTTTGAAATGACCGCGCCCGGAGATGGACCGCGCCACATGGAGTTCTCGCCTGATAAGAAATTTTTGTATGTGATACAGGAATTAAGCGCTACCGTACGGGTTTATAGTTATGATAAAGGCAAGCCCACCTTCGTGCAAACTATTAACATGATGTCCCAAGGTTATGATAAAAATGGCGCAGCCGATGTACACTTATCGCCTGACGGCAATTTCTTATATGCATCTGTACGGGGCACAGCAGATAAAATAGTGTTATATGCTGTAGATAAACCAAGCGGCAAACTGACGTTTATTGAACGCTATGATGTTAGCAAGGCGCCACGTGGGTTTACTATCGACCCAACCGGTAATTTTTTATTGAGCGCGGGCCAGGAGGGCAATACGATCAACATATTTAAAATAGATAAAACAACCGGTAAGCTTACATTAACAGATAATAAAATAGAGATCCCGCAGATAACCTGCTTAAAATGGGTAGCTGTAAAATAATTAAATGATTTAAAATATTTTTGGCCGATAATCGTCTGCCTTAATATGTACGCGACCTTATTAGCTTTACACTCGTTAACCCGCTGGCTGGTATTGGCCAGCTTACTATTTGCCATTTTTAGGGCCTATCGCGGCTGGCTGTTCAATAAGCCTTACTTAAAGTTTGACGACGGCGTTCGGCATATCACCACTACAATTGCAGATATCCAGTTTATATTGGGCCTGTGTCTCTATTTTATCAGCCCCATAGTGCATTATTTTCTGCATAATTTTAGCACGGCAGTGCATGAGCGGGCTATTCGTTTCTTTGGCATGGAACATGTCACTATGATGCTGATCGCTATCGCTTTTATCAGCATCGGCTCGGCCAAAGCCAGGCGAAAATCAACAGATAAAGAAAAATTTAAGACTATGGCGATATGGTTCACCATAGCATTGCTCATTATCTTAAGCTCGGTGCCGTGGTCGTTTTCGCCGTTGATAAGCCGGCCAAACTTCAGGCCTTTTTAACAAAAAAAAGCGGATAGCCGGACCCTAAACCCACTACCCGCAAAACAATTAATATACAATCCCGGAAAACAACGGTATAACAACAACGTTGCCCATCTTGCTGTTGCTAAATACTTAGCTTTAAAGGATATAACAATTACGTAATTAAGTTTCTTTTAGTTGCCTGATCGATAAAAACCACATTTACCTAACGGCTTTATATACAACAAAATACAAAAACGGGCAGCCGACCCTAAACGACTACCCGCCCCAAATTATATATAGAACTAATTACAATGCAACAGTACTGTTATTAACAACTTTCCAGATAGCAGCACCCGGTGTCGGGAAGCTGATACCTTTGGTGTTGCCTCGGGTGGCCACGTCCTGGCCAAACTGATATAACGGGTGTCCTTTATATACCAGTTGTGTTTTACCAAACACGGTAATGGTAGTAAATTGGGTTTTATCTAAAACGGTAGGGATACTTGCAACGGCCGTTACCTCGTCCATTGGCCATACGGTGTTATTACTCAGATCGGCCTTGGTAAAGGTGTTGGTATTGTGGGTATCTTTACTAAACATGTACAGCGTGTGCCCGGCCGGATCAGTAAAATATTGCGACACCGCTGTCCCTGCCACACCCTGATCGGTATATTGTGCGCCGTCCAAGCCAACAAGCTGGGCATTGGCAAACATAACGCTGTAATCAGCCTTTGCTATTGCCCAAAAGTTTGCAAAAGCGTCACCCTTGGTATCACCGGCATTCGCGTCAAGCGAATAATAGTATAGCGGCCAACCTTTGTAGGTAGTTTGCTGTGTACCATCCGTGCGGGTTATCACACCAAAATCAGCTGCTGTTAAACCGGTACCAAGGCTTGGATTTGCCTGGTAAAACGGTGGCCAGGTAACCGCGCAAGCACCAACGCAGGCTGATGTTGCCGCTGCATCCTTCGAGAAGAAATACACAGACCTGCCTTTGTTATCCGTAATGATATTACCCAATGTGGCGTTGGCGGTTAACTGTAACCCGGTAACGGCCACGGGTGGTGGTGTAACCGGACTTTTACTCTTTTTGCACGAGGCACTTAATAAAGCTATCGCCGCAAGCGATGCAATAATGTAATAGCTTAATTTCCTTGTTTTCATAATGTTAGTATCTGGTTTTTGATTTAATTTGATACTAATCATTACGCATCTCAGTTGTAAGCCGTTGCTTTATGTGGAAAATATTTTTTATATATAGTTAATAATCAGCACAAAACAAAAGAGGCCGCCATTAACGGCGACCTCTTGCTATTTATCTTAATTTGATAATTTATTATGCGGCCAGTAATTCATCCAAATTACCCAAGCCCATAGAAAAGCCCTCTTTGAAGCCCATTTTTACTATTTGTTCAAGGTCAGCTTCAGTATCAAAAGAAAGCACTATTTCAACTTTTGACCCCGTAGCCGTGGCCTTAAATTCATTTTGCCAATGCATCGGCGGAAAGCTTTTGTCGATATTTCCATTCTCGTCGCAAAAAGTAGCGGTCGCGTTAAAGCTTTGGCCGGGATTAATGGCTGTAAAGTCAACCCGGCACCAGGCTTTTTCATTATTAGGCCCGGCCATGCAATAAAGCCAAAAGCCGCCCACTTTAAAATCCATAGATTTAGTAATGGCTTTCCACGGTTTTGGCGCCCACCATTTATCTAACTGATCGGCAGTGGTCCAGGCTTTCCATACTTTATCAACCGGCGCATTAAACTCGCGGGTGATATTTAATTGTTTGTTGTTTGGGTCTTTCAAAATTTCTGTTGTGTGTGTCATAATGATTGTTTTTAAAGGTCATTTAATAAGTTGTCTAATTGGTCAAAGCGGTCCTCCCAGATCTTGCGGAAGGTATCCAGCCATTTATCTACTTCTTTCATTTTATTGATGTTTACATAATAATATATTTCTCTGCCGTTTTGCTTTTGCGTTACCGCCTCACACTCGGCCAGTATCTGGATATGTTTTGATACGGCTTGCCTGCTGGTATTAAAATGTTCTGCCAAAGCATTAGGGGTCATGGCGCCAATGGTAAGTAACGCCAATATGGCGCGGCGGGTGGGATCGGCTATAGCCTGGAAAATGTCTCTTCTCATTTTATTTGCAACTGATTGATTGCAAATATATGTGCAATGTTTCGGTTGCGCAAATTTATTTTAAAATATTTCTATCAAAGCATTGTTACAAAGGCTGGTGCATCAAGCGCCTGTTAGTTAAAATTTATAGCTACTTTTAATCAACCAATAAAACCATTTGTACCTATATGCCAGTTTTAAGTAAGCAAAAAACGATTTGCCTGTTTGTAGTTGTGTTGGCCATTTTAATAAATAGCAATAAAACAGCCGCACAAACTACAGTTAACCTGCAGGGTTTTAACAAAAAAACTGGCGTTACAGTAAGAACTACAGGCTCAAAGATCGCCCTGAACTGGCCGGTGGGTAGCGCAGAGCACGGCCGTGTAATATTCGATCTGGATAAAAATAACCCGCTATTTAAAAGTATCCAGGCGAGCAGCAAGGGGATTTACAAAGAAGTTGCGGCAAACCTTGATCCTGAGTTTATATTGACCATTGGCAAACGCGATCTGATCTCGCAAAACGGGTGGAACATTTTTTTTGACCGTGTCCCATTAAAACCATTCAAGGCATACCGGGTAGAGCTGGATAAGCAAACCGCATCAGTTAAAAGTGATGGCTCACGCACCATTGTAAGCATTAACGGTGTAAAGGCAAGTACTTTTAACGGACATATAGAAGTTACATTTTATAACAACAGCCCGCTGTTTAATGTCGCCGCGGTAATGGCGACAGCTGTCGATTCGACCGCTATTGTTTACGATGCGGGGTTGGTGAGCGATAAAGCAACTTGGAGTAAAATAGGCTGGGCAAAAACGAATGACGAGTTTAATAATGCGGCCATTTCGGCTGCTGATACCGCTAAAAACGTTGCGGTAAAATATCGTACCATCATTGGGCAAACTGCCAATGGCAGCATCGCGGTTTTCCCGGCGCCGCATCAATATTTTTATCCGCTGGATGAAGCTTTTAATTTAAAGTTTACCTGGTATGGCAACAATTACCGTAAAATACTGCCGGGTTATGGCATCGGCATAAGGCAGGACCTGTACGGCGATCATCGATACGTTCCCTGGTTCAATGCCCCGCCGGGAACGCAACAGCGGTTAAACTTCTTTTGCATGGTTAGCCTGGCGGATGGAAGCAATACCTTAGAAAAAATAAAACAGTTTACGCATGGCGATAAGTTTATCCCGCTGCCGGGATATAAAACCATGGCCAGTCATTTTCATAATGAATATACGCAACAGCTACTAAAGGGAAAAGGCGAAGCGGGCGAACCTGAATATGTTAAAGTGTTTAAAAATCTCGGCGTTAACATTGTGCATTTGGCAGAGTTTCACGGCACGGGCCATCCAAAAGGGCCGGACGAATTAAGACTTAAAGAATTAAATACGCTGTTCAAGGAATGCGAAAAAGAATCGGACAAAAATTTTATGCTGCTGCCCGGCGAAGAACCTAATGAATTTTTTGGCGGCCACTGGCTGGAGTTTTTCCCGAAGCCTGTTTATTGGGTGATGTCGCGTAAAGATGGAGTGCCGTTTGTTGCTGAGGAAAGCCAGTACGGTAAGGTTTACCATATTCGTGATAAGGGCGATATGCTTCAATTGCTTGAATGGGAAAACGGGCTTGCATGGACAGCTCACGCCCGGACCAAAGGGTCGACAGGTTATCCTGACTTGTACAAGGATGAAACATTTTATAAGTCGGACCATTTTAATGGCGCGGCCTGGAAGAATATCCCCGCTGACCTGTCGACCGAAAGAATGGGCAAACGCATTTTCGACCTGATGGATGACATGAACAACTGGGGATTGAAAAAGAAAGTATTGGCCGAGTCGGACATATTCAGCATCACGCGGGAAAATGAAATGTATGCCCACGTAAATATTAATTATTTAAAAATGAACGCCCTGCCCGAATTTAAAAATGGCTGGCAACCCATTTTAGATGTGCTTAAAAGTGGCAACTTCTTTTCGACCACCGGCGAGGTGTTGATCCCTACATTTAAGGTTAATGGCGCGGAGGCGGGTTCG
>JAQBOP010000042.1 GCA_028287975.1 Mucilaginibacter sp. | reverse complement strand
CGAACCCGTTGCATGGATAGGCCCGTTTTGCAATACGTCCGGGTGCCGTTCATCATCAACCAACTGGTACTCAAACGCAACTGCACTGGTGCCGTCGTCGCCGCGGTACATCAGCGTTCCGGGCTTGTGCTGGCGTTCCTGCATAAGGTAATAAATGCCGCTGTTGCCCCCTTTTTGAATGTTCCACTCGAAGCTAAATTCAAAGTCCGTAAACATTTCATCAGTCACCAGGTCGCCGCCACCGGTACGGGGGCGACCATTACCTTTAGCGTTCTTAAGGCACCCGTCTTTAATACTCCAGCCTTTAGGCGGTTTATCCGTTTCATAATAACTATGCCACCCGTTTAAAGTCTTGCCGTCAAAAAGCAGTTTCCAACCTGCTTCTTTTTCAGAAGCCGACAGGGTGTTAACTGGAGTTTGGGCTTGCCCCGAAACCGCTTTAAAGATCAAAAAGGCAAGAACAATAATTCTTCCCAGTAGCTGCATATTCTTTTTCATTAGACAGATAAATTTTATTTCAAACTGGTGGATCGTCTCTTATTTTAAGGTTCGACGGGACTTTTAATGATCTGGTTAATTAACTGTCGCCTCAGACATTGACGGAGCCGCGTCGCCCGGGGCGCTGCCCCAGCTTTTGTTAGGGCGCGAACCCATCACCAATACCAGGCGGCCGCCTTTTACCACATCACTATTGTTCATCCACGGTTTATTTAATGCTGCGCCATTAAGCGTTGCCGACTGGATATATTTATTTTGTGCCGATACACCTTTAGCTTCAACCACAAAGGTTTTGCCGCCGCCAACGTTAATAGTAGTTTCATCAAATATCGGGCTGCCGATATCAAATACGGGCCTGCCCGGGCATTGCGGGTAAAAGCCCATTGCGTTAAAAACATACCAGCTTGAGGTTGCGCCGCCGTCTTCATCTCCGGCAAGGCCTTGTGGCGTAATATCATACCACAGGTCCATCAGCATCCTTACTTTGCTTTGGGTTTTCCAGGGCTGGCCCGCGTAATTATATAAATACGGAATATGATAAGCAGGCTCATTACCCTGCGGGTACATCCCCACCAAACCTGTCATATCCGGGAACTGGCCCAGGAAAGTCAATTTATCCATGGAGTGGCCTGTAGTAAATAACTCGTCCAGTTTATCGGCAAATTTTTGTCTGCCGCCCATCAGGTTGATCAGCCCCTGTACATCATGTTGTACACTCCAGGTATAAACCCACGAGTTACATTCGGCAAAATAGCCCTCGCCTGCAAACCCGCCCGAATATTTAGGATCAAAAGGCTCAACCCAATTGCCGTCAGCAGTTTTTGGTGCCATCAAACCTATCGACGGTTTATACAGGTTTTGATAATTATGCGCCCTTTTCATAAACAGCTTATAATCATCATCCTTGCCCAACGCTTTAGCGATCTGAGCCAGGCACCAGTCGTCATAACAATGCTCCAACGTTACCGAAACAGATTGCCGCCTGTGCCATCCGTCAACTTCGGGCACCCATTCTTTCACCTCTAAAGTCGGCGTCCATCTAACCTGGTAAGGCAGGCGGTCATGAAGATCAAGGGTAGGTTTTGGGTTAGCGTTAGGGTCTACAGGCAAGGCAGGATAAAATCCCTTGTCAAAATAACATTGCTCCAGTTCGGTAATATGCCCGCCATCTTTCCATGGGATCATGGTGCCCTCGGTATGGTTTTTACGCATCCCTTCATAAGCCTTTTGCACATCAAACCCGCGGATGCCTTTAAAATAAGCATCCACAATAACCGATGTAGAATGGTTGCCTATCATGGCGCCCGAACTGGTAAGCCACCCGGTTTGCTCATAAGCCTTTATAAATCCATTGATAGCCTTTTCTGTCTCTTTCGGTTCTATCAGGTCCTGCAACGCGTAGGCGCTGCGGTAGGTATCCCAAACGTTGCCCATTCTTAGCGCCCGTGTACGGTAAAGCGTACTGTAAAATATGCCGCGCTGGCGTTCGGTACCGCCTTTTATTTTGATCAGGTTTAGTTCAGCATTCCAGCGGTCTTTAAGTTTAGCTTTTACCTGCTCAAAGGTTGATTTGCCGATCTCTTTGTCCAGCAATGCTTTGGCATCTTCAACACTGGTATTTGAGACCCCAACCTTAAACTCGATAGTTTGTGGTTGTGAAGATGCCGCCCAATGCAAATAACTACCGCTACCGGCACGATTACGGCCGCCGCCTACAGTTGCATCTTCTTTCCAGTCGCTATGGGTTGATGCCGCCTTGCTTACTTCGGCGTAAAAATATCTTTTCTCGGCTGTTCCGCCGCGCCGGCCAAAAGAACCGCCCGAACCTTGAAGGATTTTATTGTCCTTTACTTCTACCGTAGCGTTACCAGACAGCAACAAATTGGTAGCCTGATTAGCCGGAATGCTAAAGCGAAAGATAGCCGCGTTATCGGTCATGGTGTACTCGGTATTTATATTTGGATCTTCCAATAAAACCCGGTAGTAATATGGTGTAGCAGTTTCCAGATCGTGATCGAAAGCCGACGCATTCTCACCTGCCCCAGCTTTGAAATCGCCTTTGGTGATCATCAAATTACCGACACCCAGCGGGAAACCATAGATCTTATCAGCCAGGTAAAAATCTTCCATTTCGGGAGAAAAATTTGGAAAAATAGCCATATTACCCCCCGGCGCTTTAATTACCGGCTGCGTGCTGCGTGTTTTAGGGTTGATGGAGCCAATATACAGGTCGACATAATCGGCCGGGGTTTTGCTTGCCGACATAGCAGCGGCCGGTTTATGGCTTACCTTATGCTGTGCGAAGGCGGTACTGCCCAGCATAAAAAATGCTAAAAAAGTATGCTTTATTTTCATAACAGTGATTTAACTAAAAGGCGTTTATCAGGTTAAAACGTATTGGTATTCAATACTATGAAATTTTAGTTATTTATGATAGGTGTGGTTGGTAATTGTTTTGATACAATCGTAGTGTAGAAAATGTCATTTCGAAACGAGCCCGCCTGCCGGTGGGCAGGGAACGAGTGAGAAATCTATACAAGATAGGTCGGCTACATATCTGTGTATAGATTTCTTGATATGCTCGAAATGACAATTGTTTTATTGTGGAGTAAGCACCTTCACTCCGTCCTCTCCCGCAATTATCGCTTTCGATGCTATCCCCAGAAACAAAGAATGTTCCACCACGCCGGGTACCATTTTTATAGCGTTCATTCGGTCAATATCCATGGTTTCAGCAAAATAAACATCTAACAGATAGTTGCCGTTTTCGGTAATAACCGCGCCATCTTTTTGGGTGCTCATCCGCATAGTGATATTTGCCGTTGTGATATTTTTTTGAAGCCATTGTTTCACCAATTGTAAAGCAGTTGGCAAAACTTCAAGCACCAAAGGGTAGGTGGTATCTAATTTTGTCACCGATTTTGAGACATCGCCCAATAAAACAAACTCTTTAGCCAGGCTGGCCATGATCTTCTCGGATGTATGGATACCGCCGCCGCATTTTAGAGCATTAAGCTGCACGTCAAACTGGTCGCAGCCATCAAAATAAACATCAATGCTTTTTACATGGGCACTGCTTTGTAGTGTAAAACCATGATCTGTGATCAGCTTAGCAGTTTTGAATGACGACGTTGCAAAGCTAAGTGTAGCTGCTAATTTCTTGTCGGCAGCTAACAAAGCAAGCAAATTGGCAATGGTCGACCCCGCCCCTACGCCGATGGTTTGTCCCGGTTTAATAAATTGAATGGCAGCTTTTGCCGCTTCCATTTTGTAGTCTGCCATGATGTTTAAGTTATTGGATCTGTCTCTTTATTGCCCGATAATGCTACCAAACCGAATACGGGGCCTATGGCAAGCAATGTGTAAATATACCATGCGTTTGTAGATGTGCGCAAACTGCTGATTAACTGTATACTGATAATAGTGATAGCAAACCCAATGCTATTTACGATAGTTAAAGCCGAACCTTTTGATGCCTCTGGCGCATTTTGTGCCACGAGCGTAGAGAACAACGGAGAATCGGCTATGACGGCCATACTCCAGACAAACATAAAGGCAATGAAAGCTTCTGTAGTATTGCTAAAAAAAAACAATGGTGAAACTAAACAGCAAATACAAGATATCAACAAAGCGTTAGTGGCCGTTTTTGCAACCCCAATTTTTTGTGATATAAAACCACTGACAACGCAAGAGATACTCCCTGAAGCGATGATTAAAAATGATAAAAGCGGAACGTTATAATCCGCTGCAGCATTGTGTTCTTTATAAAACTTCAATATTACCGGTACAAAAACCCAAAAGGCATACAACTCCCACATGTGCCCAAAATAGCCAAAGGCAGCTGCCTTAAACTGCGGATCACTAAAGCCGCTTAAAAAGCCGGAGAAACTTAGTTTCTGCCCCTGTTTGCGCCCGGGGCCATCGGGTACCAGTAACAGCATAGCTACACCGCCGAGGGCCGAAAGTAACGAGGTAATATAGATCACAATCTTATAGGATAAAGGAATGGCTATGCTTATGAGCAGATTAGGAAATGCCGTACCCAATACCAGGGCTCCTACTAAAAAACCTAATGACTTGCCCAGCCCCTGCCGGTAATGATCGGATGCTATCTTCATCCCTACAGGATATATCCCCGCCAGGAAAAAACCGGTACTAAACCTAAACAACATCAGGCCGCCGAATGTCATATCATTAATACTTGCCCCTAAATTAATTAAGGCGGATATGATGGCACAGCTAAAGAAAACTTTTACCGGCGAGAACCTGTCGGCTATGCTGAGTATAGCAAAAATCAAAGTGCCGGCAATAAACCCTAATTGTACCGCGCTGCTTAAACGAGTCAGATCCGCAGGATCAAAATGAAGCTGCGCGGCGATATCGCCCATAATGGCATTGCCTGCAAACCAAACCGAAGTGCAAAAAAACTGGGCGATAACGATTATAGGTAGTATCCTTTTCATTGATAAGTTGTTGCGCAAATATCGGTTGTATTTTTAAAATCTGTGCGATGTTATAAAAAACTAATCATCAGGCCAAATGTTAATGTCTTAAATGCCCATTATAATTGGCGTTTATAACCATCATACCTCATTGCAAAGGAAAGTAACTTAGCAAAAACACAAAATTATGTTTAAAGATTCAAAGGCATTCAGTAGTTTTTCTGTGAACGATTTGCAGCAAGCTAAACATTTTTATGGTGAAATTTTAGGGTTAACCGTGAGCGATAACCCCATGGGTGTGCTGGAGTTACATATTGCCGGCAGCAGCAATATTATGGTTTATCCAAAACCCAACCATGAGGCGGCAACCTTTACAGTACTCAATTTTTTGGTTAAGAATATTGACGAAGCAGTGGATCAGCTTACCAAAAAAGGTATCGTGTTTGAGCATTACACCACCGAACATTTAAAAACCGATGATAAAGGTATTGTCCGCGGTGACGGCCAGGGACCAAACATAGCCTGGTTCAAGGACCCGGCACATAATATTTTATCAGTGATAGAGGAGCATTAGCCTCACCTAAATCCTCTCCAAAGGAGAGGACTTCAATATAAATTAGTAAAACCTCCCTCTTCTTTGGAGAGGGCCGGGGTGAGGCTACCTCGTTTTCTTCCCGCTCCCCGCTATCAAAAACGCAATACCGCTAAAGCCCAGCGCTTCAAATACGCTGACTATCTCGTTGCCATGGCCGGTTACTGGGTCGGCAATGGCACGTGGAATGTGCAGCGTAATGAGCCATATAAAAATGATGATCCCCAATAAATTGGCAGCGAGTTTTAATTGTATATTTAGAATAATACCTAATGCGCCCGCTATCAGCGCCACGCCTGCCAAATAACCCCAGAAGGTATGCCACGGGATCCAGGCCGGCACCAGCATGGCTACAAACGACATGTACATAAAATGCATAATGCCGGCAACTAGCAGGTCTACCGCGAAGAAAAACCGGCCTAACGGGATAAAGCTTTGTAGTATGGGGATAGTTTTTACCGATCTGCTCTTAGGTGGAATTGAGCTTGCCACCACAAATGCGCCGCCGCTTAGCGCCAGGATCTTAAGCGCATCAGACCATCCGGCTAAAAAATGAAGGTTTGTTTTTAGCTGAAACGGTAAATGTAATACCAGGAACAGCAGCAATAAAAAACCACCGATCAGCAATGATGCGGCACGGGCATATTTATCTGAAATAATAATTACCAACGATGCTGACAGGAGCAAAAGTCTGACTACCCATACACAAGCCATGCTATCAGAAATGAAAATTGTACCTGGTGGTATTATAACCGGCATAAACATACCCACCACCAATTGCTGTATGGCTATCCCGATGATCGCGACAGCATAAAATAAACGCCAGATCTTGCTGTATTTTTCCATAATAAGGTGATATAGTGCGATTTAGTTAACGCAATTTATCAAAAAAACAGCGGGTGTTTAATATTTTATAATGGTTTTGAGTTTTCCCCACAATTCGTTGTCAAAATCAGAGCCAGCCAGGTTTACGCCGCCAGCAGTATTACCCATGCGGATAACTACCAGGTTTTGCGATGGTACCACGTACACTTTCTGATCATTTTTACCTAAAGCGGCAAACAGGTCGACAGGTGCGTTGGGGATAATGGATACCGGGAAAACAATCTGCGACTGTGGCAACATGCTGCTGCTTTTGCCATTTAACCAGGTTAAATAGCCATAGCTTAAATTAATATTTTGAGATGTATTTATTTGGCTGTTAAAATAATTGGCATCAGTTAATATAGGGGTACTGTCCCATTTGCCCTTGTTTAACATAAGCAAACCAAACCTTGCCATACTGCGGGCGTTGCTGTAATAAATATTGTTAGAATTGGGCGACTTCACCCAAGCTCCATTCATACCAATTTTATCTCTTATTTTTTGTTGAAAATAACCGTTATAAGTTAGCCCGCTTGCTTTTTCAACAACCTGATCTAACAATGTATAGGCTGCATTATGATAGGCCCAACGGGTCCCGGCGTCGGCCTTGTAGACAAGGCAAGCCGGCAGTGTACAATCCGGGTCGGTTACGGCATCGTCTAAACCACTGGTCATGGTTAATTGATTTTTTATGGTGATGAGATTTTCTTTGGCAATGGGTGCCGATGTCCATCCTGCCCCTAAATATTTAGAAGTTTGATCGTTAATGTTTAGCAATCCTTCCTGCTGCGCGATACCTACCAATAACCCAGTCATGGTTTTACCTGCCGAGGCCCAGTACCAAAGGCTGTCTTTGGTAAATGTGCCAAAATATTTTTCGGTAACTATTTTGCCGTTTTTAAGAATGATAAAAGCTTTGGTGCTTTTGCTTTGCAGATATGGATAAAGATTATTTAACTGTGTCACGTCCCAACCAAGCGAGGCCGGTGTAACTGTTTGCCAGTCGCTGCCGCTGACCGGCGGAAAGTATAAAGCCGTATTCGCGCTTACAGAATTGCCGGTATTATTATTATTTGGTGAAGTGTTGTTCTTCTTGCAGGCGGCAAAGCCTATCAAACATAAAAACAGAATGTTGCGGGTAAACATTTTTTCCATATATCGGTACAGACGGCTTAAGCAACAAATAGTTTAATTTGTTATTAACTTCATAAACAGCAATTTAATAGCTGACAATATAGCTATAAATAAGTAAGCTGTTCTTTTTATACCTATGTAAGGCTACAATCAATCAGCATCCTGGCACCTTTAAAGTATGAAGAATCATCTGTCGCCGGTACGACAAAATGTAATTTTAAGAATTATTTTCAGATGAGTTTACTATCTTGGTTTTTCTTCAAAAATCATTTCAAAAGATCAATTATGAAGATCGCCATTGCATCTCCCCCATTCCCTGCATCAATAAATGATGGATTAATTTGGCTCGAAAAACTGGTGAAAGACGCGACAACGCAACAGGCAGAGATCATTTGTTTTCCCGAGTCTTATATTCCGGGTTATCCGCTGGAAGAATTGACCATTGAAGAAACCTCGCCGGAGAAATTAATAGCCGCGCTTGAAAAAGCCTGTGCCATAGCAGCCGAAAATAACATAGCCATTATATTACCCATGGATTGGTACGGGCCGAGCGGGAAATTAAATATTGTACAAGTAATAGATAAAACGGGTAAGGTATTGGGCTACCAGACCAAGAACCAGCTTGACCCTACTGAGGATACGATATGGATACCGGGAACAGAGCGAAGTGTTTTTGAAGTTAACGGATTAAAGTTTGGTATCACCATATGCCATGAAGGTTTTAGGTATCCCGAATCTGTACGTTGGGCGGCACGAAATGATGCCAAAATAGTGTTTCACCCGCATTGCAATGGCAGCAATATAGACGGGGCAATGCTTATAGGTTACAGACATAAAGATAACCCATATTACGAACAAGCGACAATGATGCGGGCCTTAGAGAATACCATATACTTTGCCAGCTCAAATTATGCTTCACAATACCCTGAATCAGCATCATCAATTATGGCCCCGGATGGCGCCTGCCTCGTTCATGCAAATTATGGGCAAGTGGGTGTTATAGTCTATGATATTGATCTTGAACTCGCAACAGGGTTATTGGCAAAACGTTTTAAACCACAGCTTTATTCCTGATTGATTACTGTTAATTAAACTTTACCACCTCAAAATTTAATGCAGGGATAGTGCCCAGCTTCTGCAGGTCGTCATTGTTCCACCTGCTGTCGGGAGCACCGCTGATGTACATGTTACTGCCGATATCGGCCAGGATCAACCCGTACTTTTTAAGGGCGGTTAGGATAACCTTATTGGTTGCCGAGTAGCCACTGATGTTAAAGCCGGCCTTCAGCCTGATCTTAGCGCCAAACGGCAGGGATGTAAATTGGCCGCCTTTGCTATTTACACTATGCCGGGCAGGCGCTATGTAAGCGGGTTTGACATTTGCAGATTGCAAAGTAAAACGGATAGCATGGTCAATAGTGCCTTTCAATACTTCCTCATAGCGTACCAGCCCGGGAAAGATCGGTAGACCCGCCGCATCGGCAGATGTCCAACCCGCCGGCCTCAGTTTGTCTGACGACAGATCGAAAATTGCGCCGGACGATGCCTGCCATTTGCCGCCGGTAAAGCTGGCGTTGTATAATTCGTAAAGTAGTTTATTGTCCTTGTCGACGACGATCACATGCGAATCGCCCACACCATTGCCTTCAATTGCCGCATTAGCAGGGATGGGATACGGGCCGGGATCGCTTTCATTGCCGTAGTTGCCATCATTAGCATTAGCCCTGAAGGTGATGGATACTTTTGCCTGGCTGCCGCAAACCACCGAATAAGGGATACCGATAGGCACGTTGTCATATAACCCACTGCCGAAATCTGCCTTTAACTTAGCTGTGCTAAACTGAGCAATGATCTGGCTGCTGTAAGGATCAATCGCGGCGCCTGATACATCCTGATTCCAGGCATTATTCGCAGGGAATATGGCTATACTTTCCGCGTCAGCCAATTGCGCTTTACAGGTGTTACCTGTAGTGCCTTTGCTGCCTGTGTTGACTATTGCGGGTTTTGTATCGCCCTTTTTTCCGCAAGCGGATAGCACAACTACAATCGAAACCAGGATTAACCTAAATGGTGACCTCATACAACTTTAACGTAGACGAGGTCGGCTTTGTTACTTCCTGATCATTGCCGCCAATGCCGCACACACTGTTTCGATCTCTTCTTCGGTGTTGTAATAGTGCACAGACGCACGGACAATACTGGTTAAATTATGTTTTTCCAT
>JAQBOP010000019.1 GCA_028287975.1 Mucilaginibacter sp. | reverse complement strand
TACAAGAAAACCTGCAACAATCAGATACATCAGACGATAGCCTGCTTGAAATGTACAGTCAAAAAGAAGAACTTGAAAAAGCTACCCAGGAGGCCGAACAAGAATATTACAAGCTACGTGGTAAAATAACCGAAACTGAAGATACCATTGCCGCATTACGTCGTAAAAAAGACCAGGCCGAAGTAATTGAAAACGAATTAAAAGATCAGCGCAATAATTTGCGGATAGAATTAAATGCTTTAAAAGAACGTTTATCAGTCGAATTTAATGTAGATATCAATGAGCTGCCTGAAGATGAAACAACAGCCGGCGAAGACGAGCGCGAACTGCGCGAAAAAACGGATAAATTAAAGAAGCAACTGGATGATTTTGGCGCCATTAACCCAATGGCTGTTGAAGCTTACAAAGAAATGAATGAACGCTACGAATTCATCCAAATACAGAAGAAAGATCTGGGTGAAGCAAAGGCGTCATTAATGGCAACGATACAAGAGATAGACGATACCGCTAAAGAGAAATTCATGATGGCGTTTACGCTTGTTCGCGAAAACTTTATTAAGGTATTCCGCTCGCTGTTTAATGATGAAGACTCATGCGATTTGATCCTGAGCGATCCGCAGCGCCCGTTAGAATCAGAGATAGATATCATAGCTAAACCAAAGGGTAAACGGCCATTGTCCATCAACCAACTTTCGGGCGGCGAAAAAACGTTGACGGCAACAGCTATCCTGTTTTCGCTTTACCTGTTAAAACCTGCCCCCTTCTGTATCTTTGATGAAGTGGACGCGCCGCTTGATGATACCAATATCGATAAGTTCAATAATATCATTCGAAAATTCTCGCAGGATTCACAATTCATCATTGTATCTCATAATAAAAGAACCATTGCCAGCACCGATGTAATTTACGGCGTGACAATGGTTGAGCAAGGTATTTCCCGCGTTGTACCGGTGGATTTGAGAGAGTTAGCAGATTGATCAGATGTGCAGAAAAGTTACCTGAAACATCTACACATCTATGTATTTGCTTATTTTTTAAGTTTAAATTTTTTGTTAAATACCATCCCGGTAAATTTATTCCTATTCAACTCAATTGCAGCTGTATTTGACTGTTCGATAGAGAAATCTTTTTGTTTGGTTGACAAACTCTGTATTCTTTGCTTAGATATACTATAAGTACCGTGTGTAACATAATTTATGGCATGCTTTAATAACGAGTCCCTGGGATCGCCAAAATCAAAACTTGCATCATCATAATCGGTCACACCTGAGTAACCGCCTGTACCTGGAGTCATACCACTATAATAACCACCTTGACCTGCAGAATTCTGGGTTTCAAACTCGGGTATATACATTTGATATTTGTTAATATCTATGTCAAAAAAGCCAACTGGTTTGCCATAAGTTTGACTACCTATTAACTGAACGTCTAAATGGGGGCGCAAATTATTAATGGTTAACTCGCTTGCAGAAGCCGTTGCACCGCTAACTATAAAGAAAACACGACTAATAGCAAGTAATCCTTTTTTTGCGAAAGTTACCGTGTTACCTGCAATCGTATAGTCAAATTGACCATAGTTATAAAGCTGCTTGGTATCAGGGTCGCGCCTCACCTGGTTGTATAGCAGTTTTTGTTTGCCGGCTACTAACAGATCATTAAAATGGTAAGTGTACATTGTAGTGTTATTTTTTGCCGCAGGTACTATTAGGTTATCCAGGTATTCGGCAGTTGATACGTATCCTCCCCCGTTATAACGCAAATCGACTACAAGATCTGTAATATCCTGTGATTGAAAATAGTTGAATGCTTCATCTAATTTTGGATCGGCATTGTCATCTGATGTAAATGAATTAAATACGATATATCCTATTTTTTTACTGTTAGCAGTATTAATAATTTTATATGTTAAAACAGGATTTATAGCATATGAGTTTACATTTAAACTCACATTAAAATTTACAGTTGTTGTATCAGACGTTGGCTTTTGAAGAGTTAAAGAAATGGTGTTACTATTAGCATATGCATTAATAACAAACTGTGTGTGCGAACCGCCGTCATCATAACTTATATTAGAATTTCCGTTGATAGATAATATTCTATACCCACGTTTTATTCCGGCCAAATCAGCTGGTGAACCGGGATAAACATATTTTACCCTAAGATCATTAATTGCATTATAAAAAGGTGCAAAACCAAAATCTTTGTTAGTTCCATTCAATTCTGTCGAAACCTCACCCTGGTCGATGAATGAATATTTTGCCTCGCCGGGCGATGGAGCATAATACTCATAAGGTTTACTTGTTGTCGGGTTAATTTTATATTGCGATATCGCGTTAACTTCTTTTGTAAGGGCAGTCAAGTCATCAGTGCCCGTAAATGATCGAGGGTTAAAAGCATCATAGGTTGGCAGGCCGTCATTCCAGTAATAAGCTTCTTTAGCATATAAAAATACAGAATCCCTTATCAGGTCAAATGTAGAACCATTTTTTGGAGGATTATCTGTATTTCCTTTTTTGTCTTTTTTACATGATGCTAAACAAGCAACACCAAGCAATACTACCAGTAACGTTTTTTTCATATTATCAATGTATTATTTACTAACGAATTAAGCTGTAATTATTTTACAATCAGCATTATAAAAATTTATTAACACTATAATAATCAACTCCGCAAGCTTCGGCACAAAGTTCCATAGCTTCAGATTGACCTATCAACACAAGGTCCCTTCTGCTTAGATCATGTTCTTTCATTAGCAAATGAAGAACATTGGGGTCAGGCATCGGCAAAGTTTCTTCGGCAAAATAGCAGGTTAAATAAGCTTCGAGGCCGTGCCATTCTGTTTGTTTGATCTTATTTAACTGCAGTGCCGGGGTACCGTTGGCTACAATAAATATTTTCTTACGGTCAATTACAATTTCCTGCAATATATCAAGCACAGCTTGATATATCAATAGTTTTAAAGGCAATTTAGCAGTGATTATTAAATGCTGAAAGTTGATACGAT
>JAQBOP010000358.1 GCA_028287975.1 Mucilaginibacter sp. | reverse complement strand
ATAATACCCCGGCGATTCTATATGCCCTTTCAATTCTGAATTAATCAATAAGCTTGCAGATATTCCATTGTTATCTAAACTATCCGGCTTCAGCTGCGAATCGTCAGTTACGGCTAAAGAAAAATTGCCCTGTACCGGGATACCGCCTTTGTCTTTTACCTCGATCTCCAATCCAACGCTGTCTCTTTTTTGATAATCGGTTTTGTTCTGCGTGACCTTAATACTTAACTGATCGTGGTTATCTATAAATACTGCCCGCTCATTTAAAGGATGTTTACCTTTAAAGAAAGTAAACCTTGCGATACCTGTAGGGAATAACTTTTTGTCTACGGTAAAATCTGCCTGGCTCAACTCTACCTTTTGCGAATAATATACTACCCCTCTTGACATCCCGATAAGGTAACAGGCGCTATCGGCCTTTAAATTTTTTGACCCGGCTAATGATATTTTTATATTGCCACCTTTTTCCGGGTTATCAACATGCATAACCGTTCCGGTAGCATTTATTGATGGAAATTGAAGATTTTTGATAACCGCTGTATTTAATTTGACGGTATATTTTTCGTTAGCAGCGGGTGTAAAATCAAACGCGCCCATGCCTTTAAAAAGCGTGGTAAACCGTGCTACTTCGCTCCCTTTATTGTCATAAACCCCACCTGCGACGGATGTTCCGGTACCGTCCTGGCCAATGGCCTTAAAGCCCACTACCGATTTTAAACCGGCAACCAACTTACCGCTTTCGGGTAAAAACTGAAGGTCTATCTTTTTATCGAGGTTAAGGTTTAAAGGTATCCGCAACGGATTTTGGTTGTCATCTTTTTCAAGCGGGGTAATAGCAACAGTTAACAACCTGCTTTTTGCTTTTTTATCAAGTTCCTGTGTGAATTTAAGGCTGCCATCAATACCGGTCTGCATATTTTCTTTATAGATGTAGAATTCATTTCTGTATAATGAATCCGGGCTCTCAAATATTTTAACCTGTACCTTGTGTATAGCAACCGGGCTATTCAGCTTATCCGACCGGTTTAGTTTTATTTCTACCTGCAGTTGATCTTTATCGCCCACCTGTTTAATTACCGCATCTGATTTTACCAACCAGGCAGTCTGGGTTGGTAATCCCAGGTAAAATCTTTGCGTAAAAAAATTGTCGTCACCTAAATTTTGCATCCAATTAGTGTAGGCACGTAACGTGTAGCCTCCTGCATGAAAAATTTTCTTCGGTAAAGGTATTTGCCCCCAACCTAATCCGTCTTGTATAGGGATACTTATACGCCGGGCTACTACTACCGTATCGTCAATAATGTCGACATATAACAACTTGCTTAATTTAGAAGGTGTTAGTGTTGCTCCATCTAACAAGTAGCTTTTAAACCACAACGTATCGCCGATATTATAATAAGGCTTATCGGTATGCAGGTAAACTTTCTCTACCGGCAGGCGCTTATTCAGGCTATCAATGGGCCTGGTGATGAGTGACAGGCTGTTATCTGCCGAGGCAAGCGCTGGCCCGGCAGGGCTAACAACCGAAGCCGCCTGGCTGCCATCAACCGTATAATGGAACACCTGCCTGCCCAACTCGCCCGCGGCATTAACGCCTTCTACCACTACGCGGTAAGTTCCTGGGCCGTCGGCATTAAAGAAGTTGAATGTAGTTTTACCTGAAACGTCTGTTTTCAGGTATGGGTTCCAGTAAACAGTGGTGCGCAGATCGGGTAGCTTATCTGCATTACTCGACCGGTCATAGCGCGGTGAATAAAACTCGCGTACTTTGTTGAAACCCCGTGGGGTGATGTTAACCATAGACGGGTTATTTCTTTTCCTGATATATCCTCTTTTGGTATAGATCATTAAAGCAGGTCCGTTCAGTACCATCTTTAGTGTCATACTGGTTCTTACTACTTCTATTTTGGCTATCTGATCGATATCTACATTATTATTGTCAAGATAATCGGATACTTCTCTTGCATCGCTTATAGCTCGTCCATCAACGATAAGATTCAGCGGAGCGTAGCCTCCATTGGCCGAAACATATGGATAAAATGTAACAATTGGTGTGTTTTCGGGATAAGGTTTAAAGATTACAAAATTTAACTCATGTTGCAAATAGGCGCCTAACGATGTTTCCAAAGGTGCCACATCAGCCGGCGGTATATATACCTGATCAGAAAGTCCTTCCGGAATCCGTAATGACCCCTGGTAGGTATATGGCTCGTGAGTTGGTTTTTTGGCCCTTATTTGTACCTCGCGCAACCGGTGTACTTTATCCAGTTGACCAAGCTTTTCATAGATATCATCTTCTTTTTTGCCATTATCAATATAGGTTTTAAGTGTCCCGGTAATATTGGTACTCACATCAGGCAGGTTAGGGTTTCTGTTTATCCTCACTTTTGGGGTGGTATCAACAACGGTGATCAATTTATCACTGTTTTTAGCGGTCCTGCCCTGTATAGCCATTCTTACACTATCGGTAATAAACAGATCTTTAAACGTGAACCTGCCATTGGCATCGCTGGTGGTAATTTTAGTAACCCCGGCTTTTAGCGCCGTCAGCATTACATTGGCATCGGCCAATGGCTTATGTCCTAAGGTGGTTACCGTGCCCGAGATCTTACTACCCAAACCTTCCACTTCAAACTTGGGCTTAGTATTAACCGTATTATTCAGTTCTTTCCATTCAAACCTGCGGTATCCCTGCGTCAGCATCAGGTTGTCTAATGCTTTATTTACTTCATCATCATCCTCTTTGGTAAAATAATAATTTGGTTTTTCTATATAACCTTTCAAGTCAGATGTTAACAGCAGATTAGAGAAAATGGTACTTTCGGCGCTTTCATCTACCGGCACTTTACTTTCATCGGTCACCGCGACAGAGAAATTGCCGAAGGTAGGTTTGCCTTTACTGTCTTTTGCTTCAAGATCCATCAGCACATGCTCTTTGCTGTTGTAGGTGGCTTTAGCAGTTTTGATAGCCAGCTGCATCTTATCATTGCCCCTGATAAATGCGATCCGCTCATTCAAAGGTTCATTATTGTTGTTAAAGATGGTAAACTGCGCTATACCACTTGGAAAAGACTTTTTAGCCAGCCAGATGGAAGTTAAAGGGCCTCCGATCGTCACCGGGTAAGCATAGATGGTTTCCCCGCTGCTATGGACTAATAAGTTGATACTTGTTTTTTGATGATTAGCGGAGGCATGGATCCTGACCAGTACGCTGTCTTTATTAGTTTGGTAAACACTGAGCACATAACCTTCGTCGGCTGCCTTGGGTAAAGCAATGGCTTTTGTGGTGCCATCTGCAAAACTGATATTAGCGGTGTAGCTTTTACCCGCCTGGGGTTTAATTAAAAAACTGCCCATGCCTGCATGCAGGGTATTTAGTTTGGCTACTTCGTTGTTTTCATTATCTGTGATATTTCCTTTTATAGCTGTGCCTAAGCCATCGATGCCCACCGCTTTAAACGCTACCCTTGATGATATGCCGTTCACTAAATTGCCGCTTTCGGGGAAGAACTGTACATCGGTTTGCATTAAAGCTGCTTTGACCGGAAAATCTTTCACTACCGGGTATTTGCCGGTCCCGTGGATACTGGTATGGATATATGAACCGGTCAGGTCTGCATGTTTATCATTCATGATCCTAACGGGGACATTACCATGGACATCTGTTTTTACATTCTGTGACCAAACGGGTCTCTTACCTATCATTAACGTATAGCGCACATCGCGGCCTGCCAGGGGTTTACCCGAATCGTCGGTATAATTCAGCATAGCGGTCAGTACCGGCTTGCCGTTTTCATCTTTATAACCATAATCTGCTTTGGTGACAATATTACCCCCGCCGATATCGCCAACGGTAAAAGTATGGTCAAAGAAATACTCAGGCCCCGCATTGCGCATCCATTGCGTATAGGCGCGAATGCGGTAACTTCCTTCATGCAATTCATCGCTTAAAATAAAATTACCCATCACCATGCCCGAGGTTACGGGCAGCTTTAGGGATCTAACTAATGAATCCTGATCAGTGATCAGGTCCACATACACCGCCCCGCTCAATGCGGACAACTGGTGCCTGCTGCCGATGGTTAAATATCCCTTGAACCAGATGGTATCGCCTAAGGCATAATAGGGTTTATCCATATGCAGGTACACTTTCTCCTGCGGGATCGAATCGGTCCATCTTTGCAGGGTAGATACCAATTTATCGATAGGTTCATCCCCGCGGGGGATAAAAGCAAGTAATATTAAAACTGAAAAAAACAGGCAGAGTTTTACAGGTAAGGTGATTGCTGTTTTCATATATAGGTTAGGTTTAGGTAGACTAAAAGTATGCTAAAAACAGCTTAAATCAGGATAGGTAAAATACCTGCGCAGGGTGGCAGGTATTTTTAAATAGGTTTATAATTGGTTGTACTAATGTAAAAAACTTATTACACAAATCCAAAATCTTTTTCGGATAAAATAGCTTGTAGTTGTACAGGCAAAACAGGGGTACAAACAAGCCTGAAATATAGCCGCTATTTATCTTGCCGAACCGGTAGCATAATCCATAGCCTGCTGAAAGGTTGTGACCCATATATCAGACTTATTTGCCGTTAGGTAATTCAATAGTTGCTGGTGTGCTTCGGCAGAAATGGTAAGATAATCGCCGCCAATGCCGTGAAACATAATAATGCCCATGCCGCCTGTCTTTTGTACATTCTTTACAAAAGCAATCAGCTTGTCTGCGGTTTCACCTCCATCAAGGCCGTATGACGGTACCTGCAGCTTATCAAGTTTTTTAAAATCGGTGACCACGGCATCTACGTCCCCGCCAACACGTGCATATTTTACCAGGCCAAATCTCCTTAGTGTATCTACATAATCAACACCACCAACGGTAGTTTCAGTACAAGGGAAGGCGTAGGTACGCGATGTTTTGCCGTCAACCGCGTATAAAAAATGGTTCATGTAGTCAATTTCATGAATGATGCTGTTAGGCGTATAATGATCCGATGACATGGTATTATCATTGCCGGGCGCACAGGGATGGAAAATAGTATGGTTAGCCAGTTCATATCCCTTGCGCGCCAGTTTACGCCATCGGGGGATAGAGGTATAGTTAATATCGGCAGTAAGAAAAAACGTGGCCTTAAAATTAGCAGCCTCCAGTTGGGGTACTGCGATGTTCAGTTGCGATTGCAGCGCGTCATCATAAGTAAGCACGATGGTCGCTTTTTTATGATGTGGCCAGTTAACTGTCGACTGGGCGCGGGCCATAAAGCTGCTAAATAAAAGCAATACAAGGAAAGGTCTTATCATTCAGACTGTTTTAAGCGTGTTATATTAAGATTACTTTGGCTGTATCAATTCTTTCGGCCGACCGTAGAAAACGACCCGACCCGGTAATGCATACTCCGCAATATAAGCATTTAATAAAAAGATAAAAATAGCAGGTTAACGTTTTTTACCTGAACGAAAAATGCCCTGCGGTTATTTAACCCGCAAGGCACTTTTATTATCGGATCAGGATGGAAAACCTGCAGATATTCAATTAATTGATTACCACAAATTTTTTCCTGAAAATGGATGTCGATGTCCTGATCTCCATAATATAGATACCCGTAATTAACCCGGTTACTGTTAGTGTTGTATCATTATTTTGGTTGTTAATGGTTCTGACCAATGCGCCGCCGATATCAAATATTTTTAACGACCGGATAGGATCTGTACTTTGTGCTATGCTGATCTTGTCCTTCGCGGGATTTGGATAGAGCGTTGGTGCGGATGAATTGCCAATATTGACATAAGCAGGCGCCGAGTAGCTTGTTTTACCATCTAAACTCACTATTCTTAAGCGGTAATAATTATTCCCTTTGTTGGGGTTCATTATCTCATAGGTATAAGTGTTCATAAACTTGCCTTTGTTTACTGCGGCAATGGTATCTACATCTGTATAATGCAGGTTATCTGTACTTTTTTCAATAACAAAACTGCCGATGTTGCCTTCAAGGGTAGTTACCCAATTTAACATAACGGTTTTACTTAGCGTCAGGCTGGCGATAAAGCTTTTCAACTCCAGCTCCATAATGCCCGAGAACAAATAATTATCAACCGTGGCTTTTGACAATACGGTATTGCTGTAACTGCTTATGGAAAGGCCTATATAAACCGGTACGTCTGCGCCGAAGCCCAGCTCTGTAGGTTGCCCAACCGCTGTCCAGTTAACCCCATCAGGCGAGATAGCTGCCGTGTAAAGTGATTTTACCTTGGTCAGCTTGATCCAGTATGGTGCTCTTACCGTTGAATTAGCGGTGGTAACGCTGTTGCCATCTGTATTTAACCGGGACTGGAAAATAGCACTGTTATCAGTTAAGCCGATAAACGCGTATTTAGCACCCGGCGCCATACTTTCGCGGATCATGATACCGGCCGTGGCGCCTGATTGATCCATGGTAACTACCCTTGCTTTTACTTCGCCATCACCCACTAATGTTTTATAGGCAAAATGCAAAGCATCCGTAGTAAGCGATTTATTTCTGCCTGATCCATTTAATTCAAACGTATCATTATTATAACAGGCCGACCCGGCTATACCCACATCGCCGATGTCCTGGGTTGTCCATCGGGTAGGCAATGCGCCGCAAACAGTAGTACATTTCAAGGTCGAGAAGGATGCCACCCCCGAGTATACGCTTGTGCCGCCCGCGGTACAAGCTGCCTGCACTTTGAAAAGATAATCGGTAGCGCACGAAAGGCCTTGTATAGTTATGCTATTAGTGGTAACAGGTACAGTTGTCCAGTCGGTTGCTGCAACGGCTTTGTATTGCACATTATAGTTTGTCGCCCCTGTCGATGCCCATTTTAACACTGCCGAATTTTCATAAATATTTACTTTATCCAGGTTGGTTGGCGCGGCACAATCTCCGGCACTTTTGGTGCCATATACCTCAAATTCATATAACGAATATGCGTAAGGGCTGCCCCGTTCTATCATATTCACACGTACATATCTGCCTGAGCCTCTCAGGGAAATATAATCGTCAAAATCAGTATTGTTGGTGATCGATTTGATCTTAGTCCAATTTTTGGCATCATCAGATACCAGCAGATCAAAGGCTTTTCCAATAGCTGCCTCCCATCTTAACACAACACGGCATAAGTCATAACGCCCTCCAAGATCTACGTAAATGTATTGATTATCTGTGCCGCCGCTTGCCCAGCGGGTGTTCAGATCGCCGTCAAATGCCTTGTCAACCGTTGTTTCCGCGATCCCTTCATCAGAAGAGGCCACACCTTTTTTATTTAGGGCGATGTTTGGTGAATTACAGGTATCAAGCGAGTTTTTTACCAAACCGTAAACATTAAGCTTGTTTGAAAACGTAGCCAGGTAAACCTTGCCGTTAACAATGGTGGGGCAATTAAACTTGGCATAGTTGCCTACAGTGTCATCCTGGAAAGCTGATGAGTTCCAAAGCTCTTTGGTTACATCTGTAGCCGCAAACGCGCGTAAAATGCCCGGCCTAACAGATTGATTAGCATCGCCGTTGGCGGCATAGGTTGTCCACAGCACCGCGGTCGAATCTACAGAACCATTTGACGACACTGATAAGAATGCGCCGCTATTGCCGGTTGGCCCCTGCGCCCCGCTGCTGATGGTGCTATCCAGGTTAAATTGTTTTTTTGTTTTATCTAAAAGAAAAGCTTTTAACAATCCGTTTTCTGACCAGGAATAAGCAAATTCCTTCTTCTGGCCCTTATAATAAGTAAATGACGAGCGCAGATGTGCATTTACGCCAAGGTTAATGGTTTGCAACGGGCGGTTTGCATCAGCATGATAGCCGCCCATATTATCACGGTCAAGCACGTAGATGTTTCCGTCTTTACAGGCGGTAATGGCCATAGTTGTGCCGGGGATAAGCATGATCTCTGTTACGCCAAAATCAAGGTCAGATTGTTCCAGCTCATCAATATTATTAGGCGTGAAGAATGATTGTACTGTTAATGTGGAATTTTCAGGTTTTAATTTCAGGGCGCTTTCTGAGCGGTTGGTAACATCAGTGTAATCGCCATTTAAGCCCGCCGATCCATTGCCTACAGCAACATACAGATTACCTGTTTCATCTGCAGCAGGGGCGGCTCCGCTCATCCAGATGCCGCCGTTATAACCTTGTGGCGTAGTATTGTACACACTTTTTTGTGCAAGTGTTGTTTTATCGTAACCCATTACCCAGCCATGGTATGGCCCCCAGTCGCAATGCGACGCCCAGGCGAAATAAATAACTCCGTTTAATAGCAAAATACCGCAACGCTGGTTTTCTTTTTGAGGATCGAAGCTCAATTTTCCGTTAATATTGCCGTCGCCATTGCTGTTTATTTGCGCAGTAACCAATTTGGGGCTGTTAGGTTTTTCGGCACCGGTAGTAATATCAAGTGCATGGATATATTGCTCATATACGTTAGTGGTAGTATTAACGCTACGCGCGAGTAAATAGATAGTGTTGGTAGCCGAGTCGATAACCGGTGTGCTTACAATGCCGATATTACCTGAGAAATCACGATAGCCGCCGCCGCAGGCACCGGTCATATCGGTGTTTTTAATTACCCGTGAACCCTGGGGTGTTAAGTTGTGTGTCCAGTAGGGTGCGCTGGCATTGGCCGAATCGGCATCAAAAGCATAAACCGAATTATTCACCGTCGCTACAAATACCACATTTTTTTTGCCAACATTAGGCAGGGTCAAATTTAGCTTTACCAGCGGTTGAGCATAGATCTGGTCGTCAACCGATCTTGAGAAAATCTTGCCAAAACTTCCCCGCTTAACATTTTTTGTATTCAGAATGGTTTCCTGGTTGTACCACCCGGTACGGTATAGATTGTTATGTTGGGTTAAGACATCTTTTTGCGCGAAAACGGCAAAAGGCATCATTAAGCAGGCAACAGCCATAATGCAAACAAATTTGCACTTCAATGGCTGAGACCTTTCGCGTAAAAACGATAGTAAAGGTTTACTCATTAATCAGGGGAATTGGTAATATTAATTGGTGATACTAAGCTACATTAAAAACTATTTAAATTGATAATTAATTAATGTTTAAAATATTTTGATGCTTTTGTATTACAGGGAGTTGTGGAGTGTTTTTTACATGAGGCTGTCTCAAAAGTCCTAAACGTAAATGGCATTCAAAATAATATTTGCCCTCTGTGATCTTAGTGTCTTCTTTGCGAACTCTGCGGTTTCTTTTTAACCACAAAGCACGCAAAGAAGGCACAGAGAAGCACGGAGTTTCTATTATCCAAAATTAAATTTTGCTCTACTTCCTATCATCTTACTTTTGATACAGCCTCGTTGTTTTAATGGGAGCTACTTATTCAAATGTATCTGCCACCACCATTATCCTTTTCCCCGGCTGTTCTTCTGTTTCAAAAACAAGCGTAATTTTTCCGGCGACACCGGTAATAGTTATGGTGCAATGTTGTATGTTCCCGCTATTGTCTTCTAATTTAGCTTTTACCACCATCTTACCGTCTTTAAAGGCTGTTGGCCATTCGCATGTTCTTGAGGTGATAGCCCCAGAAATTGTATGATCCTCATCCCCCGGAACAATGGTTACCTGCGATTTTGAAATTGTAATAGTGGCATTCTCGTCTTTAGAGCTTTCTATATTGCCCTTTGCGTCAAGGTGATTTGTCTTTGACGATTTTAACACTACGGTTTTATCGCATTGGCCGTAGCTTAATTGGCTGTATGCTGCCAACAGCAGCACCAGCGTAATTTTAATAATTGTTGATTTCATGATTTTAATTTTTTTATAAAGTTATTACTTTATATAGTATTATGCAATACAAAGTACTATATTTTTTAATAAAAAGTGATGTGTTATGCATTTCAACGTTGTAAAATCGGGCTAAATGCAATGAGTTGATTATCAATCTAAAAGGTCCAAATCATGTTAAAAAATACTGACGTAAAAGTTGTTTCATTTTGTTTCACTCCTTTTTTGCAATATACTATTTACCAACATGTTAACTCAAAATCTTGTTTCACTTGTTTCATTTGTTTCACACTTTCGTGAAACAAGGAAGTCACTCATCATAACATTTTGTTTACAAAACCCTGTTTACCAATAAGTGTTGCAAATAAGCGTTGATGTGTTAAGGGGCATTCCTTATATTTACCGCCCGTACAACCATTAACTATTATGTTTATAAACAAACCTGTATTTAAAATATCTGCTTTAATACTGCTCTTAACGGCAGGTCTATTGTTGGCCTTTATGGTAGATGTACCCAAGAAACCCGACGAGAGCCGCTTTACACCTGTTGCGCTTACAAGGCCCGGCGATCTGGACGAGCCAAACACCTTCGAGGTTTTGAGCGACGGACGTGTGCTGATCAGCGAGCGTAAGGGCGCCATAAAATTGTTCGACCCCATCACTAAAATGACCAAAACCATTGCCACGCTGCCGGTTAATACCAAATACACCAGTGCCAAAGGCAAGGTTACAGAGGCAGAAGAGGGCTTGATGGGCCTGACTGTCGATCCTGACTTTAACAAGAACCACTTTATATATACATTCTATTCGCATCCTACA
>JAQBOP010000310.1 GCA_028287975.1 Mucilaginibacter sp. | reverse complement strand
CTCCCCTACCGGGGGAGATTTAGAGGGGGCTGCTTATTCATGCCCGCCACCACCCTTAGCCCTGAAGCTATAAAACAGGTAAAATAAAGCAGGTAAAATAAACAAACTACCCACCAATAAGGCAATGCCCAGGTCATCAATAGTTTTTGAGGTAGCATGGTCTGTGAGCAGTGATAAATTTTGACCGTTTTTACCCATAATAAAATTAGGGTAATGCGTAAAGCCTACCGACAGCAGGATCATGCTTACCTGGAACGCCGCGAAAATTCGTGGAATTTGTTTCCGGCCCTTGCTTACAGATACCCAAAGCAATACCAGCGATACCGAGGCCGCTATTACCGCGGTAAGACTAACCGGGTTGCCAAAGATCCAATGCGCCATGTGGATGTTTAAGGTTTCGGCAGCGAGAAATACCAGGCCGCCGCAAAAGAAGGCGATGCCGTTAAGTATTTTGGCTTTTTTGATGAAACGTTTAACATCGTAATCGTCGGTGGCTTCACCTATTAAATAAATGGCTGCCAGGAAGCCGCAAAGCGCTACAGTAAACAAACCTACGGCGATAGAGAACCAGTTGAACCAGCTATATACATACGCCGAAAGGAAATCTGTAGCGGCAAAATCTATCTGCCTGGATATGGCGCTGCCGGCAATTATCCCCAGGAACAACGGCGTTAAAAAGCTGGAGTAAACAAAGATATTGTTATACAGGTATTGGGTACGTTCGCCTTTTATGGCGTCATAATTGCGGAACGCGAAAGCTGTGCCCCGCGCGATGATCCCCAAGAGCATGATCAATAACGGGATGTGCAGGTAAGTACACATTTTGCTGTAAATATCCGGGAACCCCACAAACATAATCACCACGGCAATGATGAGCCACATGTGGTTAGCTTCCCATATCGGGCCAATGGCCTGGTACATGGTGCTGCGTGTGCGGTGCTTATTATCGTCGGATGTAAAAAGCTCAATTATCCCCGCGCCAAAATCAGCACCTCCCAACAGGAAGTACAACAAGATTGCGAAGAACAGGAAGATAATTACTACGGTTAACATGTTTTTTTAGAATCAAGAGTCAAGACACAAGAATCAAGAAAATAATAGTTAAATAAATCACGATAAGCAAGCCATTCAAAACAACCGTTTATCTTGATTCTTATGCCTTGATTCTTGTCTCTATTATTTAACATCATAAATCTCCGGTACCATTTTAATTTGCCGTTGCAGCAAAAATATTACTGCTAAACTCAACGTAAAATATATAAAACTGAATAAATAAAACGAATATTGGATCCCCGGCATGGGTGTAACAGCGTCTGCCGTACGCATTACATCCTGGATTATCCAAGGCTGCCTACCAACTTCGGTGACTGTCCAACCGGCTTCAAGGGCAATAAACCCCAGGGGAGTAGCCATTATAAATAGTTTTAAAAACCATGGCTTTGATAACCAGCCGCGTTTTTTCCAGATGGCGATGAAATATAAAATGCCTATCAGCATGGTTAACATGCCAATACCTACCATCACCTGGAAAGCGTAATGCGTCACCGGCACATTAGGCTGATCTTTAGCCTGGATCTGGTCTAACCCCTTAACTTCCTGTTTAAAATTATCATGTACCAAAAAGCTAAGCACGCCCGGTAATTCGATACCGTAGTTTACTTTTTTGGCAACCGTATCCGGGATGCCGCCGATAATCAGCGGGGCATAAGTTTGCGTATGAAAATAGGCTTCCATTGCCGCTAATTTAGCCGGCTGCCTTTTGGCGGCGTGTTTAGCTGATATGTCGCCGCTTAAAGGTTGCAATATGGCGGCCGCTGCGCCAAATACAATGGCTATCTTGAAGGCTTTGGTATGAAACCCGATGTTTTGTTTGCGGTAGATCATCAGTGCATGGATCCCCGCTACGGCAAAACCGGTAGCAGAAAATGCGGCAATGGTCATGTGTAATGCTTCTGATAACCAGGCACCGTTAAACATGGCCTTCATAGGGTCTATGTTTAGATACTGACCGTTCACATAATCAAACCCCGATGGGCTGTTCATCCATGAATTGGCAGAAACAACAAGTATGCCTGATAAAATTCCGCTTACACCAACCATAACACCCGTAGCCCAGTGGAACCACTTGTTAAGCCGTTTCCATCCGTAAAGAAAAAAACCAAGCGCGATAGCTTCTATAAAAAAAGCGACACCCTCTAAAGAAAAAGGCATCCCGAAAATAGGCCCGGCGTGTTGCATGAATTTCGGCCATAACAGGCCCAACTCAAATGACAGCATAGTACCCGACACCGCGCCGGTAGCAAAGAATATGGCTACACCCTTACTCCAAGCCTGTGTGATGTTTTTATAGACCAGGTTTTGTGTTTTAATGTATTTATAGTGGGATATCGCCATAAAAACAGGCATCACCATACCAATACACGAGTAGATGATATGAAAGCCCAGCGAAAGGGCCATTTGCGATCTGGCGGCTAAAAAATCATTCATGTTTTTGCGATAAACAAGATACCCAAAGATAAATGGTTATAGCTAACAGATATGATATAGTTAAAAATTAAGTTAATACATATTGATTTTAAATTGATAATTGCCTCATTTTATTGAAGATGGCGGCGTAACTTTGCTGATTTGGTCTAATGTAACGCCGTCCATTATGGGTTAAGATGCACCGTAGGTGCAAAAGGTCGGTAGAAATAATATAAGATCAATAGCGTGCCGTTGGCACGCAACTTTGCCGATATCATACCTGCAACATGGATTTTTACCCCGTTTTTTCCTACTGACTTTTAATATCCGTTTTTCGTTGAACAAAATGCCCCGGTAGGGGCTACCTATTTGTAGAAAATAACCACACGATATTTTTGCTCCGTAGGTGCAACCCATACATAGCCTTATCTTGCAGATCAGGGTTGCACCTACGGAGCAATCCAATTTTTTCTATTGATATGCTACAAAGGGATAGCCCCATACGGGGCATGTGTGTTTACAGTTATTAGAGAAAGAAATATTTAACATAAAAGCTTTTACATGGCATTAATTAGATATAAAAATTCATGAATATCGTATTGGTTGTAGTGAGGCCCGTAACCTTTTCACCGCTTCACTGTCTAACATTTTGATAATTTACGCTGATAACATATCTTTAACCGATCTCATACTCATTTAACAACATGAAAATTAACAAAATGATTTTTGCGCTTTCATTAGCAATAAGCGCATTCTCTGCACGGGCACAAACCGATACCTCGCATTCAAAATACGATCAGCATAAAGTATTTAAGGCATTATTTTACCAGCAAAATGGTAACCAGTTTCGTACCGCGGGCGGTGCGCCAAGTGCAAAATACTGGCAAAACCGTGCCGACTACAAGCTAAACGTAACCCTTGATACCGCTAAACACAGGGTTACAGGTACCGCGCTCATCACTTATACCAATAACAGCCCTGACGGCCTGCCTTTTTTATGGCTGCAGGTCGACCAAAATATTTACCGCGAAGATTCGCGCGCGCAGGCAACCAGCCCGGTAACAGGCGGCCGCTTTACAAATAAAACCTATACCAATGGCGACGAAATAAAAGGCGTGTACATTGTAACCAACGGCAAAGCCGAAAAAGTTGATTACCTGATCACCGATACCCGCATGCAGATCAAGCTGAAAGATTCGCTTAAGGCAAACGGTAAAAAATTAGATATTAAGATCGACTACGCTTTTGATGTGCCCGAATATGGTACCGACCGCATGGGGCGTTTAAATACCAAAAACGGCTGGGTGTATGAAATAGCGCAATGGTACCCGCGTATGGAAGTGTATGACGATATCAGCGGATGGAACACCATTCCGTATATGGGCGCTTCTGAGTTTTACCTTGAGTACGGCAACATAGATTATACAGTTACTGCACCTGCCGGCTTAATTGTTGCCGGATCGGGCGAGTTGCTTAACCCAACCGAAGTATTATCTGCAACAGCTTTAAGCAGGTTAGCCGCTGCCAGAAACAGCGACAAAACGGTAAGTATCCGTGATGAAGCCGATATCGCCAGTAAGACATCTTATCCGCAGAAAGCCACTTTAACCTGGCATTTCTTGTGCAAAAACACGCGTGACGTAGCATGGGCTGCTTCTAAAGCATTTATATGGGACGCGGCAAGGATAAACCTGCCAAGCGGGAAAAAAGCGCTGGCGCAGTCTGTTTATCCTGTTGAGGTTAACGGCGACAAAGCCTGGGGCAGATCAACAGAATATGTAAAAAACTGTATTGAGCTTTACTCGAAAGAGTGGTATGAGTTTACCTACCCGGTAGCGACGAACGTAGCCGGTGTAGTAGGTGGCATGGAATATCCTGGTATTGTTTTCTGCGGATGGAAATCGCAAACCGGCGAGCTTTGGGAAGTGACCAACCACGAGTTTGGCCACAACTGGTTCCCGATGATCGTAGGGTCAAACGAGCGTAAGTTTGCCTGGATGGACGAAGGTTTTAACACCTTCATCAACAAGGTAGATACTAAGGTGTTTAACAACGGCGAATATTTTCAGAAGGAGGATGTTCAAAAATCAGCACCGGCCATGTTTGCCCCGGATGCTGACGCGATTATGAATACCCCGGACGTTATCCAGCCTGATTACCTGGGTTATGCCGCTTATGAAAAACCGGCTTTGGGTCTGACCATATTGCGTGAGCAGATATTGGGTGAAGAACGGTTTGACTACGCTTTTAAAACCTATATAAAACGCTGGGCATTCAAGCACCCAACACCGTGGGATTTTTTCCACTCGATGGATAACGCGGCAGTCGAGGACCTGAGCTGGTTCTGGAATGAATGGTTTATGGGCACTATGTCTCTTGACCAGGCTGTAAAATCTATAGACTACAATGATAACGACGCTGCAAAAGGCTCATTAATTACCATTGAGAATTTAGGCGAATTGGCTTTACCGGTTACTGCTTTAATAAAAGAAGAGAATGGTAAAACCGGAACAGTTAAACTGCCTGCCGAGATCTGGCAACGCGGCGGTACCTGGACCTTCCCTTATAAATCAACCTCAAAAATATTATTGGTAACACTTGACCCGGAGCATGTGCTGCCTGATACAGATCCTGAAAATAACGCTTTTAGCGGTGCAAAGATCGATAAGAATGTTACTGCCGCAAGCGTGATAAAAAATTACCTGGATGCCATTGG
>JAQBOP010000307.1 GCA_028287975.1 Mucilaginibacter sp. | reverse complement strand
CTGGATGAGAAGGTTGGGCTAAGCTATAGCGTACAGGTTGAAGTACCGGAATACCAGATGGCAACCCTGAACGATATTCGTCAGATCCCGGTATTAAGTAACCAGCCAAGGCCCGTACTAAGTGATGTAGCGAAGATTACACCCGGAACAACCTTTGGCGAGGATGATAATATCGGCGCCATACCCATGATGTCTGTTACGGCTAATTTAAACAATATAGATTTGGGTACTGCAACAAACGATGTACAAAAAGCCATAAAATCATTAGGTAAAATTCCACGCGGTTTAACCGTTGAGCCCCGCGGTTTAAGTACGACTTTAACAGATACTTTAGACAGCCTGCAAAACGGGTTATTGGTAGCTGTTGTGGTGATATTTTTAATGCTTGCCGCTAATTTCCAATCGTTCAAAATGTCGTTTGTAGTATTGTCAACCGTGCCTGCGGTATTGTTTGGTTCGTTGTTTTTGGTTAAGATAACCGGGGCCACGCTTAACCTGCAATCTTATATGGGTATGATCATGTCCGTGGGTGTATCCATATCCAATGCAGTATTATTAATTACCAACGCCGAAGAATTACGTAAGCATAATGGCGATGCATTAAAATCGGCCCGCGAGGCGGTGGCGCTGCGTTTAAGGCCGGTATTGATGACCAGTTTGGCTATGGTGGTGGGTATGATACCCATGGCATCAGGCTTAGGCGAAGGTGGTGACCAAACATCGCCATTGGGCCGCGCTGTTATTGGTGGTTTGATAGCCTCGACATTTGCCGCGCTATTAATATTGCCATTAGTATTTGCCTGGGTACAAGGCAAAACCACAACCGATTCTGTTTCACTCGATCCTGAAGATAAAGAAAGTAAATTTTATGTCCCCCTGCACCACAATGAACATGTTTAAAAATAGATCAATATCCGCTTTAACTGTTTTAGCCATCGGCTTGAGCCTGCTGTTAAACGCTTGCCACTCTGACGATAAAGCCAAAGAAGAAGCTAAACAAGAAGAGCAGCAAGAAGCTGCGATAGATAACCCATCTGTGAGCGTTGCCGCTGTTGAAAAAGGAAAGCTAAGTACAAATATTGCTGTGCCGGGCGAATTACTGCCTTATCAGCAGGTTGATCTTTACGCCAAGATAAACAGCTATGTTAAAAAGTTAATGGTTGATATCGGTTCGCAGGTACGCACAGGGCAATTATTAGTGACTTTAGAAGCTCCTGAGATCAATTCGCAACTGGCAGGTGCGCGATCAAGAATAAAACAACAGGAAGCCATATACTTTGCCAGTAAGGCTACTTATGACAGATTGGTAAGTACCAGCAAAACGCCGGGTACCATATCGCAAAATGATTTGGAACAAGCCGACGCAAAAAAGAATGCCGATTTTGCTAATGTTGAGGCTGCAAAGTCAGCCTATAAAGAGGTATCGTCAAACCTGGCTTATTTAGAGATAAGGGCTCCATTTGATGGGGTGATTACATCACGTAATATAAATGCGGGCGCTTATGTTGGCCCGGGTGGTAAGGGTTCAGACCCATTATTTGTACTACAGGATCAAACCCGTTTGCGCCTGGTAATATCAGTGCCCGAAAGCTACGTTGGCGGCCTTACCCATAAAAGCGAGGTGAAATTTACCGTACGCGAACTACCGGGCGAGAAATTTACAGCAAAGATTGCCCGCCTGGCGGGAGCGCTTGATGAAAAACTACGGTCTGAACGTGTAGAGATGGATGTATATAACAAATCCAAGAGGCTTCTTCCGCATATGTATGCCGATGTTGAAGTACCGCTGCCGTCACATGATAGTACGCTTATCGTTCCTAAAAGCGCTGTTGTTTCATCAACAGAAAAAGTGTTTGTGATTAAGGTTGTAGACCACCATGCACATTGGGTTGATGTAAAGAAAGGATTTCAATCAGGCGATAAAATGGAAGTTTATGGCGATTTAAAGGCAGATGATAAAGTAATTAAAGATGCTACCGACGAAATAAGGGACGGGCAGACGGTGAAAGATTAAAAAATTACAAGTCATGCCGAATTTATTTCGACATCCCATCATAAAATTTACGTTTGTAAGTAGTCTGTATAGCAGGTGGGATGCTGAAACAAGTTCAGCATGACGTTTTAAATTACCTGCAACAATTTTAAAAGCCCAATCCCGGTAGTATCTGTACTTGCGCCGGAATTTGATAAGATCACAACAGCTATATTTTTTTCGATGTTATAAGCCAGGAAGCTGCTGCTGCCGTCTGTGCCGCCGTTATGAAAATAATAGCTCACGCCATCTACCTTAATAATATGCCAGCCCATAGCCACTTTGGTGTCATTACTAAAAGTGATTTGGTGGGTTAATTCAAATGCCTTTGACAGTTTACTATCCGCTTTGATCATATTAGCCTTTGTGTACAATAACAGATCGTTTATAGTTGATCGCAATGATCCGCACGCAGCCAGTGCGTCAAAATCCCAGGCTGGGGTTTGGTGGCCGGTTTCGTCGTAAACTGTAGTAAACCTTGGTAAAATTAATGGATACAAATGTTGTAAAGTGCTTTTCATCCCCAAAGGCGTACAGATAATATCGCTTACCAACTGCTCGTAAGGTTTACCGCTTACACGTTCTAAAATAGTACCCAGCAAGCCAACAGCTAAATTAGAGTAAGCATATTTAGTGCCTGGTTCGCTTCTTAAGGTGCAGCTTTTAAGATAACTAAAGAGCATTTCTTTAGTATAGTTTTTATATGGGTTTGTTTCGTCGTAAGCTTTTTGTGCGGTGAAGTTAGCCGGTAGGCCGGGTAAGCCTGATGTATGATTGATGAGGTTAACCAGTTTAATGTTTTTCAAGGCGGGGTTAGCTGCTACAGAATCAGGCAGGTATTTGGTTATGGCATCGGTCAGGCTCAATTTGCCTTCGTTAACGTACCACGCCAATAGGGTAGCCGTAAATGTTTTGGTGATGGAGCCGATCTCATAAATTGAACCAATGTTAGGTAGCTGGCCGTTGCCTCTTTTGGTTTCGCCATAGTTATAGGTGCGCGATTGCCCGTTTTTAACGATGGCTATGCTTATTCCAACTGTATTTGATTTTTGTATATACCCTCTAACAACTGAATCTATTTTTTTATCCAACGCGATTTTCAATTCGTTGGTGGATGCCACGAGCGATGATTTATTGCTCACAAATTCAGTAAAAGGCTCAAGTTTGAAATAGGTTAGCTTATCATTGTCGCCAATGCTGATGGTGAGTTGCATGGTTACCGCGTCCATTTGCATTTTGTAGGTGGCGGTAAGGTTATTTACAAAGGATAATAGCGAGTCTTTTTTTACCGGGCCAAGCGCAAACAGCTCACGAAAAAGAAAATCGCGGAATGTGCCCTGGCTTATAGATTGCTTAAACCGGATAGCTGCCAATTCATAAATAGCGTCGGCGTCTTTGGTTTTACTGTACTTTTTTATCAGCCTGAATACGGAGTCTGTTTTTTGTAACTGGCGACTTTGGGCAAATGTATTTATCGATATAAATAACCCAACAATTAGCGTGACCACACTCCGCATAAGTTTCATAGGCGATAAACCGTTAGGGAGTTTGCCCCGCCAGTAGGTAAAGCACCGCCATACGGATAGCTACACCGTTTTCTACCTGGTCTAATATGATAGATTGCTTACTGTCGGCTACATCGCTGGTGATCTCTACCCCGCGGTTAATAGGGCCGGGGTGCATTACGGTTATCTCTTTATCTAACGAGTCTAAGATCTGTTTATTAAGGCCGTACAGCATGGTATATTCGCGTAGCGAAGGAAAATATTTAATATCCTGCCTTTCCAGCTGTATCCGCAGCATATTCGCCACATCGCACCAGTTAAGCGCTTTTATCAGGTTGTGCTCTACTTTCACGCCCAAGGCGCCAATGTATTTAGGAATAAGCGTAGTCGGCCCGCAAACCATAACCTCGGCGCCAAGCTGCTTCAGGCATAAGATGTTTGAAAGTGCTACACGCGAGTGCAGGATATCGCCTACAATAACTACTTTCTTACCGGCAACATCGCCATACTTTTCGCGGATTGAGAAAGCGTCAAGCAATGCCTGGGTAGGGTGCTCGTGCGCGCCATCACCGGCATTTACTATTTGGGCCTTTACGTGTTTTGATAAAAAGGTAGCGGCACCTGCATACGGGTGGCGCATTACCACCATATCCACTTTCATGGCCAGTATGTTGTTTACAGTATCTATAAGTGTTTCGCCCTTACTTACTGATGATGATGAGGCGGCAAAATTTACTACATCGGCAGATAAGCGCTTCTCGGCAAGTTCGAACGATAAACGGGTACGGGTTGAGTTTTCAAAAAATATATTGGCAATAGTTACGTCACGTAATGACGGAACCTTTTTTATCGGGCGGTTTAACACCGTCTTAAAATTGTCGGCAGTTTCAAATATCAATTGAAGATCGGATACGTTCAGATCCTTTATTCCTAATAAATGTCTTGTGCTCAGTCCTGCCATATTATATTTCGGATTTCGAATGTTCGATTTCGAATTTATTTTTTTGATTCTTTAATTATGTTTACTATCTGTCAATCCGAAATCTAAATTTCGAAATCCTACATTACTTTGCCTCTGATAGCAAAACTATCTTATCCTCGCCGTCTGTTTCTTTCCAGCTTACCACAACTTTTTGCGACGCGATGGAATCAACCTCAATACCTACATAATCTGCCGCTACGGGGATATGCCGCGAGTAACGGCGGTCGACCAGTGTTAGCAACTCCACCTTTTCGGGCCTGCCAAAAGCAAGCATAGCATCCATTGCCGCGCGTATGGTACGACCGGTCCAAAGTACATCATCCATCATGATCACTTTTTTGCCTTCAATAATAAAATCTATTTTAGTTTGATTAGGCACCAGCGGCGATTCGCGCCTGCGGAAATCATCCCGGTAAAAAGTGATATCAAGGTCGCCTTGTTCGATGGTATTGTCCGGTAGTATTTTGCGTAACTCTTCGGCAACACGCTTGGCTAAATAAATGCCGCGTGGCTGGATGCCAATTAATACCGATTGTGAAAAATCATTATGATTTTCAATTAACTGACGAAATAGACGTTGTATGGTGATTTGAAATTTTTGACCGTCGAGCAGCGTTAGATTTTGCATCGTATGGGTGGATTTGGGCAAAGGTAATAATTTTAGTGATTAGTTGTCTATATGGATTATTGTTTGCACCAAACAAAAAGCCCTGTCGAGTTAATCGACAGGGCTTTGAAACAATATTGGTTAAAGCTTATTTAGCTTCTTCTTCTGGTTTTTTGGCTGCGGCTGCTTTTTTAATTGCTGCTTTAGTTTCTGCACCTTCCATTTGTTCTTTCAATTGGGCAAGTACACTTAAATCACCTAAAGTTGATTTTTCAACCGAATCTTTCACTTTCTTAACCGCGTTAGTTGCAGATTTTGCTTCTTTTTTACGGTTTTCGAAATCTTGTACACGAGCGTCAGCGCGGGCTTCTTCCCAGATACGTGAGTGTGAAATTACAATACGTTTGTTTTCCTTGTTAAACTCGATGATCTTGAAATCAGCTGTTTCTTCCGCTTTTAAGCTTTTGCCATCTTCTTTAACCAGGTGTTTGGTAGGTACGAAGCCTTCAACACCATAAGGTAAAGCAACAATAGCGCCTTTATCAGTTACTTTTAACACGGTACCTTCATGTACTGAATCAATAGTGAAGATACTTTCAAAAGTATCCCAAGGATTTTCTTCTAATTGTTTGTGGCCTAAGCTTAATTTACGATTATCAACATCAAGTTCTAAAACAAGCACGTTTAATTTTTCACCAACTTTAGTGAATTCATTAGGATGATTTACTTTTTTAGACCATGAAAGGTCAGAGATGTGGATCAGTCCGTCAATGCCGTCTTCCAGTTCAACAAACACACCAAAGTTGGTCATGTTTTTAACTGTAGCTACGTGTTGTGTACCAACAGCGTAACGTTCGGCAGCATTTTGCCAAGGATCCGGGGTTAATTGTTTGATGCCCAATGACATTTTACGCTCGTCGCGGTCTAATGTCAATACTTGTGCTTCAATTTCGTCACCAACTTTCAAGAACTCTTGTGGGTTACGCAGGTTTTGTGACCATGACATTTCTGACACGTGTATTAAACCTTCAACACCCGGGATGATCTCTAAGAAAGCACCGTAATCAGCAACAGTAACTATGCGGCCTTTAACTCTCGAACCAATTTGCAGTGCTTCGTCAAGTGATTGCCAAGGATGCGGAGTTAATTGTTTCAAGCCAAGAGCGATACGTTTTTTCTCATCATCAAAGTCAAGAACAACAACGTTGATCTTCTGATCCAATGATAAAACTTCTCTTGGATGCTCAATACGGCCCCATGAAATATCTGTAATGTGTAATAAACCATCAACACCACCAAGGTCAATAAATACACCAAAGTCGGTAATGTTTTTAACTGTGCCTTCCAATACCTGGCCTTTTTCAAGTTTGGCAACAATTTCGGTTTTTTGGTTTTCCAAATCGTCTTCGATAAGCACTTTGTGCGATACCACAACGTTTTTAAACTCGTGGTTTATCTTAACAACTTTAAATTCCATTGTTTTGCCCACATACACGTCATAATCCCTGATAGGTTTAATGTCGATCTGTGAACCTGGTAAGAAGGCTTCAACGCCCATTATGTCTACAATCAGACCACCTTTTGTTCTGCTCTTAACAAAACCGGTAATGATCTCATCGTTATCCAGTGCAGAATTAATTTTTTCCCATGATTTTTGAGTTTTTGCACGTTTACGAGAAAGTACCAACTGTCCGTTAGCATCTTCTTGCGATTCAACAAATACGTCAACTGTATCACCGATCTTAAGATCAGGTGTATCACGGAATTCAGAAACAGATACCAAACCATCAGATTTAAATCCAACGTTTAATACTACATCCTTGTTGTTAACATTAACAACAGTACCGGTGATAATTTCGCCCTTGGTGATCGAACTAAAAGTTCCATCATACAATTTCTCCATTTTCTCACGCTCGCTGTCGCTGTAGTTACCAAATTTTTTGTCGTCGGCATCCCAGTCAAAATCTTCGCGGGGAGCAACTGCAATTTGAGATTTGATCTCTTCGATTGATATTGAATCAGCCTCTGACTCAATAGTTTCTTTTTCGCCTGTCGCAGTAACTGTATCCAGCTCTGCTTCTTTAGCTTTTAATTCTTTTTCTGCTTCTTGTTTTTTTGCCATTAAATAATTTATCTCCTTTTCCCAATTTGTTAATTGGGACTGCAAAGGTAGGACTATAATTTTATTCTAAAAAATTTAATTTACTGTTAAATGCTGATTTTTAAGGCTTTTTGCCCCCTAATAGATGTTTTTTGGCCATATTGCTTACCTACAGCCTATTAAGAGGATGGAAATGACGGTTATCGGGTTGATAATTTGCCTTCGATCTCTTTGAATATCGACATAAAATCACGTAATAATAATAGCCGGTATGCTACTATTACTTCGTTCATTTGGGTTTCGTGTTCGGGGGTAAAAGGATTTTCCCAAATGCGCATACAAATTCTTTTTAAGGCGTAGGCTATCTGCTGCGTTTCGGAATATGTATGTAAATAACCGGCGCTTTTAAATCCTTCATAAAAATGAAAGAAACGCGAGCTGTCTTTTAGCCCGGCAGCGGTTAAAAATTCATCAATAACGGCGGTATCACAGCTTTTTAAATGATCATAAAAATCAGTCACTTTTATTTTTCCTGTGGTTAGTAACAGGTTGTCTATGATCAGTTCAACTGCTATATGCCCCAGGAAGAATGGTTTTACCGGCGATCCGGTCATGGCGGGGATCAACTGTTTTTTTAACCGGTGCGAATGGGTTATAAAGAAATCGGATGAGTGGAAATGACGGTCGACATCTAAATGTTTATTCCAGCCGGCTACTATACTGTTTACTTTTGGGTTTGCATGATGCAGTTTTTCAGGATGCAGTATAATGGTTTTATCGGCATTCTTTAACAGGTCAGGCAGCACGGTTCCTAATATAAAGTAACAGTCGGTGACATTGCGGTCAAAGTAATAATGGGATAAAAAATTCATATATGCGCCTCAACCTAAAAATAGAAAAAATACCCGTAGTAACACTTACTTTAAATGTTAAATTAATTTTTAATGCTTATTAGTTATTAAATTAACGATAATGCTATTCTTTTTCTTTTCTGCACCAAAGCACATAATCTGTTATCTTTGGCGTCCCGATAGCTGTCGGGGTTGAAAAAAAGATAGATTATACGAATGAACTTTGTTGAAGAATTACGCTGGCGGGGCATGTTGCATGATATCATGCCCGGAACTGAAGCTCTGTTAAATAAAGGTATGACATCAGGTTATATCGGGTTTGACCCGACAGCTGATTCATTACATGTTGGCAGTCTTGCACAGATCATGACCATGATCCATTTTCAGCGTGCCGGTCATAAGCCTTTTGCTTTGGTTGGCGGCGCTACCGGCATGGTTGGCGATCCATCGGGAAAATCAGCAGAACGCAATTTATTGTCAGAAGACGTCTTGCAAAAAAACCTGGCCGGTATAAAAGCGCAACTGGAAAAATTCCTGGATTTTAACAGCGGTACTAACAGTGCCGAGATGGTTAATAATTTCGACTGGTTTAAAGACTTTACTTTTTTAGATTTTATCCGTGAAGTTGGCAAGCACATCACGGTTAATTATATGATGGCTAAAGACTCGGTAAAAAAACGCCTGGAAGGCGAAACCGGGATGTCGTTTACTGAATTTACTTATCAGTTGGTGCAAGGTTATGATTTTTACTATTTGTGGAAACATAATGATTGCAAACTGCAAATGGGCGGGTCTGACCAATGGGGCAATATTGTTACCGGTACAGAATTGGTGCGCCGCAAGGGCGGGGGCGAAGCTTTTGCTTTAACCACACAATTAATAAAAAAATCTGACGGATCTAAATTTGGCAAGACCGAGGGCGGTAATATCTGGCTTGACGCCGAAAAAACATCGCCTTATAAATTTTACCAGTTTTGGTTAAATACCAGCGACGAAGATGCAAAAACATATATCCGTATATTTACTTTATTTGATGAGCAGGTTATTAATGACTTAGAAGCTGAACAGGACGCAGCACCTCACTTACGCGTACTGCAAAAAGCGCTGGCAAAAGATATTGCGATCCGCGTACATGGTGAAGCCGAATATGAAAAAGCTATTAAATCGTCTGAGTTTTTATTTGGCAATACCGGTATTGAGTTTTTAAATGAACTTAATGAAGCCGAAGTTATTGGCTTATTTGAAGGTGTGCCTAACTTCAAAATTACTTTAGCCGATTTGCAGGCCGGAATAAATGCCACCGATCTGTTAGCAACAAATACAGCGGTTTTTGCATCAAAAGGCGAGGCTAAGAAAATGATACAGGGAGGCGGAGTTGCTATCAATAAAGTTAAAATAGAAACGCCGGAAAGTTTATATAAGGCTAATTCATTAATTGGCGACAAGTTTTTAGTAGCACAAAAGGGAAAGAAAAATTATTTTTTAATTATTGCTGAATAATTTTGTTTTACGACAAAATGTGTGTATTTTTGGATAAATGTCTGTAATATGAGTGAAGATACCAAAAATAGCAGTTTAAATGAGCCAATGGCTATTTATGCTACGCAACAGGGTAATTTGTTTAGTAATTTGTTAGGTAGCACGATTGTGCAATTTAACTTTATGAGTGATTTTGATATCCTTGACAGCACGCGCAAGGGTTTGCCCAAAAACTTATTGATGGCTTTTGCCAAAAGGATATCACTAACCTTACAAGAGTTTGCTAACATCATGCATATTTCTGAGCGTACTTTGCAGCGTTATGATGATACCGAGATCATCAAAACAGAGTATGCAGAAAAGGCCGTTGAGTTAGCGCGCCTGTATACCCGCGGCGAAGAAGTATTTGGTTCTTTAGATAAATTTAAAACCTGGATGAAAACGCCGCTTTATGTTTTTAAGGGCGTTGCGCCGGTTTCTCTTTTGGATACATCCATCGGTTTTGATATTGTTTTTAAAGAGCTGGGCCGTATTGAGCATGGTATTTTTGCCTAAATGCTGCTTTACAGGATAGTTAAAACCGCTTATGCCGATCTAAGCGGTAATGGCGCAAGGTTATATGGCGGCCGCTGGAACAGCGAAGGTAAGGCGATGGTATACCTGGCATCGTCAAGATCATTAGCCGTACTTGAGGCGCTGGCACATTTAAGCCCTACAAATATTCCGGATGATTATTGTATGCTGATAGTTGAGGTGCCTGATGATGCTTCAATTACGTTTGATATTAAAACGTTGCCCGAACACTGGCATGAATATCCCGAACAAAACATTTTGAAGCAGATTGGTAATCGCTTTTTATTAGAAAAACAGCATCTGTTACTTAAAGTGCCTTCCGCAATTGTTAATGAGGAATATAATTATTTATTAAATCCACTTCATCCTGACGCAAATAAGGCGAAAATTATTAACAAGCAGCCGTTTAAGTTTGATGCACGACTAAGCCCCACCCAACCCTCCCCGGAAGGGAGGGCTTATAATTTTTAAATATTTTCTGTAAAGTCTCTCCTACCGGGGGAGATTAGAGGGGGCTATAGATCGTTAAGCAGTTCCAACTTTTTGTGGTTGTATTCTTCCTGTGATATCAAGCCATTATCAAACAAAGTCCTTAACTTTTTAAGTTTCTCTGTTAATACATCTGGTTTTGGCTCTTCATGAACAATAACCGGCTCCGGTTTTGGTTCAGGAACGGGTTGTTGCACCGGCGCATATGCTGCTGCAACAGGCGGCTGTGCAGGATTTTCAAACTGTACAGATCCTGACTCTGCACGTTTTTCTTCAAGATCACGTAATCTGCGTGCCTCACGTTCAGATTCTTTACGCTCTTGTGCGTATTGGTATAATTTGCGTGCTTGTACTTTAGGCAGGTAATCAACGCCCATTTCGGCGCCATTGGTGGTTTTTACGCTAAATATAGCACCTATGATCTCTTCCTTTGTGTAAACGTCAACAACGTCCTTCCAAACAAAATCAACAAATTTTATGGATAACCCCAGGTTAGCCGGGGTGAAAAACAATACACGCTTGTTGGTTATGGCAATGCAATCAGGCAATAAATTTACCAAAGGTTTTTTCTGAACAGCTATGTATATTATTTCTTCGCCGGTGGTTAACAGGTCAACCAGGCGGGTGTATACTTTTTCAATGGCCTTGGGGTCTTGTTCGTCTTGCAAAAATTTCTCGATCATCTTATCACTTATATTTTGAAGTGCAAAAATATATAAATTCTGTTAGTTGTATATTAAGTTTTACGCTATCAGTAAATTACATCCACGGATATCAGCGTTGTCAAACCTGCCTAATACTTCAAATGATTCATCCTCGTAGATCTTTCCCAGGTCCTGTGTGGCTATGAACGAGCATGAATTGATATTTGCCAGGTCGATAACATTAATACCTCCAGCTTTACCGTTGGTAACTATACTTAACGGATCATTAGTATCACGGGTAATGATACGCATCCACGGCGGGCAGTTAAAAATACCAAAGCCTTTTGAATAGGCTTGTGATAGTAACTCCGTCATGCCATATTCTGAGTGAATGGCATCAACGCCAAAACCTTTACATAACGTATTATGCAACTCTTCACGGATCATTTCTTTACGGCGGCCTTTCATGCCCCCGGTTTCCATGACAATCAGTTCAGGAAAATCATTTTGATATTGCTCAACAAAATCAAGCAGCGCGAAAGTTACACCTATTAATAGTGTCGGCTTTTTTGCCTGTTGTTGTTTGTTAAGCTGTGCGGCCAGGTCGGCGTGGTTATAAAGATAGAAACCACTATCCGGATTGTTTGATTGAGTGATCAGGTACTGAGCCATGTAAATGAGCGATGATCCCTGTCTTTCTAAATAAGACGGCAATAATGCCAGTATGGTATATTCTTTTATATCGCCATAAAATAGTTTAAATGTCTTCCTGAAACTTTCTTCGTACCAACTTACATCTGTTACGTAATGACTGCTGGTTATCATACCAGTTGTGCCCGAACTGGTAAAAGTTACTTGTACATCATCAGTTGAACTTAAAATGCTATGTCCTTTAAAAAATTCAATGGGTAGAAAAGGGATTTGTTGTACAGATGTTACTGTAGCCGGATCAATGCGTAGCCCTGCAATAAAGTCGGCATAAACTTTACAGGTTTTTGCCTGGTATTGAAAAGTTTGCAGGGTAGTATTATTAAATTGTTCCTGGTTGTTTATTGAAAATACCTGTTGTTTATCCGGCTTCATTACCGCAAAGATAAGCACATGCATAGATATGCCTGTACGCAAATATTTATATAGGATAATATTATGACCAATACTTGTTTAATTGTATAGATATTCGGAAAAACAACTCTTGGTTTTACGGGTTGTAGGATTAAACAAAGCAACGAACAAATCATGAAAACATTAAAATTATTTATACTGCCAATACTGTTAAGTGGATTTATTGTATTAGCATCGGCCACGGACGCAGGTAAGGAAACCGAACGGATCCACAACTCGGCCAATGTATTAAAGGCATTTGGTAAAATGAAAGAAAGCATACCTCACCAATTAATAACAGATTACCAGGGTATAGTGATCATTCCAAATTTGATCAATGCCGGTTTTGGTATTGGTGGCAAACGGGGCAGGGGCGTAGCCATGGTAAAATTAGCTGACGGCAAATGGAGCGACCCTGTATTTATTACTTTAACAGGTGGCAGCCTGGGTTTACAAATTGGTGTGCAGTCTGTTGATATGGTTTTGGTATTTAAGCATAAAGGTGTGCTTGCTAAAGTTAAAAATGGCGACTTTACCATTGGTGGTGATATCTCTGCGGCGGCAGGCCCCGTTGGGCGTAGCTCAACCGCAAGTACAGATTATAAGCTGGAGGCCGAAGTTTATTCATATTCGCGCAGCAGGGGATTATTTGCCGGGGTAACCATACATGGTTCAAATTTAGCTATTGACAAAAGTGCCAATGCCGCATTCTATGGTAAAGAACTTACCTCGAGTGAAATTTTTGAAACCGGTAAAAGCACCAATGAAGCTGTAGGTATATTGAGAACCACCTTAGAGGCCCTGTAAATCTTCATATCTAATATAGCGATGGGTTTTAAATCCATCGCTATTAAAACTAACTTTCTGGTCGTTAAAATTATGAGTTTCGTAATTTTAACGAAATCCTCACCTTTTCTGGCGGATTATGCGCTGATTATTGAATAAAAATCGTTTATTAGCTGTTGAAACAGGCAATTGCCACCTTGTTTATAGCCAATTATAATAAATTGTTTGTAGGCAGAAACCAATAGTTTTAAGAAGTTTTATGGAAGATAATACGATAGATCCCGAATTAGAATTAAATAAAATAACGGAAGATGATGATACGTTTCAGCACGTAAATAACCCCATCATCGGAATAAAACCCATTATAAAAAAGTATCTTGGTGTACCTAATCATGCAGACCAGATAGGCAATAAGTTCTTTTTTACAGATGGCGAGGCCAAGGTTGAGATAATTGTTGTAACCGATCAGATTATCAGGGTAAGGTTGGCCCCGCATGGTGTTTTTCTTGAAGAATTTTCATACGCTGTGCCTAAGCTTGTGCAAAAAGCTACGGCGTTTACTTTATTTGAAAACGATACCGAGTTTCGTGTATCTACAGGTGTTATAAATTGCCATATTCGCAAACAAGATTTCTTTATATCTTTTTCTGACAGCAATGATAATGTTACCAGTACCGACGCGGTGCCAATGCACTGGGAAGAAAACGTAGCCTTTGGCGGATATTATGTTTTCTGTACCAAAACCTGCGGCCCTAAAGAAAGCTTTTTTGGTTTAGGCGATAAACCGACGGAACTTAACTTACGCGGAAAAAGATTTGTTAACTGGAACACTGATGCTTATTCGTTCCAATGGAACCAGGACCCTATATACCGTACTATTCCTTTTTATATTAGTATAAATGAGGGTATATCGCATGGTATTTTCTTTGATAATACGTATAAATCACATTTTGATTTTGCTGCTGAAGAAAAAAATAAAACCAGTTTTTGGGCCGATGGCGGAGAACTGCAATATTATTATATCCACGGCCCGCATATGATGGATGTGGTTAAAAACTACCATATTTTAACCGGTACGCATCCTATGCCACCGCTTTGGGCGTTTGGTTATCATCAATGCCGATGGAGTTACTATCCTGAAGCAAAGGTTACTAAAATTGCTAAAACTTTCCGTGAACAGCAGATCCCTTGCGATGCTATCTATTTAGATATCGACTACATGGATGGTTACCGTTGCTTTACCTGGAACAAAAAATATTTCCCGGATCCTGTAAGAATGGTGAAAGAGCTTGCCGACGATGGATTTAAGACGGTAGTAATTATTGACCCCGGAATACGTGTGGACGATAATTATTGGGTATTTAAAGAGGGTAAGGAAAAACGCTATTTCTGCCGCCGGAGCGATGATTACTTTATGGAGGGCCACGTATGGCCGGGTCGTTGCCAGTTCCCTGATTTTACCAATCCCGAAGTTCGCGAATGGTGGGGTGGTTTATTTGAGGGATTGGTTGAAGCCGGTGTTGCCGGTGTATGGAACGATATGAACGAGCCTGCTGTATTTGGCACCGGCACATTCCCTGATGATGTTCGCCACCAATATGACGGTCATCGCGGGTCGCACCGTAAGGCGCATAATGTTTATGGTATGCAAATGGTACGTGCAACGTACGAGGGCCTGCGTACCATTATGAAAAATAAACGCCCTTTTACTATTACAAGGGCCGGTTATTCGGGCGTGCAACGTTACTCGTCAGTTTGGACGGGCGATAACGTAGCTACCTGGGAACATTTAAAATTAGGTAACGTACAATTGCAGCGCCTGTCTATGTCAGGTATCCCGTTTTGCGGTACAGATATAGGTGGTTTTAGTGGCGAGCCTGACGGCGAGTTGTTTACCCGTTGGATCCAGATGGGGACTTTCTCTCCGTTTATGCGCGCGCATTCTGCAGGTGATACCAAGGAGCGTGAGCCATGGAGCTTCGGTGAGCCTTATACTTCTATCAACCGTAAATTTATCGAGCTGCGTTATAAGCTGATCCCATATTTATACTCTACCTTTTGGGAGCACCACCGTTACGGTTTCCCTATTTTAAGGCCATTGGTGATGCAGGAGCAGATCGAGTCTGATAACTATTTCCGCCAGGATGAGTTTACTTATGGCGATAAGATCCTGATATGCCCGGTGTTAGAGCCCGGACAAAAAAGCCGCAAGGTGTATTTACCGGTAGGTAAGTGGTACAACTTCTGGACACTTGAAGTAGTTGAAGGTGGTAAAGAGGTTGAAGTGCTAACCCCGTTAGAGACCATACCCATCTTTGTAAAAGCCGGTTCAGTTATCCCTGAATACCCGGTAATGCAATACGTAGGCGAAAAAGAAATTGAAGAGGTTAAACTAAATGTTTACTACAGCGATTACGTAGCTAATTCTTTCTTCTTTGAAGATTACGGCGAAACATTTGCTTATGAACAGGATATCTACTCCGAAAAGAAATTTGCAGTAGACGGTAACAAAACCAGCTTTTCCATTCAACAAAGTTTGGAAGGCTTATATACACCGAGGTATGAAACCTATGCGTTCGCGGTGTCGGGGTTACCCTTTAAGCCATCTAAAATTATAATAGACGGAAAGACCGTTAAAGATTTCGCGGTTAATGCGGACAAGATACTCGAATTTAAATACAGCAAAAACTTTAAGAAAATAGAAATCAGCAAATGATTTGAAAGGCTTCGGAAACGGAGCCTTTTTTGTTTTTATCTGTTAATTTTTAACATTATCACCTATAACATTTTATTTGCACACCAAACAATAATGATATATTTGATTGTTATAACCAAACTCATTAACTTAAATGAGTTTATCTAAATCGCCCGAAACGGGCTTCCATCATGGCAAAAAAAACC
>JAQBOP010000301.1 GCA_028287975.1 Mucilaginibacter sp. | reverse complement strand
AAAAAAATCAGGGCCTTTTTCGTTCGAGAAACAAATAGCAAGTACGATGCCCACATTTGTCTTTTCAAGAACAGTTAACAGTGCATACTTATAATGCTTGGTTATTGGCGAGTCGTTTAAATCCATTAAAAAAGTACTGCCATCATCTGCATTATACCGGTTCAAAATATAATCGGGCAGTTTTCTTTTAAGGTAAGTATTGTCTGATGTAAATGCGGCTATCTGATCTTCTGCCAATCTTACGTATAATGAATCAGGGTTGGCTACATGTATATTCTTTTCTATAATAAGTTTTTCACTTTCCTTTTGTGTATTGATCCGAAACCATATTTCAAAATCCGCGTCTGGCAGTTCCATGGCGTAATCAAAAGGGAAACTTTCTGTAGCAGGTGCCTTAATTTCTTTAAACCCTTCAGGAAAAGTAAATGCCAGGTTTATCTGGGCTAACGCGGTAGTGAAACTTTTAAACTGACTTGGGGCACCGGATGATGCATGATTATTTTGCGCCAACGCCGGGGTTACCGGCGCAAGTAATAAAATATAAAATAATAAGCAGTTAACCTTTTTTGCGATAATGTTCATTTGCAGTTAAAACTCAGAAACGTTGTTTTTTAACTTTATATATATGCCGAACTAAAAATAAGGATAATTGTAATATTAATTAAAAAAAATAAACAAGAAGGTTAAAATAAAAGCTAAGCAGAAAAACCAATTTAACTCAACTGATATTCTATGATCCGTTTTTGTGGGTCAAAAGGCGCAAGTTCGTTTAAGCCCATTGCTTGTATGGCCGCGTCAATTAATTTGTGCTCATTTATTACATAGGTAATTCCCTGCTTATGCAAAAAATACCGGCCCGCGTCCACCATCGCTTTTAAGGGGATCATTCCTATTAACTCGCTGCCCGTAACAGCAATGCCATGGTCTGCGGCTTTTGCAGTTACCTCGTCAAATACCTTATGTATGGGTGTTTCGCTGATGTTGGTTAAATTCATAGACACTTGCGCTTTGCCGTATTCTTCAATATACCAGCCCATGGCTTTTACATATTTCAATGAGCCCGGGATCCGTTCTTTCCCGTTTTCGTTTATAACGATCTTGCCCGTCTCCCTCACTTCCTGTGCAATTTCATTGGCAATATGGGTAGATGAAGTATTCAGGTTGATATTATACGCTATCAAAAAATCGCGCGCGCCAATTACCGTAGCGCCACGTTTGGCATCCAGTTCGGCCGGGCCGAAATCGGGCTGCCACATCGGTAACTTTATTTTTTTGAAAAAGCCTTCATACTCGCCTGCCCGGATAGCCGCAAGGTTGCTGCGCTTTTTATTAGGTTGCGCATGTTCATATAAATAAACGGGGATCTGCAATTCATCGCCCACACGTTTGGCCAACTGTATGGCATATTGCGCGGTCTCGTCCAGGCTGATATTGCTGACGGGGATAAGCGGACAAACATCCGTAGCGCCCATGCGCGGGTGCTCGCCTTTTTGGGTCCGCATATCTATCAGTTCGCCGGCCATTTTTATGCCCAGGAAAGCCGCCTCAATAACAGCTTCAGGCTCGCCGGCAAACGTTACTACAGTACGGTTGGCGCCCCGGCCAGGGTCGACATTAAGCAGTTTAACCCCCTCAACCGAGCCTTTTGCGCCGGTAATGCTGTGGATGATGTACTGATCAACACCCTCGCTAAAATTTGGTACACACTCTATAATTGATTTCATTGGGTGTGCAATTTAATTATTATTTGCAAACATAAAAGGTGTGGTATAAAACATGCGGCATACCTTAATACACCTGTACGTTATCTTTCAATCTATATATAACAAGTCACAACACCATATAAATCAATAGATTAAAAATAAATTCCATTTTATTTTGATATTAAAAATGTTTGTATACATTTGTAGTGTACTATTTAACTAATACACTAAAGATAATGATTGAGATCGACCAACTAACTTTTGGGTACGGCAAACAAAAACTGTTTGACAACCTAACCTTATCCTTAAAACCCGGTCATATTTATGGGTTGTTGGGGATGAACGGCGCGGGAAAATCAACTTTGTTAAAAAACATTGCCGGGTTAGTTTTTCCGTGGTCAGGCACATGTACGGTAAACGGCGTAAATGCCGATAAACGCCTGCCCTCTTTCTTGCAGGAATTATTTTTTGTTCCCGAAGATGTGTATCTGCCATCGGTTAACGCTAAACAATTTGCCCAAAGTACAGGTCATTTTTACCCTAAGTTTGATCACGGACAGTTTATAACCCTGTTGGCCGATTTTGATGTGCCTGCGAACTGGCAACTAACCAAACTATCATATGGTCAGCAAAAAAAGGCCATGATAGCATTTGCATTATCAACCAATACATCTTTACTGATAATGGACGAACCAACCAACGGGTTGGATATCCCGTCAAAGACTCAATTCAGGAAAACCATCGCGTCCGGTTTAACTGATGAGCGTTGCATTATCATATCAACCCACCAAGTACGTGACCTTGATAATTTGATCGATACGGTACTGGTATTGCACAACCAACACATTGTACTTGCACAAACTCTTGATGAAATTGCAGAGCAAGTAAGCTTTGAATTACTGCCATCAAACAGCAGCGGCTACCTCTATGCAGAACAGGGATTAAACGGCTTAAACGCCATAACCAAAAATAACGAACGCAGCTACACTAAAGTTGATATCGAACTGCTATTTAATGCCATCATCAGCAATACTAAAATCTTAACTCAAACCTTAAATAAAGCCGGCCATGAATAATATTTTTAACATACAACGCTTTTTGCAATATCTTAAAAAGCATACCATCGAGCATGGCAAAATATATCTTCTGTCTATTGGTGTAATGTGGGGCATTTTATTATTGGCGTTTATATTTAATTCTCTGTGGAATACCCCACATTACACGCCTGTGAGTACGCAAACAGAAATATTCTTTTTTTGCGGCGTAGGCGGTGGCAGCGTATTTACCAGCCTTATATTTACCAGTTTTGGCGACAAGAAGCAAGCTATACCAACGCTGTTATTACCGGTATCTAACTTTGAAAAATACCTTGTGGCCTGGCTTTACTCTTACCTGGTTTTCCAGATCATATTTGTCTGCTCATTTTATTTTATCGATTGGTCTTTTATGGGCATGTTCGCGCCAAAATACAAGCCATATAACGAGTTGTTTAATATCACAAAAGGTACAGATTGGCAAATGCTGTTTACGGTGTACGCCGTATTACATGCCTTTACATTTTGGGGCGCCATCTATTTTAATAAGCTGCACTTTATTAAAACGGCCGTAGTATTTTTTATCTACTTTATGGTATTCAACGTAATCAGCAAGGTGTTTATCTCGTCAATTACAAATGGAGTAGTACGGCAGGACGTACTAAGATCAAGAGCGGTAATTATGCAACAAGGAGACTGGGATATCACGCCTAACAATAACCTTATTAACCTGGGTTTTTACGCTATCGCTGTAGTCGTATTATTATTATGGGTTAGCGCTTTTTTTAGATTAAAAGAGAAACAAGTTTAACCCATGAATTTTAAAGACAAAGAAGCTATATACCTGCAAATTGCAGATATGATAAGCGAAAACATAACGCTGAGGAAGTGGCTGCCCGGCGAAAAAATACCCTCTGTACGTGAGTTAGCCACAAACCTGCAAGTTAACCCCAATACGGTGGCGCGTACCTACGAGTATTTACAACAACAAGAAATTATTTTTAACAAACGCGGCCTGGGTTTATTTGTGGCCGATTATGCTGTAGCAAAAATAAAGACCATCCGTAAAGACCGCTTTTTAAAACGCGAACTGCCCGATTTCTTTGCCAGCCTTTACTTGCTGGATATCGACCTTGCCGAGTTGATTGAACGTTATGATGAATTTAAAAGAAATTTTAAAAATTAAAAAAACCTAAACATGAAAACAAGTAACAAACTGCTGGTTGCAGCCACACTATTAATAGTTGGCTATCTGGTAACTTATGATCTGTCGATAAAAGCCGAATACTACAAAGGCGATTTTAAAAGCAGGTTTTATAATTTCACACGCCTCCCTGTAAAAGATTTTAACGCTGTTGAAGATAACCTTGGCGATGCCGTTGATATAATTGTTGAACAAGGCAGCGAATACACTGTCTGGGTTAATAAAGATGTTAAAGATGATTACAAAGTAATCAACAAAAAAAAGACGCTAAGTATTGATTTTAAAGCGGGCATACATCATGCTGGTGTGGTATATGTGATATGCCCCCAATTAAATAAGATGACGGTCCGCGATCGAATCTTACTCCGTAACCAAGTCAATTTTGGCGGCAGCAATACCAGCATTAATGGTTTTAAACAAGATACCATGTATGTTTATGGTCGTGGCTCATCACTGATACACATGTCAGGAAACGTACTTAATAAGTTGAATGTAGATATTGCCGGAAACGGCATCATGCTTAATATTGGTAACACCAACAAAATTATAAACGGTAATTTTGATATACAAGGCCAAGCACGTTTCGAGCTGCTTGGCCCTGTAGTTGAAAAACCTGTTTATAACGTGGATGACCAGGCAACAATAACATTAACCGGCGAAACGTTCCGTAAGTCGTCCATCCACATGCAATAGACTCATCTTATTTCTAAACCTTATTAACAAAATATGCATCCACATCTCGGGGGCGTATTTAACATATAACCAAAGTTCCATTTCAATTGATGGCCGGTTTCGTCCCTCCGTTTTATACTTTCATCACATTTAGTTGGGCAAAATAAGCTGCCGGCATACCTTGGCTGCATGCTTTTTTTAACAAGTTCCTTTTTTAATCGCATGGCCGTAACAGAACCGAAAAATCGGTGTCTTAACGGTGCTTATAAACTGTTAATTAACGTTAAGAAATGTTAAAACATTTCTATTACTAAATTTTTAGTTATACTTTAGCCTAAACCAAAATCTACCTAATGAAAATCACATTTTTGTCAATTGCGCTGCTCGTACTGTTCTCGCTAACCGGTTACGCGCAAAGCAATTATGCCGTTAAGGGAGTGGCTGTTGATACCTCTGAAAAGAAGACTTTATCAAACACTTCTATTATGGTATTAAATGCTAAAGACTCGGTATTGCGCAAATTTACCCGCGCTGCAGGCGATGGATCATTTAGCATAACCGGATTGGAAGCCGGTAAGTTTATCCTGGTAATGACCTATCCTGATTACGCCGACTATACCGAAAATTTTACGCTTGATGAAAAACAAGCTACGTATGATTTTGGTAAAATAAGCCTGATCTTAAAATCGCGCCTGCTAAAAGATGTCATTATCAAAGGGCAAACCACGGCTATAAAAATAAAAGGCGATACCACGGAATTTAATGCCAAAGCCTATGTGATACAACCTAACGATCGGGTGGAAGACCTGATCAAACAATTTCCGGGAATACAAGTAGACAAGGACGGCAAGATAACCGCACAGGGAAAAACGGTTGAAAAGGTGCTGGTTGACGGTGAAGAGTTTTTTGGCGACGACCCTACCCTGGTTACCAAAAACCTGCGTGCCGATATGGTGGACAAAGTACAGCTGTACGATAAAAAAAGCGACCAGGCCACCTTTACCGGCATTGACGATGGCGTAAAAACCAAGACATTAAATATCAAACTTAAAGAGGATAAAAAGAACGGCTATTTTGGTAAGGTTGATGCCGGCATTGGTAACCGTGGGTTTTACCAGGGACAAGGTATGTACAACCGGTTTACCGCCAAGCAAAAATTCGCAGCTTATACAACAGATGCCAATACCGGCAAAACGGGCCTGAGTTGGAACGACAATACAAAATACGGCGATTCGGGCAATGTTAGCGTTGATGAAAATGGCGGGGTGTCTATCTTTTTTTCGGGTGCCGATGATGGTTTGGATTCTTTTAGCGGTAATTATGATGGCCGGGGTATCCCCAAAGCTACCACGGGCGGTTTTCATTACGACGTCAAGTGGGGTAAAGACAATCAAAGCCTGAATGTCAATTATAAGATAGGGCAATTAAACGTTGACGGTGCCAGCCGTACCCAAACGCAAAATAACCAGCAGGACAACGTATTTAACAGTGATGCCACTCAAAATTTTAACAACTCCATGTTTAGGCAAAAGCTTGATTTTATTTACCAGGTAAAGTTAGACACCACCGCTACCTTAAAGATCACTGCCGACGGAACTTATAAAAACGGTAAAACAAACTCCGACTACAACAGTACCACCCTGCGCAGCGACAGCAGTTTGTTAAACACCAACAAACGCAAAGTCACTAATGATGAGGTTACACATTTGTTTAACACGAGTGTCTTTTACACTAAAAAACTAAAAAAGAAAGGGCGTACATTCTCGGCATTATTCAGTGAGGCGGTTAATAATGCCGATAGTAAAGGTTATCTGCATTCTAATACAGGTTATTACAACACGTCAAATTTATCAGACAGCGCGCGGGCTATCGATCAATATAATACCAACATTGTAAGAAATACGGTATTTAATTCAAACCTGACCTATACCGAGCCGCTATCTAAATCAGTATCGCTAAGTTTAAATTATGGCTTTAACATAAACAATGGCACTACAGACAGGCGTGTGTATAAACAATCGTCGCCGGGTGTATATAATGTACTTGATGATACTTTAAGTAATAACTATAAGCTTAACCAGCTATCAAACCAGTTAGGTTTAAGCTTAAACTATAAAACCGGTAAAAGCACCCTGAATTTTGGTACGCAAGCCTCAGATGTCGCCTTTACACAAACAGACCAGTTTACAGATATCAGTTATAAAAGGCACTTCATTAACTGGAACCCCCATATACGTTACCAATACAAACCTTCAACACAATCGTCTTTATATTTTAATTATTACGGGTACACTTCCCAGCCAACCATCAACCAGATCCAGCCGGTAAAAAATAATACCGACCCTTTAAATATTTTGCTTGGTAACCCGGGGCTTGATCCTTCATTTACGCATAGTGTTAACCTGTACTATTATTCTTACAAAGTACTGTCGGGCCAGGATATCAATTTTGGCGCGGGCTATTCGCAAACCGCTAACCAGATCACCAACAATACCAGCTTTGACGCCACTTCCGGAAAAAGCACAACACAATACGTTAACCTAAGCAACAAAACACCTTACAATTATAATTTTTGGGGAAGTATAGGCCGTAAGATCAGCCCGCTTGATGTAAATGTAGGACTTGACCTAAATCTAAATGGTTCAAAAAGCTATGGTTATACCAACAATTTATTAAACTCAAGCACTTCAAATTATTACAGTGGCAGTATCCGTATCGGCAAATATGTTAAAGACAAGTTTGATATCAGCGGCAGTATAGGGCCGCATTACAGCATCAGTAAATCGTCCTTACAAACACAGGTAAATAACAACGGCGGCGGGTTTAATACCTCGGGATATTTTACCGTTTATCTGCCGGCTAAGATCTCGCTGTCATCAAACATTGATTATAACTACACCGCAAAAACCGCTACGTTTAATAACGATTTTAAAGTTGCCATACTTAATGCCAGTATCAGCAAAGCGTTCTTTAAAGACCGGACACTTAACATATCCATATCAGGCAATGACCTTCTTGATCAAAACAGGGGCATAAGCCGTAATGCTTATAACAACCTTATCACACAGGATACTTATACTACTATTAAAAGATATTTCATGTGTTCTGTTATCTGGGATTTTAACGTAATGGGCGGCAGTGCTGTAAAAAAATAACGACTATGAAAAAGATATTATTAACCTTAACCTGTCTGTTGTTATTGCTGACTGACAGCATAATGGCGCAAACCCGTTTTGTAAAATCGGGCACGATAGAATTTGATAAAAGCATTAATATGTTCGCGCTGATTAACAAGCAAATGAATGATAAGGAAGCAAGCGAAAATATATTTGTACAAAAAAGCGCCGAGGCTTACAAGAAAAACCATCCGCAGTTTTTAACCTTAAAAAGTACCTTAACTTTTGGCGATAATAAAACGCTCTTTACGCCGGCCCCTACGCCCGAAGACGCGGCTATCCGCAATTTCCCGATAGCAGAACAACATAATTTGATCTATACCGACCAAAATACAGCCACCACCATCAGCCAGAAAAAAGCGTTCGAAGAAACTTTCGTGGTAAAAGACAGTGTAAGCAAAATTAAATGGAAAATTACCGGTGAAACCCGCGAAATATTGGGCTACAACTGTCGCAGGGCAAATGGGCTTATACTTGATTCTGTGTATGTAGTTGCTTTTTACACTGATCAGATAGCCGTAGTTGGCGGGCCTGAATCATTTACCGGCCTGCCCGGTATGATACTCCAGGTATCGCTGCCGCACGAAAACCTGTCATGGCTGGCTACTAAGGTAACTGATATAACCATACCCGACGCCACTTTAGTACCGCCAAAAAAAGGAAAAGCCGTAACAGGTAAAGAATTTATTAAAACCCTTAAAGACGCGTTAAAAGATTGGGGCACCGACTACACACAGCAATACTTAAAGGCCGTACAACTATAAACCTAATTCAATAAATATTTGGCGAAGAAATCAATACTTAGTTGCATATCCTTCACATTAAAAACATGGCCCAGGTTGGGTTGTACCTCTATATCCAATTTATCTAAAGCATTTTTAGCTTTGTAAACCTCGGTCGCTGTAGCAAAACCTATCTGCGCGCCGGGATACGGGTTGTTAGGGTCTTTATCCTTACTTAACATCAGTAGCGGCCGTGGCGCAAACAAGCGGATCATTGAGGGGCAATCAAACTCGCCGGTTATACCGGGCAATATTTTATCCCAAACGGCTTTTACATTGCTCTGGTTAATGGTCGAGTCGCCCAGGTCATGCGCGGCTTTTTTATGCGCGTCGCCAATGGTGCCAACCCTGCCCTGCCATTTGTTATTATCTAAACTCCACTTAAAACTTTGTACCGCTATGCCCAGCACCGCCGCGCGGATTCGCGGATCAACTGAAGCCGCCATCCAGGTTTCTATCCCACCCATGGATATTCCGCCCATCCCTATCCTATCCGCCTTAACATCCGGGCGGGTAATTAGATAGTCAACCAGGCGCCATAGGTCATACGATGTATCGTATAAAAACGGGTAAGCATGATGGGTTTTATCATTAGTTTTAAAGGCCCTGTAAGCAGCCTCCGTATATTCTTTGCTTCCATGCGCGCCGCCGGCGATGCGCTGCCCGTGATAACGTGCGTCAATAGCTACGCCCATAATTCCCCGTTTTGCCAGTTTGGTAAATATGGCTTTGATATCGCCTTCGTCCTTAGTACCACCGGTACCGTGCAGAAATATCACCACGGGGAATTTACTTTGGCTCTTTACAATAGGTTTGTAAATAAGGATGGGCATTTTTTCGGTTTCTTCGGTGTAGATAGACCCTTTATCTACTTCTATAAAATCCATGCGTACATTGGTAAACTCTGGTTTGAAATCAACCACCGGCCGGTTTAACAAAGCTTTAAAATCGCGCGCCACTTGCTCAATAGGCGGATATTGCGGCGTTTGCGCAAATACTACGGATGCGTTTATGAAAAATACAAGGCATAGCAGTCCTGTTTTATTTTTAAAGCTGATTTTAGACATGGCTATTAATTGGCTGACAAATACATGCGGCTATTTACAGCAGCAAGTAAATATATCAGTTTATAAATAGTAGCGGCGTAACATTTTTATTATGAAGCTATTAGTGCAAAGTGGTTAAATCCCCATAGACCTCAATTGATCCGTTTACCCTTTATCAGCATTTTTATACCCCGGCGTTTTAGAGAGATCTTGATATGGGCCGATTCGTTTCTCTGAATATTTTGTGTATACGCATTTATAATATCCTTATAAGATAATACCCCAATAACTTTATTGTCATTGGATAATACAGGCAAAATTTCAGCCCCCGCGTTCGCCATCTTTTCTATCGCCTGGCGCAGGGTATCAGTGCTTTTAACGGCAATAATAGCATGGGCACTTACAAGTTCTTTTAATGGTTTGTTGCCATCTGTTGCTGTGTTATAAATAGCTGACAGTTTTATACTGCCCT
>JAQBOP010000296.1 GCA_028287975.1 Mucilaginibacter sp. | reverse complement strand
TAAAGGCGCATCTATTGTTGTTGCCTGCCCGGTGTCCAGGTTCGAAAAACGTTCAACGTCATTATCAAACCGGTTTCTTATTTCTTCGTTCGTGGCTTTGTCAGCATAATTTGTATTCATCGTACTCTATTATTTGGTTTATGATTTGTCAAAGCTATTGCATTTTACAATATTTGAAAAATATCAATTTTATCAATTATTGATAGCTATTAAGTATCATAAAATGGAGATCCGTCATCTTTTATATTTTAAAGCCGTTGCAGAACACCTGCATTTTAGAAACGCAGCCGCCAGCTTATTTATTTCGCAGCCGCCGTTAAGCAGGCAGATCCGTGAGCTGGAAGAAGAATTGGGCGTGCAACTGTTTTTAAGAAATAATAAGCGGGTTGTATTAACCGAGGCCGGGAAATATTTTGCGACGTCGGTCGATACAATATTCGCACAGTTAGAAGAAAGCAAGAACATTACACGTCAGATCCATTTGGCTGCAGATAGCGGCGAGTTAAAAATCGGTTATACCAGTTCTGTTTATCAGCCGCACCTGGCCGAAATATTAAAAGCATTGCGGCAGGTATTTCCGTTTATAAAGACCAGCTTGTATGAACGGCCGACTATCAAACAAATAGAGGCCCTTGAGCAAGGCAAACTGGATGTTGGGATATTAAGGGCGCCCGTCCATTCGGACAAGCTGGAGGTACAAACCTTATTTTTTGATCCGTTTATGGTAGTAGTGCCATCAGCTGGAAAAAAGTTTAACAACATCGGTGAACTTGCTGATTTTATTAAGGACAAGCCATTTATATTCTTCAATAAAGAATACGCGCCGCATTATTATGATAAACTGGTGGAAATTTGCCATCGGTTAGGATTTAAGCCTGATATTACGCACGAAGTAAATAATGTTCACTCGATAGTACAACTGGTAGAGGCGGGCCTGGGTGTTTCTATATTGCCGCTTTCATTAAAACAGCAATATGCCAATTTGCAGCTTTCATTTATCGAACTAAAAGATATCCCGGTTAATACCGAAGTGGTGCTGGCTTATAAGAAATCAAATTTAAATGCCGCATTAAAATGGTTTATAAAAAATTATAACAGCAAATAATCGCTTCATTAACGCCTGATGGTACGCACAAACATAATAACCGCGATAAAAATTACAGCCAGATACACAAGTTTCATAATCAAGGCTAAGTAAATAATAATTAATGGAATCCATTGTAATAAAAAGAGCCCGATGCAACTGCGCCGGGCTCTTTTTTCAATATAGGACAAAGCTTTTATTTTTGCAGCGAAACTGTTGCCATTAAACTTCCCAGCGATTGGCCTGAAAGATAAACGGTATAAATATGCCCGGCTTGTATAGTAGTGGGGATATTTAGTATAGGTGATGCTGTGCTTGTTGTAGTTGTGTCTACAGAAAATGTAGTAGCCGGATCAACATCATAATAATTGGACGCTACTTTGTTAACCAACCCTGCTACAACTTTAGCCCCCCCGGATACCCCAAAATTGGTATTTTCTACCAAACCCAGATTAAGATTAATAAAGCGTACCCTGGCTTTTCCTGATTTGGGTGCGGTCAGATCATCAGGGTAAGCTACTGTTGACCCTTCAAAATAATACACACTGTAATAAGCACCGGTTTGAGGCGATACCTGAAAAGAAGCAACAGTAGCCCCCGAGGCTGATGATTTAATTAAAGCTGGTTGGGTGACACTTGTTATTGCAAAGTAATCTGTACCTTGATTATAGGTAAGCGCAGCGTCGTTTTCTTTTTTACTGTTTACATAAAAATCAATTGGCGATGCTGTTTCCGCAGCATTGGTAAACTTTATGTAAGATGTACCAACAGCATCAGACTTTTTACTGCATGATGTAATGCACAACGTCATTAATAATAAAACCGCTGATAACAGGAATAATGTGCCGGATGTTTTGAAGTGTAGATTTCTTTTCATAATGGGGTAAATATAGTTTTTCAATTTAAAAGCTATAACAAGAAAAAATTTAAAATATTATATAACGATGCTGATTATTATTCATTAACAAACTCTAATATATCGCCGGGTTGGCAGTCTAAAACCCGGCATATCGCCTCAAGGGTTTCTAATCTTACTGCCTTTGCCTTGCCTGTTTTAAGGATGGATAAATTGGCCATAGTTATTCCAACCCGTTCGCTAAGTTCGGTTAATGACATTTTTCGTTTAGCCATCATTACATCTAAATTTACTATTATGGGCATGGCTATACGGTTAGATCGTGTTCGTCTTTTAATTGTTTGCCTTGCCTGAATGTTTTATATAGCAACAAAAATATAATTAACAATACCAGGTTTATCTTTAAGCCAGGCACTAAATTGTCTTTTACCACAATGCCGGGTATAAAGTAATCATAAAAAATACATTTCATCGCGTAATTAAGTCCGTAACTTAAAATAGGGAAAGCAAATAAAGTCAGGGCGATAAACCTTAAGCGTTTTACGTTTTTTGCAGTAAATATTTCTCCTTTTGAAGTGTCGACCACAAAGCCGATGAATGAGGATATCAGGTAGACTGTAAAACCGATCAATATAGCTAAGAAAATAGTAAATATGACGGTTAATATCCCGGTATACGAATCTATTACCGGAATCAGTAAATAACCATCTTTATGATCATATCTGAATTTTACCGGTACGTCTGCCAGGCGAATCTTGTT
>JAQBOP010000277.1 GCA_028287975.1 Mucilaginibacter sp. | reverse complement strand
CCGGGTTCCATCTATATCATTACGATAATCGGAATAGCCAACGGCGGAAACCTTTACCTGGAATTTCCCAGATGTTAATGCTACTTGAAAATGTCCCATGCTATCGCATATCGCCCTTTTTATAATTATGGAGTCTCTTAAAAAAACAAGTCCCGCGTAGGGAACAGGTTGTTGTTTTCTATTTTCGACACTTCCAAATAAATTGACCTTAACCTGCGCCAAAGCACGTTCTGAACAAAAAAGGCAAATTACTACGCAACATATAATATTGAGCAGTTTCTTTAGTAAACATCCCATTAAGGTAGACTATATAGAATTAAATAAATACGTTGGAATTTTTATAGTATCCTTTTAGATCTATAAAATATAACACTAACTCAGGGGGAGAACTATTTACAACTGGCATGATACGATTTTGGGTTATTGTTAGTGAAGGTAAATCATTTTTTTTCATTTGCAAATAAATTACATTCCCACAGGTAGTTTTTTGATGAAAAGCGGTTTCTTTTACATCAATGGATATGACTACTATCCCTAAAATTATTCACCAAACATGGAAGGACGCTGACATACCGGAGCAATTTGATCTATTATGTAAACCTGGAAAGACAATTATAGCTGTATCGCTTTAGCTATACCCGCCACTCGGCAACTAAAGGAAATTATGCTGAATTTTGACAGAGACAAGCCGTTTAGTCAACTAAATATTTCACGAATAAAAAATATCGCTTATCTCCTAATCGGCTTTTTTTTCCTCGGAGTACCTTAATCATAATAATCAATCGATTTTTGATTGAAAATTTCAGATGCAATAGGATTTAGTTGACCTGTAATTTTAATTATGATTTTTTGATCATCGGATTAGTGCTAATACTCCATAACGAGCACCAACAATATTATACAGATAGGTGTATCAAAATTTAGTGCAGGCTCACTACATTCATCCAAAGCCGGAATTTCAGGGTCTAACCTACTATTCAGGAAAAGTATGCTATGGCGATTTCAACTCATTGTATGAGCCTGTCGCGCGTATAGGGGCTTGTGCAAGCTTGGCCGGCACAACTTAATTCCTACCCCGTTGTTTGGCCTGTGCTGCCGGCCACTTGCCTCCTTTTGAGCAAAGCCGCACAACCCGCCGCACGGCCAAAGCTTTGCTCAAAAGGAGGCAATCAGTTTTTTCCGATGGCCAATTTAGGATGATATTAGTTTTTGGGATTAATTAAATTGACAACGACTTTTACCATCATGTCCTTTTCGTCTGGCTTGCTTTCGGCAATCATGAGTGTCAGGGCCACCAATGCATTATCGGCTATACGCTTTGAACCGTCTTCCCGGTAAAGAATACCGTTCTTTTCCATGAACCAAACAAATAAATAGGCGGCTATACGTTTGTTGCCATCTGAAAAGGAATGGTTTTTGACCACAAAATATAGCAGGTTTGCCGCTTTGTCTTCTATGGTTGGATAAAACTCAACACCGCTGAAGGATTGGTATATTGTCCCAATGGAACCTTTAAAGGAATCATCTTTTTCATTGCCAAACAAAGCGCTTCCGCCAAATCTATCCTTCAAGTCTTTTATCGCCTGTATAGCGTCATCGTAAGTAGCGACAAACAATTGTTGATCAGTAGTACCCTCAAGTGCTAATTGCTGATGGTCATATTTATCCAATATGTCTAAAGCATAGCTATAATCAGTAACTACCTTTAGCAATCCTGTGGCTTCGTCTGTGGTTAGCTCTTCGTTGCTTTTTAAGACTTTACCCAACAGGGCGACGGTTTGTTTAAGTTCTTCTAACTGCGCTGTCTTTTCCTTAAGCTTTCTTTCATTAACTGCATATCCTTTTTTTAAATACTCTTTCAGGACACTATTAGCCCAAATCCTGAATTGTGTTCCTCTTGGTGACTTTACCCTGTAGCCTACGGAGATAATGACATCTAAATTGTACGTCCTTATCTTCCTCGTTACGCTTCTACCGGCTTCTTCCTGAACTACCGAGGATTCCTCGGTAGTTGCTCCTGCTATCAGTTCTCCTTCTTTATAGATGTTCCTGATATGTAGACCTATGGTATCTACATCCTTACCAAATAGCTCGGACATCTGACGCTGCGTTAGCCAAACCGTTTCTTCTGCAACCTGCACGTCTATTTTTGCGTCACTGCCAGTCAATTGATATATGATTATTTGATCGTTTGCCATAAAATTTAAAATTAAGAGTTTTACTTTGTTTTACATTACAATTAAATCAGGCACCCACCGTCTTTGATACTTTCTTTCTTATAGTCAGTTTATTTTGCAATTGCTGCATATCAGAACTGATTTTATGATCCATCACCTTAGCATAGATTTGTGTGGTTTTGATGCTGGTATGCCCCATCATTTTAGCAACGCTTTCAATAGGAACGCCGTTGTTTAGCGTTACTGTTGTGGCAAACGTATGCCGGGCGATATGAAAGGTCAGGAACTTTTTAACTTTAGCTATGTTGGCAATTTCCTTTAAATAAGCATTCATCTTTTGGTTGGTCAAAACAGGCAAGAGCCTATCTTCTGCAATACATTGCGGATGCTTGTCATAAGATTTAATGATCGCCAAAGCGATAGGTAACACCGGTATCCGGGACAGCGTGTCCGTTTTTTGCCGGTGGGTATATATCCATAAGTTTCCATCAATCCCCTTAACCAGCTCAGAACGTTTAAGCTTATGTACGTCCACATAAGCTAACCCTGTATAGCAACAGAATACAAAAATATCCCTTACCGAATTTAAACGCTCCACGCCGAATTTCTTTTTATAGATGCGCTGTAACTCTTCTTTTGTCAGCACTTCCCGGTGAACAGCCTTTTGCTTAGGCTTATAATTCAAATAAGGGTCAACGATCAGCCAGCCATTGCCCAAACAGATGCGGACGATCTTGCCCAGGTTCTTTATATATTTTATGGCAGAGTTATTACCGCAACCGCGGACACTGCGCAGGTAGTATTCAAAATCATTCAGAAAAGCGAAATTTATTTTTTTAACCAGCATGTCAGACACATTATACTGCCACTGCATAAAATCCTTAGTGTGTTTCAGGCAGGTTTCGTAACGTTGCAAAGTGCTTTTTTCAAACTCTTGCCCAACCAGGCTTCTCATCTTGGCATTGTGATCTTCAAATACAGCCACTAAAGTGCGGGCTTTTTCTACCTTACCGATAAACCGGTTTTTAAGTGTTTCCGCAGTTATTTCATCATCATTAATAGTCATGATGTTATGCAATTCTTGTGCTTTGGCCTGTAATGTGTCCAGATACATATTTAAAACCCGGACATCTTCTTTCGTGCCATTGGCCCGCCCCGCCTGTACGCTCCAACGCGCCGGATCGCAGGTTTTCCCGGTGGATAATTCGGCTCGATGCCCCTCAACGGTAAATCGTAAATAAATGGCGACCGGGCCACTTTTGTAGGTTGCTCTTTTTTTCAAATAGAAAAGCAAATTAACTTGTGTTCTCATTACAAATGATTTTAAGTGAAACAAAATTGTTTATTTCATCACTTGCAGTCAAGATGTTCAATGATTGAACAGGCTGTTTAACAATTAGTTACAGCGTTTTTGGTGAGCATTCACATTTCTCAAATATGCTCACCTTATGCTCACCATTTGCATGGCAAAACTTAGATATTTTGGCATATTTCAGAAAACAAAAAAGCCTGTAAACATTTAATTTACAGGCTTTTAGTTGTTTTTAACTTTGCTATTAGCGGAATGGACGGGACTCGAACCCGCGACCCCATGCGTGACAGGCATGTATTCTAACCAGCTGAACTACCACTCCGTTTGGGATGGCAAATATACCCTTCATTTTTTATTACACAAGCTATTTTTTCAAAAAAATAATAAAATACAAATAATCAACGCTTTATAGTAAGTATAGCAGGGTCAGATCCACATTAGCCATTACATACTTTTAAGTGTAATGTGTTTAAAATTATACAGCAGATGTACAAAATAGCAGAAACTTGTATGGTTTTTATACAATAATCCGTCGATACTTTAATAGATACCTCTGAAAAATCCGGATAAAGAGACATCAAAGTAATAACAAACCTTGCGTAAGGTTTCAATGCGGATATCTATTTTACCCGATTCGAGCCGGGCGATATTAATATTGGTGTCAGAGTAAAACTTCTCCTGCGTAACCTGGTTTTGCCTTCTCAGCCGCTTTATTTGTAGCGAAATCTTGCGCTTAAATGCATTATCAGAGTTATCCAGGTATTCAAAATCAGTTAATAACATAGTTTTACAGCAATTTAGGTTTACTATCCAAACAACAATTTGACCTTTTGAGAAAGCTAAAATAATAAAAATTACTAATTTTTTATTTTCAAATTCTGACGAATAAGTCATTGCCGCAATCATTTTATGGCAATACATTTGTTGTATACCGTTTGGCCCTGCATATACCTATGAAAACGAATATCAAGGCGGTAGCATATAAAGATTGAATTCTCAGACACCCAAGCTGAGGTTTTTTGTTCTTTGTTTTGGGTTTAATCAATAGTTTAAATTAATTAGGGGAAAGGGAGCTTCAAAAGAGCTCTCTTTTTTTGGCTCGATTTTTTACTATGCACGCATAATAATTAATATATTTACCTTTT
>JAQBOP010000263.1 GCA_028287975.1 Mucilaginibacter sp. | reverse complement strand
ACCCTACAAAAGCACAAACACAATTAGGCTGGAAACCTAAATATGATTTACAAGCCCTGGTTAAGGACATGATGGAATCTGACCTGCACTTGGTTAAAAAAGATGATTATTTGAAAAAAGGCGGATTTAAAACCTTGAATTATTTCGAATAACTTATCTGCAACAAAAACTCACAATATGAAGAAAATTTTAGGTAGTATAATATTGCTCTTACTGTTTGCTAAGCTGGGTATGGCTCAGGCTCAATATCAACCTTATACATATCAATTTTATCAAAAATTTAATGAGGACATTTATTCTACCAAAACAAGAGCACATAGCTCGTTAAAACCGTTTATTATAGACAGCCTGCTCCAATATAAGTACGATTCACTAATGAATGTTGGCGTAGATACTTCCGGTCATCATAGCTGGGTCCACCGTAAACTTTTTAACGAACATTTATTTGATGTAAAAACAAAAGACTATACTTTCTTTGCTGACTATTTGCCCGATCTGACCATTGGAAAAGATTTTGCCGATAAAAAAACAACATGGTTAAATACACGGGGTTACCAACTGGGTGGTACCATTGGAAATAAGTTTTACTTTTATTCAAGCGGATTTGAAAACCAGGCGGTGTTTCCATCCTATCTAAATACTTATATTAACCAGGTAGGTATTGTGCCCGGGCAGGCTTATGACCGTAGTTATGGCAAACGGACAAAAGATTGGTCGGATGTCACAGCGGTCTTTTCATACACGCCAATTAAATATTTAAATATTACGGCGGGCCAGGGTAAAACCTTTATTGGTGATGGTTATCGATCGGTATTATTATCAGATTATGCGTCAGCCTATCCGTTTTTAAAATTAACGGCTAATTTGGGAAATGTTCAGTACATGGCCATGTGGTCGTACATGACAGACCCGGCAGCGCCGGAGCTTTCTTATACCAATGGCTATAAAAAGAAATGGGGTGTTTTTCACTACCTTGATTGGAATGTGAACAATAGACTTTCGTTAGGCTTTTTTGACGCTGTAATTTGGGCCGACATAGACAGCTTAGGGCATAAACGCGGATTTGATTTTAGCTATGGCAATCCTATAATTTTTTTAAGGCCTGTGGAGGCATCAAACGGATCGCCTGATAATGCTATGATAGGTTTTACCGGAAAATACAAATTAACCGATGGGATAACCGCCTATGGCCAATTTTTCCTGGACGAATTCAGGGCCCAGGATTTTTTCTCGGGTAAAGGTAGCGCGAAAAATAAGTATTCATGGCAATTGGGTGTACGGGGGGCTAATTTATTTGGTATTAAATCCTTCAGTTATTTAGCCGAATATAATGGCTCTTTGCCTTATACCTATTCTGAAACGGAAGCAATTAAAAACTATAGTGAAGAGGCCGAGCCGCTTGCGCATCCGTTTGGAGCTAATTTTAAAGAAATAGTAGCCTTGCTAAACTATTCTTACAAACGATTTGATTTTAGCGGCGAATTTGACTACGGCCATTACGGGCTTGACGAAAACGGGCTGAACTATGGCAAAGATATTTTTCAGCTATACATAAATCCGGCGAAATTTTATGGTAACTATATAGGGCAAGGGCTTACCACCAATATGTATTATTTTGAAGGCAAGGTTGCTTATGTATTAAACCCTAAGTATAATTTGCGTATCGAATTAGGCGGTTTGTACCGGCAGGAAAAAAATACCGCTTTTAACGATCAAACCAAGATGATCACCATTGGTTTGCGTAGTTCATTCAAATCAATATATAATGATATTGCCAGTTATAGAGCGCATTAAATTCAGCATTTTTATTAAAGAATATTGTTGACTGCGACAATATTCGTTATTATTGCTGTATAAACTCTACAGTGTTTTATACAATTGTCAATTTTAACCTAAACTAGTGATACAAGAAATTACCAATGATTATTCTGCCGGAGTAGCAAATGAATTAATAGCCACCACAAGCCATGAGGATTATTATTTAAACAAGGTCAAGGCTTCTTACGGAGCGGCAGAATATGTGGATATGAAACACGCTCCGACATCGGGAGCAAAACAATTTGCAGAGCTGCTTAAAACATTACCCCAAAAGCCCCTTAAAATTTTAGATATTGGTGTTGGTGGCGGTCAAAGTACGATCTATTTAGCATCTATCGGACATCATGTTTCCTGTATTGAGCCATCAGCTTCATTTTGTAATGTAATAGAAAATGCTGCAAAGAAATTTTCGCTTGAAATAAACATCTATCGGGGAGTTGCTGAAGATATGATTAATATTAAGGGATGCGATTTTGATGTGATTTTTTTTAATGCCAGTTTTCATCATGTTGACGACCCGTTGAAGTGCCTGGCTAATGCACATGCTATATTAAAAGATGGTGGTACAATTATGCTTGCTTCAGAAAGTTTTTTAAGATTTTATAACAGTAAAAAACACTGGCAGTACATGCTTGATAATTTCCCGGAAAAAGTTGGTCATTATGGTGGCAATGAACATGTTTATTATAATTGGGAGTATCTGAATTTTTTAAAAAGCAGCGGTTTTAAAAATGTTAAATGTGAACCTAACGCTTTTATGTATTATCCTGTTGATCATATAGAAAATATATTGAATGTAGGAGTTGTAAGAAGCCAATTCGGAATTTTAAGCCGGTTTTTGTTTTATATGTTAACGGCTTTCTTTTTTAAGAACCGGCAGATTTTTAATTTTTTTAGCAGAATATCATTAGTCGGATGCAACTTTACGGCCGTTAAATAAATTAGTTGCTTCAGCATATCAAAATAAAATAGGATTTTACTGCCTTTAACTTCTAACTGGCAATCGTATGCGCGTTTTGGTTAATGGCCAGGCTCTTTACCTGGGTGATAATGCTTTTTGCATCGTAGCCGCATTCTGCCCATAATTCGGGCTGTTCGCCATGCTCAATAACGCGGTCAGGTATACCTAACCTGATTACCTGCGCCTGGTAGTTGTTATCGGCCATAAACTCTAATATAGCACTTCCCATACCGCCTTCTATGCAGCCGTCCTCAATGGTAATGATCTTGTTGAATTTATTAAATACTTCGTGTAATAATGCTTCATCCAACGGTTTAACAAAACGCATATCATAATGTGCCGGGTTATAGCCTTCGGTATTTAGTTCGGCAATGGCTTTAACAGCTTCATTGCCAATGTGGCCTATGGTTAATAGTGCTACTTCATCGCCGTCGCATATTTTACGCCCCTTGCCTACTTGCAGGGCCTTGAAAGGTTTTTGCCAGTCAACCATTACACCCTGTCCGCGTGGATAACGGATAACAAATGGCCCCATATCATCCTGCTGTGCGGTATACATGAGGTTACGCAATTCCTCTTCGTTCATCGGTGCCGATATCGTCATATTAGGAATGCAGCGCATATAGGCCAGGTCATAGGCGCCATGATGGGTTGCGCCATCAGCACCGGCTATACCGGCACGGTCAAGGCAAAATATAACGTTTAGCTTTTGTATGGCTACGTCATGTATCACCTGGTCATAAGCCCGCTGCATAAAACTGGAGTAGATATTACAAAATGGAATCAGCCCCTGTGTAGCTAAACCCGCCGAAAATGTAACCGCATGTTGCTCTGCTATGCCCACATCAAACGCGCGGGTTGGCATAGCTTTCATCATCAGGTTAAGTGAGCATCCTGATGGCATTGCCGGGGTGATGCCCATTATCTTAGGATTCATTTCGGCCAGTTCAATAATACTATGGCCAAAAACATCCTGGTATTTAGGAGGTTGCGGCTTATCATATTTTGCCTTTTTTATTTCGCCGGTTATCTTGTCAAATAAACCGGGAGCGTGCCATTTGGTCTGGTCCTTTTCGGCTAAAGCATAGCCCTTGCCTTTAGTGGTGATACAATGTAAAAGCTTTGGCCCGGGTATATCGCGCATATCGCGCAATACTTTAACCAGTTTTTTTACATCATGCCCGTCAATTGGGCCGAAATATCTGAATTTTAGTGCTTCAAAAAAATTGCTTCGCTTAAGCAAAGTGCCTTTTATACTTTTCTCTAATTTTTGTACTACCTTATAAGTATAAGCGTCAGGGCTTTTTGATATTTTTAACAATATATTCACAATATCATCCCTGAAACGGTTGTATGGCTTAGAGGTTGTAATTGATGTTAAATAGTCTTTTAACGCGCCAACATTAGGGTCAATAGCCATATTGTTGTCGTTGAGGATAACCAGCAGGTTTGAGTTTTCAATACCGGCATGGTTCAAGGCCTCGAAAGCCATACCCGCGGTCATGGACCCGTCGCCGATAACGGCTACGTGTTGCCTGTCTTTTTCGCCTTTGTAATGGGATGCAACCGCCATGCCCAATGCAGCCGATATAGAGGTAGATGAGTGCCCTACACCAAAGGTGTCGTACTCACTCTCAGAGCGCTTAGGAAAACCGCTGATGCCGCCATAAAGACGGTTGGTATCAAACACATCACGGCGGCCGGTAAGTATTTTATGGCCATAAGCCTGGTGGCCTACGTCCCATACTAACTGATCGTAAGGGGTGTTTAAGATATAATGCAAAGCCACGGTCAGCTCGACAACCCCGAGGCTGGCGGCAAAATGCCCGCCATTTACCGATACCACATCAATAATATATTGACGTAGCTCCTGGCAAACCTGTTCAAGTTGATCTTCACTAAGTTCCCTTAAATCAGATGGATAGTTAATCTTTTCTAATAAGTCACCGGCCTTTACCTGCATTGATATTGATAAGCATATTTAACTTACAAAGTAAGCAAGTTTAATTAATAATTTATGGATTTTTAGCAGCAAATATTGACGCAAATTGACGGATATTGCATTTTTTTGCTTTTTGAGATCGATTAGGTGTATTTTTACCATCTATGGAGCAGGAAGGCTTTGAAATAAAGTTGCCGCAGTTTGAGGGCCCGTTTGACCTTTTGCTGTTTTTTATTGAGCGCGATGAATTAGAGATCCACGACATCCCTATTGCTCGTATTACCGACGACTTTTTAAATTACATCCACCAGATGGTAAGCCTTAACATTGAGCTTGCCAGCGAGTTTATTTTTGTGGCCGCTACGCTGATGCGGATCAAGGCAAAAATGCTGTTGCCGCGTCATGATAGTGAAGATGCTGAAAACGAGATTGATAGTAAGGAAGAACTGATACGCAAGCTGATCGAATATAAAAAATTTAAAGAGCTATGCGATGAGATCCGTCCGTTGGAAGAAGAACGGCTGAAGCAGGAACGCCGCGGCAATATCCAATACGATCTTGAACAAGCCGAGCGCGTTGCTACTCCCGGCGAAGAACTATCAGAAGTAAGTCTGTATAAACTGATGATGGTTTACAGTCGGCTGATGCGCAATTACCAAAACCGCAGCGAGGAAGTAATCCATACGGTAACACAATATCCCTACACCATTGAAAAGCAGAAAAAAGCCATTGACGACCTGCTGAGGATCAATAAAATGATGGACTTCAAGGCCATCGCCAAAGAATCTGAAAACAAGGTGCATTTTGTGTACAACTTCCTGGCCGTGCTGGAGATGTTACAGCAAGAACTGATTGATATACAGATAGGGTTAGGTTATAATAATTTTTGGATCTCGGCAAGGGTTAGTGAGTAAAGATTAACTAATCACGGGTAGTAAGAAATTCACCTAAATTTCAGCTTATAAATTCAATTGTTAGTAACTCCAAATTACTCACATATCAAACTAATCTCCAATCAACTAATCTCTAATCAACCAATCTTTATTAACTTAGCCGCGATTTTATTTATCACATGAAAAGAGACAAACTTATATTTGAGCTGTTAGACCAAGAGCAACAGCGCCAGGAAGAAGGCTTAGAACTTATAGCGTCAGAAAACTTTGTTAGCAAGCAGGTTATGGAAGCTGCCGGCTCGGTTGCTACTAATAAATATGCCGAAGGTTTACCCGGAAAACGTTATTATGGTGGCTGCCAGATAGTTGATGAGATCGAAACCATTGCTATTGAGCGCGCTAAAGAACTATTTAATGCCGAATGGGTTAACGTACAGCCTCACTCAGGCGCACAAGCAAACGCGGCAGTTATGCTGGCCTGTTTACAACCTGGCGATAAAATATTAGGGTTTGATCTTTCGCACGGCGGGCACTTAACACATGGCTCGGCTGTAAACTTTTCGGGTAAATTATATGAGCCTCATTTTTATGGGGTTAAAAAAGATACCGGTTATGTTGATTATGAGCAGCTTGAAAAAGTAGCGCTTAAAGAAAAACCAAAAATGATTATCTGCGGTGCTTCGGCTTACTCGCGCGATTGGGATTATGCCTTTATCCGTAACGTGGCCGACAAGATCGGCGCTTTGGTATTGGCTGATATCTCACACCCTGCAGGTTTAATAGCACGTGGTTTGTTAACAGATCCGCTTCCTTTTTGTCATATCGTTACTACTACTACACACAAAACTTTACGTGGCCCGCGTGGCGGCATGATCATGATGGGTAAGGATTTTGAGAACCCATGGGGATTAAAAACACCAAAAGGCGAGATCAAAATGATGTCAAACCTTTTAGATATGGCTGTTTTCCCGGGTACGCAAGGCGGCCCGTTAGAGCACATTATTGCTGCAAAAGCGATAGCCTTTGGCGAAGCCCTGTCTGATAACTACATGAAATATATTGTGCAGGTAAAGAAAAATGGCGAAGCTATTGCTAAAGCATTTACAGATAAAGGTTATGAAATAGTTTCGGGTGGTACTGATAACCATTTGGTATTGATCGATCTGCGTAATAAAAACGTAACAGGTAAAGCTGCCGAGAACGCTTTGGTAAAAGCAGATATCACTATTAATAAAAATATGGTACCTTACGATGATAAATCGCCATTTATTACTTCCGGAATCCGTATCGGCACAGCTGCCGTAACTACAAGGGGAATGAAGGAAAAACAGATGGAGACCATTGTTGAGTTAATTGATGAAGTAATTAGTGACCCTGAAAACGAACATTTGTTAGATAAAGTACGTAAAAAGGTCCATAAACTAACCGAAAGATTCCCGTTATATATAGAGTGATAAATGATAAAAAAGCAATCTGTCTTATCTGATAGTGAGGCTAAGCGTTTAAGCGCGCTTAGCTCATACAACGTACTTGATACGTTGCCAGAGAAAGAATATGATGCTATCACTCGTCTTGCCTCCTACATATGCCAGGTGCCTGTCGCGCTCATTTCATTAATTGATAGCGACAGGCAATGGTTCAAATCTAAAGTCGGTTTAGACATCACCGAAACCCCGCGGGAAGATGCTTTTTGTAACTATACCATCCTGGATGATGAGCTGCTTGAAGTTATTGATGCTTCCAAAGATGAGACATTTAAAGACAATCCTTTTGTTAAGGGCGACGCTCATATCCGGTTTTATGCCGGCGCGCCATTAATTGACCCTGACGGTAACCGTTTGGGTTCATTATGCGTTATTGACACCGTGCCTCATAAACTTACCGGAGAACAACGTGAAGCTTTGCAAACACTTGCCGGCGAGGTAATGTCGCGCCTGGTATTGCGTAAGCAAACCACAGAGTTGCAGGAATCTTTAAAATTGCACAAAGAATTTTTTAACCTTTTTGATACCTCGCCCGAGATCCATTTCATTGCCGGCAGGGATGGTAATATCGAGCAGATAAATAAAGCGGTAACCAACATGCTGGGCTATGAACCTGAGCAAGCTATTGGTCATTCTTTATGGAGTTTTGTTGTTGGCGATAATCGCGAACAATATGCGCCGGTTATTGAAAAAGCCAAAACAAAAAGTCAATCATTTGAACTTGACACCCGTACTATTAGCCTTGATGGGCAAGAAAAATGGATAGCTTGGTGCGGGGCATATAAAAGCGGTAAATGGTATGCCAGCGGACGTGATATTACTTACCAAAAAAATCTGTCGGCAGAAAAAGATCAACTATCATTAGTTGCCAGTAAAATGATAAACGGCGTTGCTATAAGTAATGCTGATGACAAAGTGATCTGGATAAATAACGCTTTTGAAACTATAACCGGCTATAACTTCGCCGATGTAAAAAACAAACGCCTGCGTGATGTATTTGTACCCGACCCTGCCAATACCGATAGCGTAAAAGAATATAATGACAAGATCCAGAGTAAAAAATCATACTCCATACATGTACATGCTACCCGTAAAGACGGTGAGCTGATCTGGCTATCGGTTATAACCACCGTTATTTATGACGATGCCGGTGAAATTGAAAAATATATCCGTTTAATTGCAGATATAACCAGCCGTAAGATAGTTCAAAAGGACCTGGAAATACTATCGTTTGTTTCCCGTAAAGCGCCAAGCGGGATGCTTACCCGTGATGCTACGGGCATAGTGCTCTGGATGAATGAGGCCATGGAAAGGATTACCGGTTACACCCTTGCCGAAATGGAAGGTAAGCGGTTTGGTACCTTGTTAATAGGTGAGGACACCGATATGGAGGTATTTCATAACATGGTTAAAGCTGCTCAGGAAAAACAGCCCTACGACGCCGAAATATTAATTTATAAAAAAGACAGGACACCGGTTTGGGTGGCAATGTCAAATAGTCCGTTGTTTAATGATGCTGGCGATGTAGACCGGCAGGTAACAAACATGGTAGATATTACCGGGCGTAAAAAAGCCGAAAGTGAGCTTAAGCTGCTATCGCTGGTGGCAAGCAATACCACAAGCGGTGTTGTTATAAATAACGGTGAGGGCGAAATAGAATGGGTAAATAACGCCTTTGAAAAAATAACAGGTTATAGCCTGGCAGATATAAAGGACAAACACCTGGGCGATATATTGCAGGGTGAGCTTACCGATATGTCGATCATTGAAAAGGGCCGGGAACTTTCAAGAAATAAAAAATCGTTCGAAGTTGACTTGCTGGGATATAGAAAAGACGGTACGCCTATATGGGTAACGGTTATAAATTCTGTGATCTTAAATAAAGCTGGCGACGTTGATAAATACATTGAAGTAGTTATAGACATAAGCGCCAAGAAGAAAGTGGAGCTTGAACTTGTACAAGCAAAAGAAGAAGCCCTGCAGCTTAGCCGCGCTAAGGATATGTTTATATCCGTAATGAGCCATGAGATCCGTACGCCGCTAAACGCGGTGATCGGCATGTCACATTTACTTTTAGAGGATAACCCGCTCGAGTCGCAAAAAGAGAATTTAAACGTACTTAAATTTTCGTCGGACAATTTATTGAAATTGATCAATGATGTACTCGATTTTACCAAGATCGAAACAGGAAATATTGAGCTTGAAAAAGACAATGTTCATCTAAAAGAAATTGTGCAAAACATTACCGGCTCGTTACAATATAAAACCAAAGAGAAAAATATATACCTTAACGCACTAATTGACCCGGCAGTGCCGGCGACGGTTGTAGGTGATAGTACCAGACTGTCGCAAATTTTGCTTAACCTTACAAATAATGCTGTAAAGTTTACTGATAAAGGTGGCGTAACTATTGAGCTTGCTGTAATTGACCAAACACAAAAAACTACACGGATACGCTTTTCTGTATTAGACACAGGTATTGGGATACCTAATGATAAACTGAATACCGTATTTGAGTCGTTTAAACAAGCCGATACCAGCACAACCCGTAAATACGGTGGGACAGGTTTAGGATTGGCAATCAGCAAGCGGTTAATTGAGTTGCATGACTCGCGCATAAATGTTGACAGCGAGCTGGGTAAGGGGTCGAAATTTTGGTTTACTATAACATTTAATAAGTCTGACAACAATAAAAAAAGTAATATAACCAGCGTGGAAAGAGGTTTAAATATGAATGTGCTTGTAGTTGATGATAACCAGATAAACAGGCTATTGGTCAACAAGATTTTAACCAAATGGGGTGCATCAATTGATTTTGCCGAAAACGGGATCCAGGCTATAGATAAAGTTGAAAACAATAAATACGATGTTGTTTTAATGGATATGCATATGCCGGAAATGGGAGGATTGGAAGCAACACAAATTATCCGCAGTAAGGCCGAGCCGTATTTTAAGCAACTGCCTATTATAGCATTAACGGCAACCATGTTAAACAGCCAGATGGGTGAGATAACTAATGCAGGTATGAACGACTATATCCTGAAACCATTTGAACCTCAAAACCTGTTCGAAAAATTAAGCAGGTATCAGAAGCAGTGATTTTTAAGATTAGTTAATTAGAGGTTAGTGATTAGTGTTAACTTTCTAAACTTTATACCTAATCTCTAATCCCTAATCTATTCCGCATACGCTATCGTAGCGATACTCAATTTTAAGCCGTGGATCTTTAACAGCGGAATTGCGCAGGCTTCAAGCGTTGAGCCGGTGGTTACAATATCATCAACCAGTAGCACATGTTTGCCTTTTAGTTTTTCGGGATTGTTTATAACAAATACTTCCTGCATGTTTTCAAACCGCGCAAAGCGTGACCGGTGGGTTTGTGTTTGCGTGGCCCTGGTGCGGATCAAGTTATTTTCTTCAGCTATCGCCGGTAATTTCTCTGCAAGGCCCCGGGCAAAGCAAGCGCTTTGGTTGTAACCCCGGTCCTTTAACCGGCTTTTATGCAACGGCACAGGTATGATGTAGTCAACCCCGGCAAATTTTTCGTTTTTAATAAGCTGATTCCCGGCTATATTACCCAGTAAATTGCCAATTTTTTGCATGCCCTTATATTTAAAATGGTGCATTAGGTTTTGCACTTTGCCGCCTTTTGTAAAATAATACAGCGCATATGCCGCCTCTAAATTGATCTTGCCCCAAAACTGTTGCGCCACAATATTGTCAGCCTGCAAATGGAAATTGGTTTGTGGTAAATTATAAAGGCAATCGGTACAAATTATTTTTTCATTGGCTACCAAGTCATTCCCGCAAGCAGGGCATAATTGAGGAAATAGGAGTGATAAGAAGTCGGCCAGGTAACTGTTTTGCAGTTTCATGGCATTAAAAGTTTCATGGTATTAAAGTAGTAAAAAGAAATGAGTTAAGAAAGCCCCCTCTAAACGGCGTAGCCTTCATGAACACCGAATAAAATAAATTAATTGTGAATAATCTCCCCCGGTAGGGAAGACTTTTAAAAGCCCTCCCTACCGGGGAGGGTTGGGAGGGGCTTATTTCCCTTCTTTGATAGCCAGCTGGCCGCAGGCTGCATCAATATCTTTACCACGGCTGCGGCGCAGATGGGTGTTTACCCCATTTTTGCGCAGGTGTTCGGCAAAAGCTTCTACTTTATCCTCGCCGGCGTTGATATAGGCGGCGAATGATATCGGGTTGTACTCGATGATATTTACTTTACACGGTAAATGCTTGCAGAATTGGGCCAGTTCTGTAGCGTCCTTTTTGTTATCATTAAAGCCATCAAAAATAATATACTCGTACGTTACCGGATTCTTGGTTTTGGCGTAATAGTATTTAAGTGCCTCGGCCAATGCTTTTAAAGAGTTTTGCTCATTGATAGGCATAATGGTATTACGCTTCTCGTCATTAGCAGCATGTAAGGATAGGGCCAGATTAAACTTAACACCATCGTCGCCCAATTTTTTGATCATTTTGGCAATACCCGCGGTTGATACCGTGATGCGCTTGGCCGCCATGTTCAGACCTTCTTCGGACGTTATCTTTTCTATCGAATCAAGTACGTTTTTGTAGTTCAGCAAGGGCTCGCCCATGCCCATATAAACAATATTACTTAACGGGATGCCGTAATTTTCGCGGGCCTGCTTGTCAATAAGCACTACCTGGTCGTAAATTTCGTCGGAATTTAGGTTGCGTTTGCGCTCCATATATCCTGTAGCACAAAACTTACAGGTAAGGCTGCAGCCCACTTGTGAGGATACACACGCAGTCATTCTGCCCGGTGTCGGAATTAAAACGCCCTCAATTAAATGCTTATCATGTAAAATGAAAGAATTTTTTATAGTTTTATCAGCACTAAACTGTGAATTAC
>JAQBOP010000252.1 GCA_028287975.1 Mucilaginibacter sp. | reverse complement strand
CTGCGCGTATTTAATGATACCGCACGTTATGTTGATCAGGGCGGCGGCAAACGCAAAGGTGCTTTTGCAGTTTACTTAGAGCCATGGCATGCAGATATCTTTGAATTTTTAGACCTGCGTAAAAACCACGGTAAGGAAGAAATGCGTGCACGTGATTTGTTCTATGCCCTTTGGGTATCTGACTTGTTCATGCAACGCGTTGAAGCCAATGAAGACTGGAGCTTATTCTGTCCGCACGAAGCACCAGGCTTAGCCGATTGCTGGGGCAAGGAATTTGAGGCCCTTTACACTAAATATGAAAAAGAAGGCCGCCAGCGCCGCACTGTAAAAGCACAGGAACTGTGGTTTGCAGTATTGGACGCTCAGGTTGAAACCGGTACGCCATACCTGTTATATAAAGATGCAGCTAACGGTAAATCAAACCAGCAAAACCTGGGTACCATTAAAAGCTCAAACCTTTGCACCGAGATCATCGAATATACCGATGCCAACGAGGTAGCTGTTTGTAACCTTGCATCATTGGCCCTGCCACGGTACATCATCAACGGCGTATTTGATCATGATAAACTGTATGAGGTAACTTACCAGGCTACCATTAACCTTAACAGGATTATTGATGGCAACTACTACCCGATTGAAGAGGCCAGGTATTCAAATTTAAGGCACCGCCCTATTGGTTTAGGTGTACAGGGTTTAGCCGATACCTTCATTCAGCTGCGTATGCCTTTTGAAAGCGAAGAAGCAAAACAACTGAACATCGAGATATTTGAAACCATCTACTTTGCAGCTATGACAGCTTCAAAAGATATGGCAATTACCGATGGCGCTTATGAAACTTTCAAAGGCTCACCATTGTCACAAGGCAAGTTCCAGTTTGACCTTTGGGATGTAAAACCAGAAAGCGGCCGTTGGGATTGGGAAAACCTGCGTTTAGATGTAGTGAAACATGGCGTACGTAACTCATTATTAGTTGCACCGATGCCAACTGCTTCAACATCACAGATCTTAGGTAACAACGAATGTTTTGAACCATATACTTCAAACATTTACACCCGCCGTGTATTAAGCGGTGAGTTCATTGTAGTGAATAAATACCTGCTGCGCGACTTGGTTAACCTTGGTCTTTGGAGCACTGGCATGAAAGATAAGATCATCAGTGCTAACGGTTCAATCCAGGACATAGCTGAGATTCCTGCTGAGATTAAAGCATTATACAAAACTGTTTGGGAGATCAAAATGCGCAGCATCATTGATATGGCTGCCGACAGGGGCGCGTACATTTGCCAGTCGCAATCATTAAACCTGTTCATAAACTCGCCAAACGCTTCAAAACTGACATCAATGCATTTCTACGCATGGAAAAAAGGCTTGAAAACAGGTATGTACTACCTGCGTACACAAGCAGCGTCGCAAGCGGTTAAATTCACTGTTGAAAACCAGGGCGGTAAAAACATGGATCCGGTTATCCCGGCCGTTGTTGACGCCGTTGCGGACGAAATCCCTGCAGGCCCTTCATGCTCAATGGAAGAAGGCTGTGTGACTTGTTCAGCTTAGTCCGGAAGTCGGTAAGTCCGGAAGATAGATTCTTAGTCGGAAGTCGGAAAGTGCGTAAGATAATTTTAAAGTCCATAAGCTTCGGTTTATGGACTTTTTCTGTTTAGTGGGATTTCGCTGACATTGCATATATCTTTTTATCAATACCTTTGAATATCGGCTCTAAAATTCCTCTTTCGGACTTGCGGACTTGCGGACTTACCGACTTTCGGACTTACAAAGAATGACCAAACACGAGATCATCCGTTGCGAACGCTGTGAAGCACCTTTTGAATGTAAAGCCAATTCATTCACCAAGTGCCAGTGCAGTACCGTGCAGCTTACCCTTAACGAAGTACAGCATGTGAGCGAGTTGTATGACGGGTGTTTGTGTGCTAACTGCCTGCGCATTATTCAGCAGGAGTATAGGGATAGTATGGGGTTGGTTTGAAGTTAACGCACTTTCCAACCACCAGGCACGCGTTCATAAACAAAGCGCGAATCGCGCCCTGTTCCACACCATGAAAAGTTCTCTTCCCACTGTCTGAATTGAAGTATTTTAGTATTCGGGTTATACAGAGGGTAGGAAATAATCATGTAACCGGAGCCAAATTTTTTATGCAATTCAGCTGTAGAAGGCCTTCCATTAGTAAACTTCGTCTCGTTGTCAATAATAGTAGTATTAGTTAACCTCGACGCATCCCATTTATAACTACTGTCTAAAGGAAAATCAGGTGGATCAAAAAAAAGCTTCCGCGTTTTGGTTGTATCATTATTAAATTCCGCTTCTAATCTTGCGATCTCGTCTTTTAATCTCTTTTTAAAATTGACACCCGCTAACGGGTAAATAAATATCTTACGTTTTATGGGTAATGTATCTAATCCCGGCAAATAATATCTATTTAAAAAGGCATATGCTTCGTCTTCGTTTAACGGCCTGAAGTCTGCTTTTTCTTTAAGTTTTCTGATCGTATCGGCTAACTTTTCAGCACGTAATTTGTCTGCATGGCCGCAACTGCAAAACCAAGTTACACACGCAATTATTGATAACGATAAAAAGCAGAGATGAGATCTCATTAAAAAGGTTAAGTTTCGATAAAACGCCCCAATGTAAGATAATTGAGTACAACATCAAAGTGTTATCCATAAAGCATTTACATTGTGCATAATGATCTTAAAATAGCTGGCTCCTAACAATAACTGCTTTATTACCCAGCTCCCTAAACTTCTTATCCTCATTAATCCTTTTTTCATTTAAAAATCAATCACATATGTGTACACATCCAATAAAAAGCAAATATGAGGTTCCTTTAATTTAATCCTTACCCACCCAATTTATATACTGATTTACAGATGTTTTAATTAATTTAGCTGTGTAATTTCCATTGATGAAATGAACAACCTAAAGATTATCCCGGCATTATTATGCTTTGTTTTATGTGTAACAACCGCCTGCCAAAAAAATGGCATTCCCAATGCACCAACCGGGCAAATTGCCATTAGTAAATTAAAGCTAAAAATTAACGAACCCGACTCAATGTTTCTGGTAGGTGCCGACACCACCAAAGCAGTAACCTGGACTATCAGCCCAACAGGTTCAGATGAACTGCAAACCCATACCATTGGCGCTGTTATTAAATTTAGCAAAGCTGGACAGTATACGGTTAAGGCAAGCAACAGCGATGAAACATCCAACACGCTTACCGTAACCGTAATAGATTCGGTTTATGCGCCGGTTTACAATGCAAACTTCACAGCCGGCGAACAGATAAATTTTACGCCGAGAATTATTAAAAGCACAAAATCCGATTCCAGCTATATAGGTTTTACAGCTACTACCAAAAATAGCTATTGCACTAATTCGCACCTGGACTTTGGCATCTATTTTAACACCACCCCTCAAGCCTATTTTATCCAGTTTAATGGCATATTTTTCATTATACCCGAGTGCGGTGTAGGCAGTCATACAGTTGCAACTACTACTGATTTCAGTTCTTATTTAACGCCCTTAACCCCGGGCACCTATCCGCTCCATATTTTTTTCAAAGGTGTAAACTACAACGGCACAATAGAAATAACCTCAACCCAGGTTATTTTTCATTGGGACAATGCATCGGATATCATTATTTCACCAACCACATTAACAAGGTAATACTACTCAATTGATAAATTAATTGAGTCTCCGTTTAGCGATAAACCAATCGTTGATTAATCCTTTTTCATTTAAATCAGTCATATATGTGTACATCTTCAATATAGATGATGCATTAAAGATTTTACACCATGAAAAAGAGATTTGTTGCTTTTGCACTATTAATATCAGCAGTAGTATCTGTAACCTCAGGTTGCATGGTACGTGAAGGATACGGCGACCAGGGTCGCCACAGGCACCATAACGGTTATAATAATGGCTACAACAATGGTTACCATGACAGTAATGATCATGGCCATTATAATGATCGCGGTTATTAATTTAAGTTTTCCATATTGTTGAGTTTTTGTGAGTGATGAAGAGGGCGCCGGTTTACCGGCGCTCTTTTTGTTAATATGGCTTTCTGTACGACAGCTACTTGCAATACATTGTTTCGAAAAGACCTGCACAGTCAATAAAAATCAAATTAAATATTGAATTAACATAATTTAACAAAATTAAATTCTGTTTTATTTGGGTTTTATAAATCCTTTTTCATAGTTTTGAATCATACATTATAAACCCGTTAAAAATGACCAGCCTGAAAACAACCTTTATCCACATTAAATGGCAGATTGCATTTATTGCGGTATTTACATTATTCAACAGCATTATTGTTGACCATATCAATGCCTCTCCTAAACATAATACCACCCTTACTGCCGAAACGCCGCTCAAAGCATTTGAAGGCATTTTCCAGTTTAAGGAAAACGAATTTATGGTTTACCAGATCACTGTGCAGGGCGATAAATTACTTGCACAGAAGATAGGCGGGGATGCCAAACTGACTTTAACCCGCAAATCTGAGTTTGAATTTGAATTTCCTGATGATGACGGAGATGAAAAGATTCCCGTTGTGTTTTCAAAAAATGAAACGGGTGAAATAGCCCAGATCACATTAGGCGGCAGGCAAATATGGACAAAGATCAAAAGCTATACCCCTCCCAAAGAAGTACAACTAAAATCCGAACAAATAAAAATATTGGCAGGCAAATACCTATCAAACGAAAGGGCCGACCTTTTTCTTACAATCACGGCTACAAATGATGGCTTAACACTCAAGCAATCATGGGATGGCAAGGAGATAAATTTCAAGCCCCTGTCTGATCTGCTGTTTTTAAATCAGGCTATCGGCTTTCCCCTAAAATTCACTAAAGATGCAAGCGGTAATATCACAAAAGTATTGGCTTTCAACCGCGATACCTGGAACAGGGTAAAAGAATAAGTTCTCTGATTAACTACTACATAAATTAAGGGCCGGCCCGCTGTTACCTAAACCAGGTCACATCGGTAACCGGCCCGCTTTTGTTATGCCAGGTGGTATAAACTGAACGGTCATAAATTTTCCGCAAAAGGAATGGAAGTGAATACCGGCTAATGTGGTTAACCCACAAAATCAGATCATAAAACCAACATAACTAATATATTGCATAGCAGGCGTGGGTTAAGCTCTCTGAGGCTTTGCATTACTCAATTTTGTTCTCTACAAACCTTGCCCCCTCTGGGGATCTTGCTTCATGAATAAATGTAAAAAATGCGCCAAAGTCCAATGCCATTATTTAAGTGATGGGTTGCACCAGAGGTGCAAAGGGTTTGTAGTATAAGGCCAACGCAATTTCCTTGCCCCAGAGGGGCAAAACAATACATCTTGCTGAAAAAACGCCATAACTTTTTATGGGTTAACTTAAACCTACGAGCAACCCTTAAGGGACATAATTCTATAGCCTTATTCCCCCTCCATCCGTATTCTTTATTCATTCATCGATAAAACTTGCTTTTGTAAAACTTAATTTCTACTATTGTGTAATAATGACACAAAGATCATAATTCCCTTATTGTCAGTATCGCCAATTAGCGCCCTTTAACCTATTTAATTTTTAAACATGAGAATGAGCTACAAGTTACACGTTGCTTTAGCAGGTGTTTTATTTGCCGGTGGTTTCCATCAGGCAGCACAGGCCCAAAGCAAAAGCCCGGCGCCGCAATTAAGCGCAACGAACGTAAAACAGGTTGTTGCCGCCATGACACTCGAAGAAAAATCGAAGCTTGTTGTGGGGATGGGTTTTAAAATGCCGGGCGTACCACCGCCGGTAAAGGGTAAAAAGCCAGAAGCTGTTGATATAGGCGGCTTCAAATTACCCCCGTCTGATCCGGATGCTTATAACATTCCCGAAAAAGTTCCCGGAGCTGCCGGTCGTACCCATGCCATTCCGCGTTTAGGGATTCCTTCTATCACCGTATCTGATGGCCCTGCCGGTTTAAGGATCGAGCCTATCCGCAATGGCGATAAATCAAAAACTTATTATGCCACGGCATTCCCGGTGGCCACCTTGCTGGCCTCAACCTGGGATACACAGCTTGTAAATAAAGTGGGCGTTGCCTTTGGTAATGAAGTGCGCGAATACGGCGTTGATATTTTGCTTGCGCCGGGTATGAACATTCACCGCAATCCACTTGGCGGTCGTAATTTTGAATACTATTCGGAAGATCCTTTACTGGCCGGCAGCATGACCGCCGCCATTGTTAACGGTATCGAATCGAACGGGGTAGGTACTTCCATTAAACATTACGCAGCCAATAACCAGGAAACCAACCGTAACTCCATCAATACCATTGTAAGCGAACGCGCCATGCGCGAGCTATACTTGCGCGGCTTTGAGATAGCCGTAAAAAAAGCACAGCCATGGACGGTGATGTCGTCATACAATAAACTGAACGGCACTTTTACATCCGAAAGGCGTGACCTGCTCACTACCATCCTTAAAAAAGAATGGGGCTTTAAAGGCTTTGTCATGACCGATTGGTTTGGCGGTAAAGACGCCGTAGCGCAAATGAAAGCCGGAAACGACCTGCTGATGCCGGGCAACCCAACTCAATCTGATGATATAGTAGCAGCCGTGAAAAACGGCACGCTTGATATCAAACAACTTAATGCCAACGTTGAGCGGATGCTGAACGTGATCATCCTGTCGCCAACATTTAAAAAATACAAATATTCTGATGCGCCCGACCTTGCCGGCCACGCTGCTGTTGCCCGCGAGGCTGCCGCACAGGGTATGGTGCTTTTAAAGAATGACGATCATGCACTGCCATTTGGCGCAGGTAAAAGGATTGCTGTTTTTGGCAATACTTCATATGATATTATTGCAGGCGGTACCGGCAGCGGTGATGTAAATAAAGCCTACACTATTTCGTTAATGCAGGGCCTGGCCAATGCTGACTTTAAATTACAGGAAACGCTTTCAAATAACTACAAAGCGTACCTTATTGATATGAAGGCTAAACAGCCAAAGCCTAAAAACTTTTTTGACCACCCCGCTCCTATTCCCGAAATGGATGTAAACGCTATCGCTGCGGAGGAAGCTAACGGTGCCGATGAAGCACTGATCACCATAGGCCGTAATGCTGGCGAAGGCGCCGACCGTAAACTGGAAAGCGATTATTATTTAAATGATGCCGAAAAAGGCCTGATCAACGGTATTGCCAGTGCTTTTCATGCTAAAGGCAAAAAAGTAATTGTTGTACTTAATATAGGCGGCGTAGTTGACGTTACTGCATGGCGCGATAAGGTTGACGGTATTTTATTAGCCTGGCAGCCTGGTCTTGAGGCTGGTAATGCTATCGCCGATGTACTGAGCGGCAAGGTAAACCCATCAGGTAAACTGGCTACTACTTTCCCTGCCGATTATAAAGATGTGCCATCGGCTAATAACTTCCCAGGTACACCTGAAGGCAAACCTACGCAGGTTATATATGAAGAAGGCATTTATGTGGGCTACCGTTATTACGATGCGGCTAAAATCACTCCGGCTTATGAGTTTGGCTATGGTTTATCATATACCAGCTTTAAATTCAGTGATCTGAAATTAAGCTCAAAGGTTTTCAAAAACGCGATCACCGCTACTGTGACTGTTAAAAATACCGGAGATGTTGCAGGTAAAGAGGTGGTGCAGTTATACCTGGCCGCTCCTAAAAAAGATCTGGATAAACCAGAGGATGAACTGAAAGCTTTCGGTAAAACCAAACTGCTGGCCCCGGGGCAATCTCAAACATTGACATTTACTATTAAAGCAGCGGATCTGGCTTCGTTTTATACCGACCGACAAGCCTGGGTAGCCGATGAGGGAAGCTATAAAGTGAAAGTAGGTTCATCATCGCGTAAAATAGAGGAAACAGCATCTTTTAGTCTTGTTAAAGATATCACTGTTGAAAAAGTAAACAAAGCGCTGGTGCCCCAGCAAACTATAAACGAACTAAAACTAAAGTAAAACCAACCGGCCTCTGCAATATTTTTTGCGGGGGCTTTTTTCTTTAACCTGAATCATGGATGATCATGACCAAACCAATTAAACTGATAACCCTGCTGGCCCTGCTGCCTGCAACCGCTGCTATTGCGCAAAATAAGTGGACAGAAAGAAAAGCCGGTGATATTGCTTTTGTAACCAATACAGGCGGGCAAAACCTGGGCTACTCCGCCACATCGGGGGTAAAAATATTAACCATTGATGGCTTTGCATTTAAAGACCTGAACAAGAACGGCAAGCTGGATAAATATGAAGACTGGCGCCTGCCGGTTGATGTGCGCGCTAAGGATCTCGCCTCAAAAATGAGTGTTGAGCACATAGCCGGGCTGATGCTATACAGTCGCCACCAGCCTATTCCGGCAGCGGCTGGAGGGCCGTTTGCGGGTACTTATAATAACAAGGTATTTGCCGAAAGCGGTGCTAAGGCATCAGATCTTTCCGATCAGCAAAAGCGATTTTTAGAAAAAGATAATGTAAGGCATGTGCTGGTAACATCGGTGCAAAGCCCTGAAATTGCCGCGCAATGGAATAATAATGCACAGGCTTTTGTAGAGGGATTGGGTTTGGGTATTCCCAACAATAACAGCTCCGATCCGCGGCATGGTACAGTGGCTACCGCCGAATATAATGCAGGTGCCGGCGGCGCTATTTCCATGTGGCCCGGTTCGCTGGGACTTGCGGCTACTTTTGATCCGGAAGTGGTAAAAAACTTCGGGCACATAGCTGCGCAGGAATACCGGGCTTTGGGTATTTCGACAGCACTTTCGCCGCAGGTTGATATTGCTACAGACCCGCGCTGGGCTCGTGTAAGCGGTACTTTTGGTGAGGATCCACAATTAGCTGCTGATATGGCGCGTGCCTATATCGATGGTTTCCAGACTTCGGAGGCCGAAAAGGAGATAAAGAACGGATGGGGTTACAGCAGTGTAAACGCCATGGTTAAACACTGGCCCGGCGGTGGTGCAGGCGAAGGTGGGCGCGACGCGCATTATGCTTATGGCAAATATGCGGTTTATCCGGGCAACAACTTTAAACAGCATATGATCCCTTTTATCGAGGGTGCTTTTAAGCTAAACGGTAAAACCGGGATGGCTGCGGCTGTGATGCCTTATTATACCATCTCCTATAACCAGGATACCAAAAACCACGAAAACGTAGCCAATAATTATAACTCTTACATCATTAATGACCTGCTCCGTAAAAAATATAAATATGATGGCGTGGTTTGTACCGACTGGCTGGTTACCGGCGATGAAACCACAGTTGATTCATTCCTTTCGGGTAAATCATGGGGTGTGGAAGGACTTTCTATAGGGCAGCGTCATTATAAAGTACTGATGGCCGGTGTTGATCAGTTTGGAGGTAACAACGAGGTAGCCCCCGTTGTTGAAGCTTACCAGATAGGTATAAAAGAACATGGCG
>JAQBOP010000218.1 GCA_028287975.1 Mucilaginibacter sp. | reverse complement strand
CTGGCACCCATGAAACGCTTAAGGGTAAATATTAGCGACGAGTACAAAGAAAAACCTTTGATGAGTTAATGCCACAGGAGAGAGTCGTTACAATTACTACCATTATACTTGTTTGCTGGGTGATATTTATCATCGCATGGGAACGTATTGCGCCATATCGTAAAGGTTTAGCCTTTTTTAGGGAAGGATTTTGGACCGACCTGGTTTGGTATACGCTTATCCAAAGCTATTTTTTGAAGATATTGATCTTTGATTATATCATCCAGCCTTTTCAAACACATTTCGATTGGTCGTCAATTCAATTTGTTAAACACTGGCCCATAGCTGTACAGGTTGTATTCTTTTTGGTTACACACGATCTTTATATTTATCTTTTCCACCGGTGGCAACATTCCAGCAAATTGCTCTGGCGTATTCATGAAGCGCACCATTCTGGTAAGGAAATTGATTTTTTATCAGGTTCGCGCTCCCACGTGTTGGAGATTATTATTAATCAAACTATTGAATTTGCACCTATTATCCTGTTAGGCGCAGACCCGGTTGTTGTACCCATTAAAGCGATGCTTGACGCGATGTTTGGCATGTTTATTCATGCCAATATCAAAGTAAAATTAGGCAGTTTGAAATATTTGATCAACTCACCCGAACTGCATATCTGGCATCATGCCAATTATAAAGAAGTATTTCATGCTAATTTTTCAACAAAGTTTGCTATTTGGGATTACGCGCTCGGAACTGTTTACGAACCGGGGCATTCGCCTGGTGATTTACCCGAAAACTGGGGTTTGGGTTATAATTTTCCAACAGACTATTTTTTGCAACATGCTTTTTCTCTTGTCAGGTTTGAAGAAAAGAAATTATTGAAGTATAAATGGTTCAAGCATTATTATGGGTTAAAACCTGCGATATCAAAACTATTGACGAATTTGTGGCGTAGAAGTAACCCTAAAACTAAATCCTAAAACTTTGGCCTGGATTTATATTATTATTGCCGCATTATTTGAAACCGCCTGGACCTATAGCGTTAAGGCTTTGAAGTTTAATGATTTTATATCGCTCACCTGGTCTAACTTTTACAGGTTAGATAAGGGTATAATTATTATTAGCCCCTTAATGGGATATATCGCTTTTGGTGTGGCTAATGTTTACTTTTTTTCCTTGGCTATAAAACAATTACCCGCCGCTATAGCTTACGCCGCATGGACCGGTGCCACGCTGATTCTGCTCAAAATTACGGATACACTGGTTTTCCATCAGTCATTCTCGCTGCCAGAGATATTTTTTTTGCTCTTGATCATGGCTGGCGTAATGGGTCTTAAATTTGGTAAAACAAAATGATATTAATGGTTGGATTGAAAATTCAGACGATCATGATAAAATAAGCGGTTGTCTAAACAAATAGACGAAGATATTTGATGGTATCCTTAATACAAACTTAACACAGGTGTTTTATTTTCTAAACATAGAGGCGTTTATTTTGCGGTTACTATGCAAAATGAAAATATGCCGCTTTTACGCACCCTGGATGGTTTTGAGCTTATTTTTAAAGAAAACTATTCGCCGCTGTTCAGGTACGTTAACGGGATCGTGAAGGACGACGAGCAGAGCAAGGATGTTTTATCTGACATTTTCTTGAGCATCTGGCAAAAAAAAGACCAATTAGAGATAAAAGAAATTAAACCTTATCTGTTCAGGTCAGCAAAGAATGGGGCCTTAAAAACACTTACTTCCCGTCAGAAGAATTCACCATTATCAGACGATATTTTTAATATACCAGCTGATGCCTATAATCCATTTGAAAAATTTGTAGCCAAGCAATCTATCGTTATAGTTGAGGAGCTTGTTAATAAATTATCTCCGCTCCGCAAAGAGATCATCGAGCTGCGTTTAGCAGGTTTAAAATATTACGAAATAGCTGAGGCGTTAGCTATACCCGAAAAAAAAGTAGAGTACAACATGCGCGAAGCCATAGAGCAATTGAGCAAGGCTATCAGGCACCGTAATCTTGATGAAGCTACCGTTGCCGGTGGGTTATTGATGATCCATTTGATTTTTACCATAACAAGGTAATAACCAATTCTTTTCTCATTAAAATAGCTGGACAACTCCGCCGGTTATAAAAAACCTCTTTACACAAACTTAACAAACAATTAACTATTTCTTTTGGTGAAATACCGCCCGGGTTGCTCTTCTACTAAATGAACAACATCAACTGGGAATTATTAATTAACTACGTCAACGGCGATTGTACCGAAGATGAAATGGAGCAGGTGCAGCACTGGAGAGCAGAGCAGACCGAAAACCATTATTTGCTAACCTATTTAGAGCGCAAGCACGCGCAATTACAGCAACCACTTAAACAAAGCGATATTGAAGAACAATGGCTGCGCTTATTGACGCGGATGTTTCCCACCGATCAACCGGTAGCTAAAAATCAATTTCTAAAATCGTATCGATTTATTGGCCTGGCGGCAAGCTTGTTACTGTTCAGCGTGCTCGGCTGGCTTTATTTTAAGTCGGTAACGGCTAATAATTATTTACAGGTGGTACAGACGTCTGTAAACTCGCGAAAAACGGTTACACTTCCTGACGGCACGCAGGTTTTCATGGCGCCAGATTCGAAAATAGCTTTCAATAACTTTTCAGGAAAGAAGCGTGAAGTTAGTTTGAGCGGCGAAGCTTTTTTTAAAGTGCGCCATAATGCGGATCACCCGTTCGTTATTTATACCGCCGATCATTTATCGGTTACTGTACTGGGAACATCCTTTAACGTTTATAGCCGTAATAATTTAGCAACTGAGATAAAAGTAGCCACCGGACTTGTAGGTGTCAATGCCGATCATCATGTTAATTATGTAAAAGCCGGCCAGCAATTTGTCTACGATCCTAATACCCATCATACAGAAACTAAATCTGTCTTGATAAAAGAAGCATCTGCTTTACAAAATTCAACACTTGTATTTAATAGAAGCAATGCTGCAGAAATTGCCGAAAAAATACAACGCTGGTATGGCATCCAGGTAAAAGTACTGCCTACAGCCCAAAAAGCGCCACGCTTTAGCGGCGAGATGAAAGATACCGGTATAGCCAACTTTTTAGAAGGCTTAAGCTTCGCCACTGGTATGCACTATCGATTTGAAAATCCCAAAACCCTACTATTATTCTAATCCCCATTATGAAAAAACGTAAACTCTTATTTTATCGAAAAAAAATCTATTTCGTTATTCTATTGCTTTTTAGCGTTTTATCCCTGCATGCGCAGGTTAAAACACCCGGGCAGTTAAATTTCGAACAGAAACGCGTTAGCCTGCAAAACATTGCGGACCGGCTTAAAAATCAATACGGTTTCAAAGTGTCATTTGATGCTGAAGTGAATCTTTCTCAAACAGTGTCACTTCCTTCCTCCAGTCTTTCTTTTGATGATCTGGTAGTTGCCTTACAGCAACAAGCAGGTATTGGTATTAAAAATATCGATGGCAATATCGTGATCCGAAAAGTAGAGAATATATCTGTAAGCGGTACTGTAATTTCAGGCGATGACAAGCAGCCACTGGTAGGGGTAACCCTTACTGATGCCGGAAAAAAAGCTATAGGTACAACTGATGCGAATGGAAAATTCTCTGTAAGAATTATCAGGAATTCAGTTATTAACTTTTCTACAGTAGGTTTTACAACACAATCTGCAACTTATAGCAGTACCACTACTGGCGCTAAAATCACACTAAGTGTGATGAACGCAGCCCTTAATGAGGTTGTTGTCACTGCACTTGGTATCAAACGTGAGGAAAAAGCCTTGGGTTATGCTGCTACAGTGATAAAAGGCACACAATTGACCGAAGCTTTATCCAGCAACTGGACGGACGCTTTGTCGGGTAAAGTGGCAGGACTGAACCTGATTCGCTCAAATAGCGGACCTGTCGGGTCGACAAAGATCATCCTGCGTGGTGAAAACAACCTTACAGGCGACAATGAAGCATTAATTGTACTTGATGGTGTCGTGATCAACAATGGCAGTGGCAGGCGTACTGCTAACCCCGGCGAAGCCGCTTACGGTACCAGCAGTGATAACATGCCTGCTGACTATGGCAGTAATATTGACGACCTGAACCCTGAAGACATCGAGAGTGTTACGGTACTAAAAGGCCCCAGTGCTGCGGCATTATATGGCCAACGCGGTGCAAACGGTGCTGTAGTTATTACTACAAAGGCTGGAAATCCAAAAAGAAAAGGCTTTGGTGTTACCCTTAATTCAAACACCAGTATACAAAGTGTAAACAGATGGCCGGCGCTTCAATATGAATATGGCCAGGGTTTAGGCGGCGCTACATATTATTCTTATGGTGCAAGCGCTGACGGGGCCAGCACCAGCTCAACCAGCTCAGCATATGGGCCAAAATTTGACGGTCAACAATTTTACCAGTTTGACCCTGTTACACAAAAGCAGGGTGCTACCAGGACGCCCTGGGTGCCTTATACTAATGCTATTCACAATTATTTCGACGTTGGAAATACAACAACCAATTCTGTTAGTGTTGATGGTGGCACTGATAAAACAGCAGCGCGGTTCTCTGTTACCAATGTTAATAATAACTGGATAGTGCCGAACACCGGCTATGGCCGTACCTCGGCCGCCATGTCTGTTAACTCAAAAGTTAACGACAAATTAACCATATCGTCAAAAATATCTTATGATAATATGAAAAGTGATAATCTGCCGGGTGCAGGTTACGGCAATCAATCTATCATGTATTGGTTCATTTTCTGGCAGCCCAATGCAGATCCGGCGTGGTTGAAAAATTATTGGAAACTCGGACAGCAAGACAGGCAGATAGAGTATCCTTTCAGTTCATTCCCTGAAAATCCGTACGCCGTAGCTTACGAGTTTATAAATAAAACTAACCGCAACGCCCTTACAGGCAACGTATCAGCCAATTATCAAATTACCAAAGAGCTAAGTTTGATGATCAGGACGTCACTGGATATGAGCTATGAAGAGCGTGAGCAGGATCGGCCTTATGATGCAGGATCAAAATTGGTTAAAGGATCATATCGTTCGCAAAATATTTTCTCGCAAGAGGCCAGCAGCGATTTTTTACTTAGATACAATAAGGACATCACCCGCGACATCAACCTAACTGTTACTGGAGGTGGAAGTATTCTTACCAATAAGTACAATAAGGATGAAGTACGGGCGGACTCATTAACCTACCCAGGGGTTTATTCTGTAGCAAACGCCGCAGGTCCGCTGGTATATCTACCCGATAAAAGTACTTACAGCATCAACAGTTTTTACGGAATCATAGATGGTTCATATAAAGACTATCTGTTTCTTGAACTAACCGGCCGTCAGGACTACACAAGTACGTTAGCAAGCCCGGTAAATCATTCAAATTCAGGTTTCTTTTATCCATCTGTAAGTTCAAGTTTTATTTTATCAGATGTTGTAAAAATGCCTCAGGCTATCAGCTTTGCTAAGCTAAGGGCGTCATTCGCTCAAGTAGGCAGCGGAGGGACGACACCTTATGCCACCTCTTATAACTATAGCTTAGCTGGTGGTGGCTTATATCCGGGCGGTGCTTTGCAAAACCCAACCTTGCTGCCTGATTTTGATCTGAAACCTTTAACTACAACTACTTACGAAGTTGGTGCTGATGTTAGGTTTTTGCAAGACAGGTTAGGGCTTGACCTTGCATTATATTCAGGTAATACTAAAAATCAGATCCTGTCCAGGATTGTTGATCGGGCATCCGGTTATGCACAGGCGCTCACCAACATCGGGCAGGTTAATAACAAAGGCATCGAGCTTTCTGTAAACGCTACACCAATAAAAACCAAAGATTTCACCTGGGCTGTTATGGGCACGTTTACAGCAAACCGTAATAAGATAGTACAATTGGCAGACAGCTCTGTAGTACTCAGAACAGGCGCCGTAGGCGGAGGACAAATCGTAGCCAAAGTAGGAGGCAGCATGGGTGATCTTTATGGTAACGGTTACCTGCGTGCACCTAACGGACAGGTGGTGTATGATGCGACCACCGGTTTTGCCAAGTTATCGCCTAACCTGGTATACCTTGGCAATACCATGCCAAAATTTAAAGTAAGCTGGGGCAGTAATTTTGCTTACAAGCGGTTTCGTCTTAGTGTTTTGTTTGACGCCCAGCACGGTGCGGTGGCCCACTCTTTAATGAACTATAAAATGGTTGAGCAAGGTAAACTACAAAGTACCCTGCCCGGCAGATATAGCGGTATCATCGGCAATGGCGTTATCCAAAACCCGGATGGTACCTATCGTCCTAATGACGTGCTTACCTATGATGTGGATAATTACTATCGCTCACAGATGGGCCAGGACAATGCCGAGGGTAGCACTTTCAGTACAGACTTTATTAAGTTCAGGGAAGCCCGGATTGATTACACTTTATCGAAAAAAGTAACTACTAAACTGGGGATTCAAAATGCAACTATTGGCGTTTATGGCCGTGACCTGTTCATATGGTCGCCATGGCCAATGTTCGATCCTGAATTTGGCACCCTAAGTGGAAGCGATATCGTAACCGGCTTTGAGGTAGGCCAGTTCCCCTCTACCAGAACACTGGGCATTAACCTAACCGTTGGATTTTAATTTGATAATGATGAAAAATATATTTTATAAAATCGTTTGTATCGCTACGTTGTTCAGTATACTACTGTCATCGTGCACCAAAAACTTCGATAAGATCAACACCGATCCCATCAATACGCCAAATGCATTGCCACAACAATTATTAGCACCGGCATTAGTTGCTACTGTAAGCGCTAATATGCTGCGAAACCGTAGCTTTAATAATGAGTTAATGCAGGTAACCGTTAGCGAAACGGATGCCGATGGGGCAATTTTCAGGTATGATTTTCCAAAATCTGTCTCTGATAACTTATGGAATGCCTGGTACCTTCAACTCACCAATTTTAAGGATATCTATAAAATTGCGGGGCAGCCTTTAACGCTGAATAAATCATACCAGGGTATTTCTCTGATATGCCAGGCATGGATCTATTCATTGATTACTGACACTTACGGCGACGCTCCGTATTCACAATCTAATCTGGCACGCGACAGTAGTATTTTTGAGCCGAAATTTGACCGGCAAAAGGATATCTATGCCGGTATTTTTAAACAATTAGATACTGCAAATACATTACTTAGTGCTAATACCGCCATCACAGCCTCAAGCGACCCTATCTATAATGGTAGCATAAGCAAATGGCGCAAATTTGGTAATTCTCTTTATTTAAGATTATTGCTTAAACTATCGGGTAAGAGTGAAGTAGCGGCTGACATTACAGCCAAAATAGCGCAAATAGTCAATACCAATGCGTCTACTTATCCTATCATGACCAGTAATGACGATTCGGCATTTTTACGCTGGACAGGCGGCATTTACGTATCTCCTTATCAAACCGTAAGAGAGCAGGACTGGCGAGCACCCGCTATTGGCAGTTATTTCATCGACCATTTGATTACCTGGAATGATCCTCGTTTAAATATTTCCACCTATGCCACAAGCGGTTTCAACGCGTGGGGTATAGCACAGGGTTCAGGCGGTTTTTCAGGTGTTGCCAGTGGTTATGCGCCAGGTAACGGTGACCCAAAAGAATCATATTTTTATTCTAATACTTCTGCAGTTAGTCTGCAAACTAATCCTTTAACCGGGTTGATCATGAACTATGGCGAGCTTCAATTTATCCTTTCCGAGGCTGCTGCTAAAGGATACATTACAGGTTCGGCGCAGACTTACTGGCAAACCGGTATTTTAAGCGGATTGGTTTTCTGGGTACCAACTTGGCCTAACCCGACAGCGTCAGGTGTTCCTGCCTCGCTGCCAACTATCAATAGCCCTGAATTTCAAAAATACCTTGCCGATGCCGGCCTGGTATGGGACGATGCCGCGCCTATCGATACCAAGATGGAAACCATTCATGTACAAAAATATTACGCCTTGTTCTTAGAGGATCTGCAGCAATGGTTTGAATATCGCAGAACGGGGCATCCTATATTACCAAAGGGCCCGGGGCTAAAAAATGGAGGAGTTATGCCGGCAAGAATGGTTTACCCGGTATATGTACAATCTGCTAACCCAACCAGTTATAAAGCTGCCGTGGCAGCGCAGGGAACGGACGCTATATCTACCCAGGTGTGGTGGCAAAAGCCTTAAAAAAACAAATCGTTTGATGATTGATAAAAATATGAAAATGAAAAAACTATTATTATATATGATTTTACCGGCCTTTGCACTTACCTGGGCCGCTTGTAAAAAGACCAGCAATTATCCCGGCGGCGTGATAAGCCCCTATATACCCCTATATGACCTGAGAAATCTTTACAAAGGCTCGGCTATTAAACTCACTAAGGACCTGATGTACGGTTCTGAAAAGATAACGGGCATTGTAGTTTCTGATTACTCAGGAAATAATATGCCATCCGGTGGCTACCTGATGGTTCAGGATCATCGCCGTTTATCGCTGCTGCGCGGTATCGCTATCCCGATAGGAGGGGATGCGGCTAAATATGCCTCCGGCGATTCGGTAGTTATTAGTGTCACAGGCGGAACGCTTACCAGGGCAAATGGTACTTTACAAATACAGAACATTTCTCCAAATGCTGTTGAAAAGATCTCTGGTAATAATCCTATCCCTGCTAACCGTGTACCCAGCAGTTCAATACTGAAAGATCCATCGTCTTACGAAAGTACACTTGTGGCAATAGTAAAAGGCGGTTTTGACCCTCTGCCTACACCAGCTGATAATTTTGCAGGTGACAAAATAGCTAATGACGGATTTGAAAACATCACACTTCATACCGATGCGTCGGCTACGTTTGCGACCAACGCTTTACCGGTGACAGCTAATTTTTATGGAGTAGTTTTTAATAATGTGACCGATAAAGGTGCATTGGTGCCACAAATACGAATGCGCAAGGCAGATGATATAAAGATATTAAGCTCAACCGTTGAGGTTACGCCAATAGTTATTAGTGGGTTTATTAATGATGTGTCGGGCGGAGATGGTAATTACGAGTATATCCAGTTATTGGCTACACAGGACATTGATTTTTCGATTACACCATTTTCTGTTGTGGTTACCAATAACGCCGGTGCATCTGTGCCGGCAGGTTATCCGGCTAATGGATGGGCCACCGGAGGAGGGTCTGCTTCGCCTGCATCTATGTTCAGGACCTTTAAATTTAGTCTTACTACTGGTACAGCCAAAAAAGGAACTTATTTTTACGTAGGTGGCGCCGGCAAAACCATTGATGGTTCTTCATCAACAAGTATGGCGTCGTCTAACTGGATCCGTTCATTTAATTATACCAATACTGATGGTGATGGATTTGGTGCACGTAATGGTGGTTTCTTCGCCAACAGTGGTAACGCATTTGGTATGGCCGTTTTCGCCGGTACTACCGTTACTAAAGATACCCAACCTATTGATGTGCTTTTTGTAGGCTCAGGTGGTCAATTATTTTCGGCGGGGCCTCCGGCAGTGGGTTATAAAATTGCCAATACAGATTTTTATGATGTAATTAATCCCATAACATTAGACTCACAGCCATATTACAGACAAGGTTCAAACACACTTTGTTTAGCTTATACCACGCCTGCAGATCAGGGATTTTATTATAAACTTGGTGGTATATATAATCCGCGTTTGGGTAAGTGGGTAAAGGCCCGTACGCAATCTATTGTACAATTAACAAAGAAATCAACAATTGATCAAATTGAGACTGAATATCCTGCAGGTTTAGTGCCAACAGGCTTGAAAGATTGATTAAATAGAATTATTTTTACGGTGTTAACCTATATTGTATATGAAAAACTTGTTTAAAAGAACAGGGTTGCTATTTTCAGCCATCCTGTTCACCTTCAATTTTGTGTGGGCGCAGATACCCGGTAAAGTAAAGGGAGCCGAACAGATCTTGCTGCCCAATGGGTGGAAACTAAGCCCTGCCGGCCGGCAGCTTCAGTTGGGCGATCTTCCTTTGAATATGCAGCTAAGCTCTTCCGAAAAATTGTTAGCGGTTACAAATAATGGTCAAAGCACGCAAACCTTGCAATTGATCGATCCGCAGGGTGAGAAAATATTGTCTGAAAAAGAGTTAGGCATGTCCTGGTATGGTTTGGCCTTCAGCAACGACGAGAAAAATCTTTATGTATCAGGCGGAAATGAGAATGTGATATTGGATTTTGACGTCAGTAATCATAAGTTAAGAACTCCCGATACCATTCGGCTTGGAGAGCCCTGGCCAAAAAGCAAAATATGCCCGACCGGAATAGCCGTAACGCGGGATATGTCTCGTTTGTATACAGTTACAAAAGAAGACAATAGTGTTTACACTATTGATTTGAAAACCAAGAAGGTTACCAGCGCTATACAATTACCCGAAATGGCTTATAGCTGCCTGCTTTCGTCGGATGAAAAAACGCTGTATATATCCATTTGGGGAAGTAACCAATTGGTAATGTTTGATACGCAGTCGCAAACCATTAAAGGCAGTATAACAGTAGGCAATCATCCTAATGAATTGTTATTGAATAAGAAGGGGACTTTATTGTACCTGGCCAATGCTAACGATAATTCGGTATCAATAATCAACACAAAAACTAATAAGGTGATAGAAACCTTAGTTACATCACTTTATCCTACTAACCTAACCGGTTCAACAACTAACGGGCTTGCGTTATCGGTTAACGAAAAAATACTTTATATTGCCAATGCCGATAATAATTGCCTTGCCGTGTTCGATGTTTCTTCGCCGGCCAATAGCAAAAGCATGGGCTTCATCCCGGTAGGATGGTATCCAACCAATGTTAAGGTAACCGGTAATAAAATACTGGTAACAAATGGTAAAGGCCTAACCTCAATGGCTAATCCAAAAGGGCCGCAACCTTATGCAAAAGCAGATAATAGCGGTGTGCATGTAGGCAGTACCGCCAATAGCCGCTTGCAATATATCGCGGGTTTATTTAAAGGCACGTTGTCAATGATCGATGTACCAAGTGAAGCCCAATTGAAGGCTTATACAAAACAGGTGTATGTTAACACACCTTTTAACATCGACAAAGTGGCCATGGCAGCCGGCGAAACCGGTAACCCTATACCCCGCAAGCCCGGACAACAATCGCCAATAAAGCATGTATTTTATATTATTAAAGAAAACCGGACTTATGATCAGGTATTGGGCGATATGGGCAAAGGTAATGGGGACAGATCGCTATGTATATTTGGTAATGAGGTTACGCCAAATCAGCACGCTGTGGCAGACAATTATGTACTGATGGATAACTTTTATGTAGACGCAGAAGTGAGTGCAGACGGTCATAACTGGAGCATGGCAGCTTATGCAACAGATGCAGTTGAAAAGACCTGGCCTACAACTTATGGAAACCGTGGAGGATCAACCGGTTACGAAGGAGCAAGGCCTGCTCTTTTTCCAAATGATGGTTATATATGGGATTATTGTCAACGCGCCGGGGTAAGCTTCCGCAGCTATGGCGAATTTGGTGAATTCGGGAAGACAAAATATAAAACCTTACAAGGACATATGTGCACAGCGGCACCGGGGTTTGATTTGGATATACCAGACCAGGTACGCTACGATGCATGGGCACATGATTTCGATTCGCTTGAAACGGCCGGAGCCGTGCCGCAACTTAGTACGATCCGGATAAGCAACGACCACACCAGCGGACAAAAAAGAGGCAAGATCACACCTCTTGCTGCTGTAGCTGACAACGATCTGGCTGTAGGTAAACTCATAGATCACCTGTCTCACAGTTCATTGTGGAAAGAGTCGGTTGTTTTTATATTAGAAGACGATGCACAAAACGGACCCGACCATATCGATGCACATCGGTCGCCGGTTTATGTAGTTGGGCCATATGTTAAGCGGAATACAGTTGTTCATAGCATGTATTCAACCTCTGGTGTGTTACGTACTATTGAGTTGATACTTGGTTTGCCGCCTATGAGCCAATATGATGCAGCGGCATTACCAATGTATGAATGTTTTACAGCTACGCCCGATTTGTCACCTTTTAAAGCAATTCCTGCTAAGATCGATCTTAACAGTCGCAATGTCGCTATAAACAAAAGCAGCAAGAAGTCTGACAGCTTTAACTTTAAAAAGGAAGATGCTGCACCTGATCTGGCCCTGAATGAAGTGATCTGGAAATCGGTAAAAGGAGAAGACTCTGTTATGCCGTCACCCAAACGCAGCGCGTTTGTGATCCTGGAAAAGAAAAAGAAAGATGATGACGATTGATATCAGCAGAACGCAATTGTTATTAAGTCAAAAAATAATATTAGTACAATATTTGAAATCAACTTTATGAAAAAAAGTATTTTAACCTTGCTAATCATTTCACTGATCGGTTCATCAGTTATGGCGCAGGCACCATCATTTAGTAAGTCAATGAATGCGATAGGTAATGCAACACAACCGTTCCTTTTCTCTGCAAATACCTTTACTTCAGAAACGCCTTTTTTAAGCGTTAGTGCATCCGGTAATTACGCCGAGCGTACCGCAGGCCTATTTGGTTACGATGGAGTAGACCAGCAATTAGCTGTAAAGGGTTATTTGGGTAACAGGTTTACTTTATTAGCAAATGCTGACCTTGGATTTTCACGAACAGGTAGTACAGCAAGTGCCCAGCAAGCCGAAGTAATTCGCGATTTTGTCGGTGGTAAAAGCTTTTATGGTGCCCGTTTCGGCGTAGGGCTTGGTGCTAACCGCGACTTCTCGAGTGTTGGAGCCGTATTTAGCCGCGTTACGGCTGCGTTCGAATCGCCTACCTGGCGGATAGGGGGTAATCTTAAATTTGAAAAAGCTTTTGCTAAAGATCGTGACGGTATTGATTTGATATCGAGTATTGGTTACCAGCATCGTATAGCTGGTGCTTTCTTTGCCGGTATAGAAGCTGTTGGTGAGGATCTGGAGGGTTTTTGGGAGACTGATGAAGCCGAGGGTGGGGCAAAGTTATTGCTGGGTCCATCTTTAAATTACGCACCTATGTATTCACGTTTTTCTTTTTCACTATGTGGTGGCCCGGTGTTTTATGCAACCCATAGCACGGTATTGGGCTCTGAGGCTATCCGCGATATCGGGACTGCCGGCACACAAAACGGTTATTCAGTAAGAGCGATGCTCGCTTTTAATATAAGTAGATAACAGAGCGCGGTGGTTGTGGTGATTATTGCTTGATTAATTCAGCAGGCAATTGGCTAATTGGCTGTATCTGAATGTGACGATAATATATTTCGGCGCCTTCTGATTGTAATTGTATTTTACCTTTATTAAGCGGAGACAAATTACCATTATCTGCCTGGCTGTTATGATATAAAACCATTGCAACCTTTCCGTTTACAACATGGATACTGGTATCGCCATGGCAATAAAGGTCAAGTGTGTTCCACTCGCCAGGAGCGTTCTCCACGCTTGTGCCTTGCTTGGTACAATGTCTTCCTTGTTTATTTCCCTCGCTAAATGTCAAAAGGTCGCCCTGCGGGTTATAGATATAATCGTTTTCTAATCTTTTAGTTACGGGTATATCTGCAGTTCCTCCTGCACAACCCCAAAAATCGCCGCAGTTTCCCTCTTCGATCTGAAATTCCTGCGCGCGCATCCATGCGCCGTAATCGGCACCATATTTACCAACCGAATGATAAAGTAATCCGCTATCCTTATGGCCGCTCTTTTTTTGCCCCCATTGTAATTTGCCCCATTTAAATTGTAATTGCAGATGATAATTCTCGTAGTCGTTTTTGGTGATTATAGCGCCCCAATTTTCTCCCGAAACCCGGATGATATTTTCGTTATCTTCTTTTATAATGGTAAACACGTGCCTCGGATCATTATTTAATCCCAACGGAGTTTTAGTTATGGCATTACCTTTATCATCCAGGTCAGGCCCAAGATAAGTATCCCAGCCGTTAAAGTTTTTTCCATTAAACAAAGGCTTCCATTCGCCTGTTTTTACAGGTAATGTAAAACCAAAAGTAACAGCGCAAAGTGACAGCAGGACAAAATATTTACGGCTCATAATTGGTGGTTTAATTGATCTAATATAAGTTGTAATTAGATACGACGGTCAAAATGTTTATGATTTGATCAGGTATTTTTTTATTGCTTTTTCCCAGATAGTATATCCCTCTTTTTTCATGTGCAGCATATCACCTAAATAAAGTTGGGGTTGCGTTTTTCCATCTTTTAACATCAGTGGCATTATATCAACGAAAACGGTATTTTTTTCACTAGCCAAAAAGCTTTTGATCTTTAAGTTAGCGTCAATTTCTGCATCCCTTATTTTTTCGCGGGAGGGACTTGGCTTCATGCCAATATACAAGATCGGTACTTCGGGCATTTGGGCTCTTATAGCTCTGTATAACTTAACTGTACGGTTAAATACAGAGTCGGCGGTTGAAACATTATCCATCAGGTCATTTTCGCCTACATATAATACAATTTGTCTTGGCTGATAAGCAAAAACAATATCATTCAGATAATAGATAATATCATTAGTTACTGCGCCACCAATGCCACGGTTTAATGCATTGTATTTGGCAAATACCCACTGCGCGTCATCCCATTTACGAATGGATGAACTACCCACAAACAACACCGGATGCGCCGGCGGCGCAAACATTTTATCATATTTTTTTATGGTTTGCACATCGTCCCAAAATGGAGGCTTAGGTTTAGAGGGTTGAGCAAATGTTGTCGAAATAAATAAACATATACTAACAAGAGCGATAAAATACTTTTTCATTTTCCTGGTTTATAATTTAAGCGATTGGGTTTTATAGGCTGTGCAAATTAATGCAAATATTTAAACATTGGCTTACGTACTAAATTTAATACAAATACTAACCCATTAACTGATTTGTAATAACCATATTTGGCAAAATTTGGCGGTTTTCTGCAAGATTTAACAAAATTTAACAATTAAAAGCGATTTTTTATTGGCAAAAAAATGATTTGCTTTTTAAGTTTGCTTACCAAAAATTAATAACTATTTAATGGAAGAATCAATTAGCAATACAGCGCATCCTTCAGCAGACGCAACGACCGGTGGTTCGTCGTATTCAACGGATATCAGGGCCATCAATGAAATGATCCAACGCGAGAGCGCCTTTGTCGATCTGTTAAGAATGGAAATGGACAAAGTGATAGTTGGTCAGAAATACATGGTTGACCGCCTGTTGATAGGTTTACTGGCCGATGGACACATCCTTTTAGAAGGTGTACCTGGGTTAGCAAAAACATTGGCTATTAATACCTTGTCAAAAGCCATTCAGGCAGATTTTAGCCGTATCCAATTTACGCCTGATCTGTTACCTGCCGATTTGGTAGGTACAATGATCTATAATCAAAAGAAAGAAGAGTTTATTGTTAGGCAAGGCCCTATATTCTCTAATTTTATTTTGGCTGATGAGATTAACCGAGCACCTGCAAAAGTACAAAGCGCTTTGCTGGAAGCTATGCAGGAAAGGCAGGTGACCATTGGCGATAAGACTTTCCCGTTGCCTAACCCGTTCCTGGTACTGGCTACGCAAAACCCAATTGAGCAGGAGGGAACCTACCCGCTACCCGAGGCGCAAGTTGACCGTTTCATGCTGAAAGTGGTTATCGGCTACCCGAGCAAGGAAGATGAGAAGCGTATTGTAAGGTCAAACATCGCTCCACAGGGCATGCTTAAGCCAAATGCTATTATCCATCCTGATGATATTGTAAAGGCACGTAAAGTAGTGCGCGAAGTGTATATGGATGAGAAGATAGAGCAATACATTATTGATATTGTTTTTGCAACCCGTTACCCTGATCAATACAAACTGGCAAACTATAAAAACCTGATCAGTTACGGCGCGTCACCAAGGGCAAGTATCAATTTGGCGCTGGCATCAAAAGCTTACGCGTTTATTAAACGCAGAGGTTATGTTATACCGGAAGATGTACGGGCAATTTGCCATGATGTATTAAGGCACCGTATCGGTTTAACATATGAAGCCGAAGCAGAAAACATGACTACCGAAGATATTATAACAGGTATTTTAAACGCGGTAGAGGTACCATAAGCCCCTCCTAATCCTCCCCGGTAGAGAGGACTTTAAGAATAAATTGTAAACTTTAAATATATAACTTAAAAGTCTCCCCTTCCGGGGGAGATTTAGAGGGGGCCGAAATGGCAAAAGACACCAAAGAGCTGTTAAAAAAGGTACGGAAGATAGAGATCAAAACCCGCGGTTTAAGTAATCACGTGTTTTCGGGCGAATACCATTCGGCGTTTAAAGGGCGAGGCATGGCGTTTAGTGAGGTGCGAGAATACCAGGTGGGAGATGAGATAAGAACTATCGACTGGAACGTTACTGCCCG
>JAQBOP010000214.1 GCA_028287975.1 Mucilaginibacter sp. | reverse complement strand
AAGGCGACGATAGCGGGTTTAGCGCCAATACCAAGTAACGGGATCATAAAACCCAGAAGAGCTATACTCGGAATAGTTTGTAAAACACCTGCAACGCCTAAAACCGAACCTGACAATTTTCTTTTACGTGCGATGAGAATACCTAACGGCAAACCGATCAACACGGCTATAATGAGCGAAATAAAAGTCAACCCGATATGCTGCAGCGTTTGCGTAAGCAACTTATCGCTTTGCTGGGCCATGAACTGCCAGAGGGTTTGCTGTTGCTCATTCATAGGACCTAAGAGTATCTAAATATTTAGGATGATTGGTGTATAAATTATTAGATATAACAATCAATAAATTCTTGTTATAATATAACTTTCCGTCTTTATAAAATCTTCCGAAGATGTCGAAGCAGTATGTACTGGTCTCTTCTCCATAATAATAGATGATTTTTCCTCTAACATCTATTGATTTGTCTTTTAGTTTTTTGAAGGTCTTTATCTGGGAAATAAATTCGAACAAATTAGACTTGTCACGAACTAATTTAATCTTCTTTGTATTTTTAAATGTATGATCAAAAGCATCGCATGTAACATCAATAATTGTTTCGGTATTAAAACCTTCAAATTCAAGCTTAACCGAATCAAGTTTACGTATCTGGGCAAAGGTTACAATTTGGCTTATTGAGAGTGTCGTTACAAGGAACACAATGAAAATAGGCTTTATCATAATTGCTGGTGCTTTTTGTATTGATAAAATGCCGACATCAACTCTTCAAACCCGGCAGACCTGTATTCGTCTTTTTGCTGATGTTTGATATGCAGGTTTTCAGCCTTATTAAACTTAAAACTTTCAATTGCCGACCAAAAACTGGCATCACCATGTAAATCAACCGACCCTTGTTTTGGTGTTTGCGGGGCAAGGTATGTCCAGATGTCATTTAGCCGGATCGCTTTAAACTCCAACTGTAGCCGCTGCTCTTTCAAAAAATCTTTAACAAAAGTGTTGATCGGGTTAAACAGCAGTTCAGCAGGCGCGCCATTTTGAATGATCCTGCCTTTATCCATCAGGCAGATCCTGTCGCCCAGCTCAAATGCCTCTTGCACATCGTGGGTCACCATAATGATGGTTTTACGTTTCAGTTCATCCAATGCCTTAAACTCGGCGTGGATCTTTGAGCGGGTTACGTTATCTAAGGCGCCAAATGGCTCGTCCATCAATAACAACGGCGGGTTTGCAATCAAAGCCCTTGCCAGGCCTACCCTTTGCTGCTGGCCGCCGCTTAGTTCGTTTGGGTAAACATTTAAATATTTTTTATCCAGGTGCAGCTTCTCTAATAATTCGCTAACGCGATGTTTGATCTGCCTGCTATCCCATTTAAGTAATTGCGGAACAATGGCAATATTCTCGGCCACGGTATAATGCGGGAACAAACCGTTATTTTGCAACACGTAACCAATGCTCCGGCGCAAAACCTCCGGCGATTGCTCCATAATGTCCCTGCCATTAATAAACACCTTACCACCGGTCGGCTCGATTAGACGATTGATCATTTTAAGCGTAGTGGTTTTACCGCAGCCACTGGTGCCCAATAGAATCAGGTTTTCACCCTCATTTACTTCGAACGAAATATGATCAACAGCCTTAGTTTTTCCGAATGATTTGCTTAAATGGTCAACCCTTATCATCAGCAATTAATCTTCAATACGCATAAACAGGTTATTCAATGATTCTGAATACAGCGGGTGCGCAAATACGCAATAACGGATGCGGTCATAAGTAATACCGCCCTCCATAGCCATTTGCAGTACTGACATGATCTCGCCGCCTTCCTGGCCCAAAATCGCGGCACCAAGTATCTTTTTCGTTTTACGGTCGACCACTGCTTTCATAAACCCACGGGTATCGCCCGTCTCTACCGCCCGTGCTACGTGAGCCATAGGAAGTTTAGCAACAATTACATCCAGTCCCTGATCTTTTGCTTCCTGCTCGCTTATCCCGATACGGCCCAGTTGCGGGTCGGTGAACATGCAGTAAGGCACAGGCCTGTCTTTGGTATTCAGGTTAGCTTTTTCAATAATATTACGATAGACGATGATGTAATCGTTATATGAAATATGGGTGAACGCCGGGCCACCTTTCACATCGCCTAAAGCATAAATACCTTTCACGTTGGTTTCCAGCTTATCGTTTACTTTGATAAAGCCTTTTTCGTCAATCTTAACACCTGTTTTGTCTAAACCCAAGATATCTGTATTGGGTGAGCGACCAACAGCTACCAGCACATGACTAAACTTTTCCTTTTTTTCGTGCCCCGCGTTTTTTATCGTGGCAATGATCTTACCTTTTTTGCTTTGTTTAAATTTAATCACCTGCGAGCCGGTCTGCACATTGATATGCTCCAGTTCCAGCAGCTTACGCATCTCAACAGAGATATCCTCATCCTCGCGGGAAACCAGTCTTGCAGACCGCTCCAGTATCGTCACCTTGCTGCCAAACCTGCGGAACATTTGCCCAAACTCTAATCCGATGTAATTACCGCCGATCACCAATAAGCTATCAGGCACCTTATCCAACTCCAAAATTGATGTCGAGGTTAGGTACTCAATATCTTTCAACCCTTCAATATCAGGAATGATAGTTTTGGCCCCATTGTTTAAAAACACCAGGTCGGCTTTATAAATTTGTGTACCGCCATCGTTTAGTTTTACCGATACGGTTTTAACATCAGTAAAAACAGCTTCGCCAAATATCAGATCGAGATTGGGTGTTTCCCAGGCGCTCTTTGTACCGCCATCGCGTGCATGTATTACAATATCGTCCTTACGTTTTTTTATCAGCGCCATATCCACCTTGTAACTTTTGATCTTAATACCCAGCGGACCGCTATTGGCAGCCATGTAAGCCGCTTTTGCAGATGCTACCCAAGTTTTTGTTGGTGTACAGCCATCATTTACGCAGGTACCACCTACCCAACGCTTTTCTATCAGCACTACTTTTTTACCGGCCTTAGCTAATCTTTTAGCAAGCGGTAAACCAGCCTGACCCGCACCAATTACTATAACATCATATTGTTTTGGCTTCATGATCAGTTGGTTATTTGTACACCTTTCCAAAAGGCAATGTAGTTTTTAATGTGTGCTGCGGCTTCTTTCGGATCAGGGTAATACCATGCTGCATCCTTGTTTTCTTTTCCATCAACAACCAGGCTATGGTATGATGCCAACCCCTTCCAGGGGCAAACGGTGTTAGTGCTTGAACTACAAAGATATTCAGGCTTAACACTTTCAACCGGGAAATAATGATTGTTCTCAACCACAATGGTATCATTGCTTTCGGCTATTACCTGATTGTTCCATATTGCTTTCATATTGGTATTTTGCTTGGTTTTGTTTAATAAAGATAAGTTTATGCTTTGATAGATTTATAAGGTAAAAAAGATGTTTTTGTTTGATTATCAGCAGGTGATTCTGTCATTTAAAAAACATAGATAAATTTTTTTTAAAGATTATTTTTAATTTATCATTAAACGTATATCTTTGCAATCCCAAAATAAGGGAATATATACTCTTATAAGGCCCGTTCGTCTAGGGGTTAGGACGTTAGATTTTCATTCTAGAAACAGGGGTTCGATTCCCCTACGGGCTACTTAAGGAAACAAACAATTGCGTTTGTTTCCTTTTTTTATGCCTCTAAATATTTGGCGCACAAAGGTTTACAATCGAATCCAAAACGGTTCGACTTTTTCACGAAGTCTTCTTGATTTTTTATCTATTGAGTCTAAAAAGCAGGATTAAATATCTTCAGCCAACTTTTTAACAGTTCGATGTTTCCTTAAGGTCTTGCCGGTTTTAGCGCTACTGTATATTTTGGCAACATGATAAAGAAAGTTCAATATCACAGCAGCTTCATTTTCGTCAACCTGAATATTATTCTTTGCTAATATAGCGATTGCTTTATAGACGGATATTTTTTTTTCACCCCTATAATTATTTGTTTTAAGATTCATGGTTTGCATCATTTATGTATTTAGGTAAATATTTTCAAACCCTACTTTCTAAAAGCTAGTATCTTTGATAAAGCAGTGCTGGCTTCCAAAGTAATCGCACCGTTGGTATTGATAGTTGATGGGGGTATCCGATCTATTATTAGTTTCTTATCATTTATATCTAAGTCTTCAAAACCGGCAAAAAATTTAAGAAATGTTTTGTCCACTTTGATGAGTTGTTTATCAATACAATTTAATTTGACAGTTATCTTGGCCCACTCGTCTTTCAAATCGGCTAAAACTACCTGATGTTCTTCTCTGATATTATTGAAGTCTTCAGATTTAATCTTATCAAGTACAAATAGTTTTCTCGCCCTCGACATATAGAATTCCTGATCTGCAATTTGCTTTTCTAAAAGTCTTTTTTCTCGTAAATGATCCTCGCGCATAGTATTCACATTAACATCTTCAAGGATCATATTAAAAAGCTCAACTACTGCAGGTGATAGTTTAAATTCTCGTATTTTATTTTCGTAATTACTATTTATTAAATTTGCGTTAAATCTAATTCTGCACCCTTCTGAACAATGATAATAAGCGTATTTCTTATATCTTCCCTGTGAATAACTTTCCCTCAAGGTTCTGTCGCAGGA
>JAQBOP010000198.1 GCA_028287975.1 Mucilaginibacter sp. | reverse complement strand
GGCCCACCAATGCAGGCTTGATCACCTGGTTATAATATACAAAATGGCGCTCGCGTATTTTGTCATAAGCCATCTGGATACGGCCGCCCAGCTCGGGCAGGATCATCATTTTGATGTACTTATTTTCAAGAAAAAGGCCAATGTATTCTTTGTATTCTTTCTCGTCGTAGATCTTCTCGATCACGGGGTTGGGGTAAACCTTGCCGCTGCTGCCCTGGTAAACCCGTTTCTCAAAAAACATGGGGTTCTTATCGGGTTTGCCAATGCCATAGGTGGGGATTGTTACTTTTTCTTCCCAGATATTTACATACAGGTCGCTCATGTTAATATAGTGCTTAGTGTCTTATTAAATTGTCTTCCAACTCTTCCAAAGTTTGACCCTTGGTTTCTTTAACTTTTGTTTTGATGAATAAAAATCCGCAGAAACAAATAACTGCATACAGGTAAAACGGTCCGTAAGTACCCAGCACTTTGGCCAGGATAGGGAACGTAAATACCAAAATAAAATAGGCGCCCCAAAGCGATACCACGGCCACGGTTGACGCTTCGCTGCGGATCTTGTTAGGGAAAATTTCTGAAATAAGCACCCAGGTTATGGGTGCTATGGATATGGCGTAGGTACTGATTGCCAATAAAACCAGGATGGATACCAACCCGGCTGCCGCGTGGCTCTGTAATAAAAATGCTAACGCGATGTATAATACCGATAAGCCTAACGAGCCTATCAGCATTAATGGCCTGCGGCCCAGTTTATCAACCTGCCACATGGCCAGCAGCGTAAACAACAGGTTTACAATTCCGATGGATACGGTTTCAAAAAGCTGCTGGTTTAAACTTGAACCTACCGAGGCGAATATGGTAGACGTATAGTTAAACACCACGTTGATGCCGCAAAACTGCTGGAAAACCGCCAGTGTAATACCCACCAATACAGCGGGGCGAACGCTTTTTTCAAACACGGCTTTGTAGCTTTGTTTGCCGCCACCGCCGGCTAATGATTTCTCTATCGCTTTTAAAGTGGTGTCGACAAAAGTTGCCGCGCCAATGCGGCTTAATACCGATTTTGCTTTTTCGGGCTGGCCGGCTTTCATCAGCCATCTCGGGCTTTCGGGCAGCCATATTACGCCTATTAGAAATATAGCTGATGGGATCACACCCAAGCCAAACATCCATCGCCAGGCATCAACGCCCGTGTCAGCTAAAAAATAGTTGCACAGGTTGGTGATCAGGATGCCCAGCACAACCGTAAGCTGGTTAATAGCTACGTTACGGCCGCGCACCGCGGCCGGCGAGATCTCTGCAATATACATAGGACAAAGCATGGATGCCATGCCTACGCCAATACCCGCCGCAAAACGCATGATCACAAAAAATACCAGGCCCTTTGACAACGCGATACCTAATGACGATACCGCGAAAATAGCTGCGGCTACCATCAGTCCCGGCCTGCGGCCGTACTTTTCGGCAATGTTACCGGCTATCAGGCAACCGGCAATACAGCCCAGCGCCAGCGAGCCCGTCAGGAAACCTTCCCATAAAGGGTCGAGCGCAAACTCTTTGCGCAGAAATGGCAGCGCGCCGGATATCACCGCGAAATCAAACCCGAACAGGTAACCGCCCAGTGCTGATATAAATGAGATCCCGATAATGTAAACGCTGTTAAACGGTTTGGTTTGGTTCATTGGTTTATATTTGGTTAAATTGGTTTTATAAATGTACGCCGAATTTGAAGGTGATAAACTCGCTGTACACATGGTGTTTTGGTAGCAAAGCCGATGGGAAACCGGGCTTGTTCATGCTGTCGGGGTAAAGCTGGCATTCCAGGCAAAGGCCCTCAAACGGTTGGCAGTAGCGGTTATTATGGTTAAAATGTTTGCTGTTTAAATAATCGCCGGTATACAAAAATACACCGGGATTAGAAGTGTTGACAGTTAATGTCCTGCCCGAAGATTCGTCCGTCAATTTAGCCGCGAACTGATTGGCGGCTACCTTATCTTTATCTAAAATATAGTATGCATTGACGCTTTTAATGTTGTCTTGGGCGTCTCGTAATGTATCGCCGGTAAAGGCTGTAGTAGCAAGTATAATTTCACCTGTCGGGATATAATCATTGCCGGCAGCGACAATATTATCGGTACTGATCTCAAGGCGATGGTCTGCTATAGTCAGATCGCCGTTTGATAAATTAAAATAGGCGTGGTTGGTAAAATTGGCAAAGGTGTCCTGGTCGCTCACCGCCTTGTAATGGATCAGCAACTCGTTATCATCGCTCCATTTATAAGTTACCCGCAGGCTTAAATTACCGGGAAAACCGCCATCGCCATCGTCGCTGTGCAGTATCAAAACCAACTCATCGGCATTAATTTCAAAACCGAATACTTTGCTGTTAAAACCGCTTGCCCCGCTATGGTTTGAATTGATACCATCATTGGCTTCAAGTTGATAAATATTGCCGTTTAAATTGAACCGGGCATTACTTATGCGGTTTGCATAGCGCCCTATGGTAGAACCGATATAACAGTTGTCATCTAAATATCCGTCTAAGTTAGGGAAGCCGATAATGACATTGTCCGGCGTTGAATGTTTATCGGGCACTACAATGCTTACCAGTGTCGCACCGTAATTGGTCACCTCGACAAAAGCACCTGTGCTATTTTCAAGCTTAAACAGGTAAATATCTTCGTTATGTACAATTCCCCATGATTTACGGGTGATGCTTTTACTCATAATTTATTGTGTACAGAATATTTATAATCGGCTGATAAAAGTAGCAGGGGCCGGTAAATTTAAAAATGGACAAAGTTTACTATTAAATGGACAATATTATCATCGCATTAAAAAGTTACAAGCGGTATTTTTTATCTTAGTAGTCGAAAATGTACATTTGGTGCACTATCAGCGCCACTATAAGCCGGGCTATAATGAACAATATTACTCAAATCAATAAGAAAATAAAAGAAGGGTTTGTTGGCCAGCGGATGATCGTTTTGCCGCCGAACGTTAAACGGTCAATTGTAAATAACCCGCTGATAAAAAACCTGTACTTAACTGCCATTGGCTATTACCCCAAAGCCATTTATCACGACCGGGAACGTAAGACAGGCAGTAACCAATATATCTTATTATACTGTGTAGATGGCGAGGGCGACGTTTATTTGAACGACCGGGCATATCACCTTAAACCAAATACCTTTATTATCATCCCCAAAAATGTTGGGCACCGGTATAAAAGCGCCAACATTAACCCCTGGAGTATTTATTGGGTTCACTTTAGCGGACTGACTGCCGACGCGATCTACGAACGATCAACAGAACAAGACGCGCCTTGTGTACATGCCATACCGTATGACGAAAGCCGGATAAAATTGTTTGAACAGGTTTACGCCATCCTTGAACATAGTTTTCATGAGAAAGAAATGGAGATCACCAATTTATACCTGCAGCATTTTATCGCATCGCTGGTGTACTATAAGCAGCTAAATCCGGTGACTTACGATACGGATTCGGTAAGCATCTCTATCGCTTACATGAAAAAGAATATCCAGAAGAAACTGCTTATTGAGGATTTGGCCACGCAGCGTGGGATTTCGGTATCGCATTATTCAAGGTTGTTCCATCAAAAAACAGGCTCGTCGCCTATCAATTATTTTAACCTGTTAAAGATCCAGGCCTCATGCCAGCATCTTTATTTTACAGACAGCAGTATTAAAGAAATAGCTAACATATTGGGCTTTGACGACCAGTATTATTTTTCGCGCTTATTTAGCAAGCTGATAGGGATGTCGCCATTAAAATATCGTAAAATTCACAAAACAAGGTAAAAAGTGTTCCAAACTGTATCTTGAAATCAGGACCAAAAATACATTTCTCTATCTTACAGTTAATTACAAAAACAGGTGTGCCAAAAAGTATCAACGGGACACATTCAGTTTGGTACACTTGTTACACTCAGGTGAACAAGCGAGCAGTCGCGAAGGTGTAGTTTTGGGCCAGCAGCAAAGGGTTTCCTCTTGGGCGGTTGCAGGGGTGTGTTATACCTGTATCTAATATATCGCTTTATTCAAAAGATACGATTGTCCATCTTTAAAATCTTTTTGTCTATTTTTAGAACCTGTATTTTACTATAGAATTGTAAGCTGATTATAAACCGATTTCTTTCTTGCGTAAAATAACACCACAACTAATGAACTTAAAAAATTTAGTACCTGTTGTAATAATGCTGGCATTGGCGCCGGCCGGCTTGTTTGCACAAAAACAGTCCTTAAGGCTGCATTACGATAAACCTGCGGTCAACTGGGAGCAAACCCTGCCATTGGGTAACGGCCGTTTAGGGATGATGCCTAACAGCGATATAAGCGACGAAAAGATCGTACTGAACGATATCACCCTTTGGTCGGGCTCGGTACAGGATGCAAATAATTACGATGCCTACAAAAAGCTACCAGAGATACGCGAGCTGCTTTTGGCCGGCAAGAATGTAGAGGCGCAAAACCTGATAGATAAAGATTTTGTTTGTAAAGGCCCTGGCTCCGGTGGTAAGCAGTGGGGTTGTTTCCAGGTATTGGGTACGCTCGACCTGCAATTTGATTATGGCAGCGCCGATGCTTCAAAATACAGCAATTACCAACGCGAGCTATCATTAGATAACGCGGTAGCTAAAAGCACTTACCAGGTTGGCGGCGTAACCTACAAGCGCGAGTACTTTACCAGTTTTAGCGGTGATGTGGATGTGATCAGGCTAACCGCGGACAAGCCGGGTAAGCTGAATTTCAATATCAACATCAGCCGCCCTGAACGATCAACCACCAGTACCAATGGCAACACCTTGCAGATGGAAGGCCGGTTAGATAATGGCACCGATGGTAACGGCATGCAATACATAGCCAACGTTAAAGCCAAACTAACCGGCGGAACGCAATCAGCAACGGGTAACAGCCTGGTGATAAAAAACGCTACTGAAGCCATCATTTACATATCTGCGACTACCGATTTTAAAAGCCCGGGCTTCAAGGCTAAAATGGCGCAAAACCTAACCGCGTCTATGAGTAAGCCTTATGCGCAATTAAAACAGGAGCATACCACAAAGTTTAAGAAACTGTTTGATCGCGTAAGCATCGACCTCGGGAAAAGCAACGATAACGAAACTACCGATCAGCGCCTGATCAGCTTTCATAACAACCCTGATAATGATAAGCTACTGCCGGTACTGTTTTACCAGTACGGTCGCTATTTAAGTATTTGTAGCACCCGTGTGGGCTTGTTGCCGCCAAACCTGCAGGGCCTTTGGGCCAACCAGCTCCATACACCCTGGAACGGCGATTACCACCTGGATGTTAACGTACAGATGAATCATTTCCCGGTAGAGGTGTCTAACTTGTCAGAATTGAACCTGCCCCTGGTTGAGTTGGTGCGCGGCATGGTAAAAAACGGCGAGCGCACTGCCAAAGCCTATTACAATGCCGATGGCTGGGTTGCCCACGTGATCACCAACATTTGGGGATGGACCGAGCCGGGCGAAAGTGCGTCATGGGGGGTAACCAAGGCCGGGTCAGGCTGGTTATGCAGTAACTTGTGGGATCATTACGCATTTACTGATGACAAGGCTTATTTAAAGAGCATTTACCCGATATTGAAGGGTTCGGCGCAGTTTTACAACAGCATATTGGTTAAGGATCCTAAAAGTGGCTACATGGTAACGGTACCATCATCATCGCCCGAGAATAGTTTTATGATGCCTGATGGCAGTGGCCGCCATGCCAGTATTTGTATAGGAGCTACCATTGATAACCAGATCATGCGCGAGCTGTTTACCAATGTGATTAACGCTTCAGAAACGTTGGGATTAGATGCCGCTTTCCGCGATCAACTAAAGAAAAGATTAACCGAGATCCCGCCTGCCGGGATCATCAGCAAGGATGGCCGCATCCAGGAATGGCTTGAAGATTACGCTGAAACAGAGCCAACGCACAGGCACGTATCGCACTTGTACGGCATCTACCCGGCATCAGAAATCACTGCCGATGGTACGCCTGAACTGGCCGAAGCCGCCAAGAAAACTTTAAACGTAAGGGGAGACGATGGCCCGAGCTGGTCTATCGCTTATAAACTATTATTCTGGGCCAGGTTGCATGATGGTAACCGTGCATTCAAATTGTTCCATGAATTGATGAAACCGGTTACAGCAACGGGTATCAATTACTCGGCAGGCGGGGGTATTTACCCTAACCTGTTATCTGCCGGTCCGCCGTTCCAGATTGATGGTAACTTTGGCGCCTGCGCGGGTATCGCCGAGATGCTGGTTCAAAGCCATGAAGGCTATATTAACCTGCTGCCGGCGATCCCGGATAGCTGGAAAGCATCAGGTAGCGTAAAGGGCCTGAAGGCACGCGGCAATTTCACAGTGGATCTGGATTGGAAAGACGGAAAGGTGACTAGCTATAAAATAACATCGCCGCAGGCCAAAAAAGTAAAAGTGAAAGTAAATGGTAAAATTCAGTTAATTAATAGCCGTAAAAGTTTACTTTTAATTTAAACTGATTATTTAATTATGCGGGTGCAAACCCCTGCACCAAATAGTTCCTATTAATATATAAACCATGAAATTAAAATCTTCATTTGTTGTTCTTTCACTGGCGTTAATGGCGCTGGCCACAAACGGCGCGCTGGCACAAACGGTTACCATCCCTATCGAAACCAATAAGAACGCGTTGGTTTTAGAGGCTGATGATAAACACGACCTGAGCACCATTTACTTTGGCCCTAAACTGGCAGACAGCAAAGAATATAACCATGTTTCTGCCGCCTACGGTAAGGATAATGACTATACCGGCCAAATGGCGTCGGCTTATACCCCGGCCGGATCGCGAAATTTATTAGAACCCGCTATAGCTGTTACTCATGCAGATGGCAATCAATCGCTCGACCTGAAATATGTTAGCCACAAGGTTGATAAGATAAGCGATGATGTGAGTTTGCTAAGTATTGTCTTAAAAGACCCGGCTTATAATTTCGAGGTTACGCTGTACTATAAATCATATTTCAAAGATGATGTGATAGAGCAGTGGAGCACTATCCGCCACGGCGAAAAAGGAAATGTTACGCTTAACAAATTTGCATCGGCTGATCTTTATTTAAAGTCGCCTGCGTTTTATTTAACCCAGTATCATGGCGACTGGGCCAAAGAAATGCGCCCCGAAGAAAGCCAGATCACGCATGGTATCAAAACACTGGATAGTAAATTAGGTACCCGTGCGGACTTGTTTCAGCCGCCGGTATTTATGGTGTCGCTTGATAGGCCCGCTACCGAAGATGATGGCACCGTGCTGTATGGGGCGTTAGAGTGGAGCGGTAACTACCGCACCGACCTGGAGCTTGACCCTGAAAATAACCTGCGTATTATATCGGGCATTAACAATTATGCGTCGCCTTACCAGTTAAAACCTAATGAGGATTTTACCACGCCACCATTTTTATACACCCTGTCAAGAAACGGCAAGGGCGAGGCCAGCCGTAACCTGCAGCACTGGGCGCGTAACTATAAACTGCTTGACGGCAAAGGCAGTCGTTTAACTTTATTGAACAACTGGGAAAGCACATACTTTGATTTTGATGAAACAAAGCTTGCCGCCCTTTTAAAAGATACCAAGAAATTGGGCGTAGATATGTTCTTGCTGGACGATGGATGGTTCGGCAATAAATATCCCCGCAACGGCGATCACTCAGGCCTTGGCGACTGGCAGGAAACTAAAACCAAGCTGCCAAACGGCATAGCCTCATTGGTAAAAGGCGCGGAAGATAATGGCGTTAAGTTTGGGATCTGGATAGAGCCGGAGATGGTAAACCCCAAAAGCGAGCTTTATGAAAAGCATCCGGATTGGGTAATTAAACAACCTAAACGCGACGAATATTATTTCCGTAACCAACTGGTGTTGGATTTGAGCAACCCTGCCGTGCAGGATTTTGTTTACGGTATAGTTGATAACCTGTTCACTAAAAACCCGGCGCTGGCTTACATTAAATGGGATTGCAACGCGGTTATTTACAATGCGTATTCGGCTCATTTAAAAAATAACCAGTCGCAGTTTTATGTAGATTATGTGCAGGGCCTGTATAAGGTGCTGGCGCGGATTCGTGCTAAATACCCAAAGGTGCCTATGATGTTATGCTCGGGCGGTGGCGGCCGTGTTGATTATGGTGCCTTGCAATACTTTACAGAGTTTTGGCCAAGCGATAATACCGATCCGTTAGAGCGCATCTTTATCCAATGGGAGTACTCATATTTTTACCCGGCTATCAGCAGCTCAAACCATGTTACGGATTGGAGCAAACTACCGTTAAAATTCCGCGTAGATGTTGCCTCGATGGGTAAGCTGGGTTTTGATATCGTGATCAGTAAGCTGGGCCAGAGCGATCTGCAGTTCGTACAGGACGCGGTTAAAAATTATAACAGCTTTAAATCTGTTGTTTGGCAGGGCGATCAATACCGTTTAATGAACCCGCGCGAAAACAGCGTGGCATCATTAGCGTATGTAAACGATACTAAAACAACAGCCATCATGTTTAACTACTTAGTTAACTATCGCTATGGCGAAAAGAGCACAAGTCCTATCCGTTTGAAAGGCCTGGATGCCAATAAACATTATAAGGTAAAAGAGATCAACTTATATCCCGGCACAAGATCAGAGATCAATAGCGACGAAACTTATACCGGCGATTTCCTGATGAAAGTGGGGATCAATCCAAAGGTTAACTCGGACCGCAGCAGCGTAGTGTTGCAACTGGACGCACAATAAACACAAGGGGCGGTGACTATAAATCACCGCCCCTTTTTTGTTAGCTGTTAAATTGCCTTAAATGATGATCGGTATGTTTGTAGGCTAAGTAGCCAACTTGCTCTTTGGTCATTTTCCCGAAGAACCAGTGTGCAAATTCGGGGTTATTATAGTTGCCATATTCTTCAACCAGGGTAATCCATTTATCACGCTCGTCAAGCACATTGCCGGCAACCAGTTTTATTTTAAAGCTGTCACTGGTAGGGGCGTTTTTACCCATCGGGGTTTCATCCTTTGTGAGACTTTTTAGCGCCATTTTGCCAAGTAACCTGCCGATAAACTGCCGCGGGTAAACAGCCTGACCTAAATACATTTCTTCGCAAAGCGTGCAATGCTTCAGCATCTGGTAAATATTCATTTTACCCCACTGCGATGTGCTGTTTTGGTTAAGGGTTTTGATCCTGATTATCAGTTCGTCCCGGGTTGGTTTATCAAAAATTGATTTCATGAGTTTAAATATGATGAACAAACTTAACAGATAAATCGTAATAGGAACAGGGTGATTCCGGACGATTTAAAGGGTTAAATGCGCCATGAAAATGGCGTGTTTACAAGTCAGTGGATTTTAATAATTTCATGCCCAGTAACATTTACTTTTGCCAAGTGAAAAAGCAGACCTACCGTTTTTATATTTTCCTGATGCTGATAGCTTGTACTATCACCTATTCAAACCATTTTCAAAATGGGTTTCATTTCGATGATTCGCATACTATAGAAAACAATGCCTATATCCGTAATATTCATAACATCTCTTTATTTTTTACGGATGGCAGTACTAGCAGCGCTTTGCCGCAAAACCAGGCCTACCGCCCTTTGGTAACAACCTCGCTGGCGTTTGATTATTGGATAGGCGGCGGTTATTATTACTTTTTCTTTCACCTGTCTTCGTTTATATTGTTCCTGATACAGGGAGTGCTTATGGCCGGGTTTATGCGTAAGTTGTTTAATATCAGTGTGCCCGGTGATGACAGCACTAATGCTTTCATCGCCATAATAGCCGCGACGCTTTACCTGGTACATCCGGCAATAGCCGAAACCGTAAATTATGTGATCGCCCGGTCTGATCTGCAATCTACGTTCGCGGTGGTTGTGGCGTTTGCTTTATACCAATACTCGGCGGTAAGCCGTAAGTTTTATTTGTATCTGATCCCGGTAATTATCGGCGCTTTTGCCAAGCCGCCGTCAATTATGTTCGCGCCTATATTTTTGTTTTACCTATTGCTTTTCGAGGAGCAATTAGGCATCGTCGATATCTTTAAACCAAGCCGCTTTAAACAGGTGTTTTCCGTCATTAAAAACACGATCCCGTCATTTATCGTCAGTATTTGCATGTATTTGCTGATTGATAAGCTAACCCCCAAAAGTTGGCAGCCTGGCGGCACAGCGCCATTACAATATTTAATAACGCAGCCCTTTGTCATAGCACATTATTTCTGCATGTTTTTTGTGCCAAATGCCTTAAGTGCCGACTCGGACTGGGGGTTGATTGCCGGTATTTCTGACTGGCGCTTTTTTGTTGGTTCGGCTTTTATTTTGGCGATGGTGATCATTGCCATTATCACTTCACAAAAGAAACTGTTGCGGCCCATAAGCTTTGGCATTTTATGGTTCTTTTTGGCGTTGGTGCCATCCTCAAGTATTATCCCGCTGGGCGAGGTTTTGAATGACCACCGGATGTATTTTCCTTTTGTGGGATTAGTCATCAGCGTGAGCTGGACAATCGCCCTGATCGCCAAAAAGCTTGCACCGATCATTTCAAAATACATGCCTGCTTATAAAAAGGCATTCGCGGTATTGTTAGGGTTGGTGCTAATCATCTACGCCTACGGCACCTGGCAGCGTAATGAAGTTTGGCATGACGAGGAAAGTTTATGGCATGATGTCACCATAAAAAGCCCAAATAATGGCCGCGGCTTAATGAATTACGGCCTCACCAAAATGGCCGGAGGTGATTATATCACCGCTGATATTTATTACCAGCGCGCGTTAAAACTATTACCCAACTATTTTAGCCTGTACATCAATATAGCCATTTTAAAAGCAGCTACGGGTCATACGGAAGAGGCTGAGACCTACTTTAAAAAAGGGCTTTGGTTGGGCAGTGCATATCCCGACTCTTATATATTTTACGCGCGCTTTTTGAATAGCCAGGGACATTACCCGGAGGCCATTATCAATCTGCAAAAAGCCATTAGTTTGTCGGCGGGAGATTTATTTGCTCATTCCCTGCTGATGGAAGCGTATCAAAATACCGATAATTGGGACGAGTTAAAAAAAGAAGCATTAGCCACCCTGCAACTCGCACCGGACAACGCCGATGCCAAAAGCTACCTGGAAGCAGCCAAAAATAAAAATAGCAAAATAGCTATCGAGGCACAAAAGGTAAAAGCCGCGCCAACGGCAGAGAAATATTTGACCCTAAGTTTATTATACTACAATGCCGGTCAGTTTCAACAATGTATTGAAGCCGGCAACGAAGCCATCAAATTAAAAAGTAATTTTCCCGAGGCCTACAACAATATCTGCGCATCCTACAACAAATTACAGCAATGGGATAAGGCTGTAACCGCCGGTAAAAAAGGCCTGGCTTTAAGCCCCAATTTCCAGTTGTTAAAAAATAATTTGCAGGAGGCCTATAGCCATACAAAAAAATAAGGCATAGGCGTTTTGTCGCTTATGCCTTATAAATAGCTTTGGATTTAGTTTTATTTGCTGTATTTCTTACCTATGGCATATTTTATGCCGCCAAGGATATGTTTCAAATAAAGCGGATCGGCATACGATTCGTCGGTGTGGCCCAACTCTGTGTAGAATGCGCGGCCGCCGTCATATTCATGGTACCAGGCCATCGGGTGGTCGCCCATTTTAAGGTCGGGGTTTTGTTGGTCGTAGCTGCTTTCGTCAATTTTTAGCAACACATGCAGATCAGTCGCCATCCATTTAAACGAGTACCATTCGTCTTTTCTTTTCCACTCTTTTGGTAAAAAACTGGTAGCAATGTTCGATGCATCGACCACATCAATAACGGCTTCCTGCTGTGCGGGGTGCCCTTTAAAATAAGCGCCTGACAGGTTGCCGTACCATTGCCAGTCATAACAGCAATCGGTAGCCGCATGGATACCTACATAGCCGCCGCCTTGCTCCATATATTTCATCAGGGCAGTTTTTTGATCCTCGGTAAATAGCTGGTTACTCATGCCGGTAGTGCTCAAGAAAACAATGGCGGCATATTGCTTTAAATTGTCAGCAGTAAATTTTGAGGCATCGGTAGTGGTATCCACATCAAAATTATTATCGGCCCCTAATTTTATAATGGCGGTATTACCTACAGCAATTGATGAGTGATGGAATCCCCTGGTTTTGCTGAATACCAATAATTTAGGTTTAGGCTTGGCTATTAAGGTTGCGCCGGTTAACAGCATAATAGCAGCAATGATGCCTGAAAGGCGACTAATGCTTTTTAAGTTGATCGATGATGTTGTCATGTCTTTTTTTGGATTTTTACTAAAGTAATTATTTTAAAGTTGTGGCATTTTAAAGGTTAACGGTTTTTCTTTTCGCAGCATTTTTGCAGCCTCGCCGGTTAGTTTTAAATAAAGATCTGACGGTTTACCCTCAAGGCCTAAAAACATAGTGGGCGAGCTCTCAGGCATTACCGGCGGGTTATCTGTTACCTTAAATATGGCGGTGCCTTCGTTGATCTCATCAAACATGGCTACGTACAGCATCGGCGCGCCGGCTTTCATCGCTGTTGATAACATTTGCCAGTAAAAGCGTCCGCCTTCGCGCGGAATGGAACCTACAGGCTTGATATCATCCGGAAACTCGCGGCGGCTTACATTATGCCAGCTAAAACCGGGATAAACACAAGGCACATATTCTAATTTATTATCGGCACACCATTTCATATCATCTATAACATCGTCTCGGTAACGGTCCATGTCATTATGCAACAACGGCGAATAACGTTGAACGCTCCATGGCAAAACAATATCGCATTGTTTTATAATATCATGCAGGTATGGGTCAGGTAAGCAATCAGCCCTTAAAGTGCGCCATGCGTTTGGCACACCCAGCATGATCTCGCAGCCTCCATAAACAGGGTCGTTCTTTAAAAAGTCTATCAACCGTTCCAGGCCGATGTTACGAATGTTATAAGGGCGATCCGGAAATCCAACTCCCCAGATAGCCACTATTGGTTTTCCATTTTCATGCAGGTAGGTTTTTGCACCCGGCTGGTTGGTTACCTTTATTTCATCTACCAGGTATTTCCAATCCTCGATAATTGATGAGCAGTCCTCGCCGGAAGCGGCAAGGCCCGAAAGGTCATACATTACCGCGATGGCTCTTTTATATTTAGCCGCGGCCTCAAACTCATTTCTTATAACGGTTGATCCTTTAGGTGTTCTGTTCTCTTTTTTTGCATTATTAAAAAAACGCTGCACAAATACGCCATCTATACCGTATTGCTGCATCCACTTAAAATGCAGGTCCACCGAACTTTGATCGTAAGAACTGAAGAAACGCGCCGACTGGCCATTACCCAATTTAAATGGTGTTTGATAAGTCTTCTCGTATTCGCGTACGTCAGGCCATAGGTCAATACCCGAGCTGTTTTCATCACCGTAAGCATATTGCTTTGAATTGCTGCCATCGCCCTCTGCTCTGAACCATCCCTGGTAGCCTGCCATAATCAGGCCTTTGTAGGTAGGGTACATGGTTTTTTTACTATGCTTATTTTGCGCCGGGCGCGATTTATGCGTTTGTGCGCCAACGACCGGGCTAATAGCTGCAATTAATAAAACAATAAGGATCGGCTTTAAAAACTTTGATAGATCGTTCATATTGGGGGTCAATTGGTAAATTGTGTTATTCAAATGAAACTGTAATAATGTTTTGGCAAGCCAGATAACTTAATTTTTACCGGTAAATGTTTAACGATCAAGTTGCGCGGTAATTGGCTTAAATGGCGGTGCAAACGCGTTTGCACCTTTTACGCCAACTTTGCGCCGGTATACTTTATCCTTACAGGTAACGTACATCATATCAAAATCAGGACCGCCAAAACACATATTAGCCGGGCCGTTGCCTTGCGGAACGGGGATGATGGATATTACACGCCCTATTTCGTCCATCACCTGGATACCTAAACGGGTAACTGCGTAAACGCGGTTGTTTTGATCGCATTTCATGCCGTCTGCTCCCGCATTGTTTGCGTTGTCAGGCATGTGTAGCCAACCGTAATGTTGTTTATTAGTCAGCGTACCATCGGGCTTAACCTGGTAAACCCAGATCCAATGGGTTGTGGTTTCGGCAACGTATAGCTGGGTTTGGTCGGCACTAAGTGTAAGCCCGTTTGAGTATCTTAAACCTTCATCCACCACTAATTTATCGCCATTGGGCCTTATCAGGTAGATCTTTGAAGGTTTGTCGTCCCCGTCAGGTGCGGTTACGTAAATGTTGCCATTATGTGCTACTGTAAGGTCGTTGCAGGCAATGCCATCGGCAACAACACTTTCTTTATTGTCTTTATCATAACTTAAAACCTGGTTGGTGGCCGTAGCCGCGGTATAGCGTTTCCCGTCAGGGCCAAAAGCCGTGCCACCGGCTCGCTTCGAGTCTATCTTAAGTTGGGTCAGTTTGCCGTTTACATCAACCTTATAAGTTTTGCCGTTGGGGATATCCTGGTAAAAAACTTCGCCCGCGGCATTCACACCCGTACCTTCGGCAAAGCCGTAGCCCTGGCCCACCAGTTCCCAACCCTGCCCGGGGATGGTAATGGTACTGGTAAACGCGTTTTTAGAGATGCCTTTGGCAACTGGCTTAGGATAATCTTTCCATAAAAAGCGCATCGCTTCCGGGAAAATGGCAGTAGCTTGTACGCCGTCGTGGCCGCCCTCTCCCCAGGCATGAGCCACCTCATAACCGGCATATTGCAGCGCCCGTTCCATTAATTGCGCGGTTATCCACCAATCGCCTACATAATTGTTAAGGTCATGTGTGCCGTCTTGCAAAAATATGCGCAGTGGTTTAGGCTCATATTTTCTAATCAGGGTAGGGTAACGCTCTGCACCCCGGAAACCTACATAGGTGCCAATAGAGCTGAAGATCCTCGAAAACTGATCAGGACGTTCCCATGCCGCGGTAAACGCGCAAACGGCGCCGCTGCTTGATCCGCCTATGGCGCGGTCATTGCTGTTTTTTGACAACAGGATAGGTTTACCTTCTTTGGTTTTTTGTTTCTCTACTTCGGGCAAAAGTTCATTCAGTAAAAAATTGACATAAGTATCGCCAATGCTATCATATTCATAGCTGCGGTTATTGCGGTTATTCGCGGTATTTGCATCATCAGCCATCACCGTACCCGGCTGAACAAAAACGGCAATGGTTAACGGCATTTCTTTTTTGTAGATCAGGTTATCAAAAACAACGGGTGCCTTAAACTGGATACCGTCCTGGTTTACATATAAGCAGGCCGGTTTTTTGCCATCGTATTGGGCAGGCACGTAGATCCAGTAGTTACGGGTTGTGCCGGGAAATATTTTTGAGTTGTTAAATTTTAGCTGGATGAGCTCGCCTTTTGGTACACCTGGATGTTCGACAGAAGCCGAGTCGACCGGATAATTTTGAGCAGGTGCCTGCGCAAATACACAGGCCTGCAAAATGAAAAATGCGGCAAAAAGCAGCGCTTTAGCTTTGGTCATTTTAATTTTTGTCTGGTAGGTTTTAATATATTGGTTATCAAATATATAAAAATAGACAAGATTAAAATGATTTTTGCATTGGCTGTTGCCACAGAAAAGCAGCAAGGAAATCGCTTTTAAATTTTATTACCCTCTTCGCTGCGCGTAAAGAGGGTAAAACGGATGAATTATTTTAAAAGCGAGTTTCCCATTGATAAGCAGGCAAAAAAATCCTGCCGGAGTAAGGCTAACTTAATAGCCCTACTCCATGCAGGATACACTAATCAACTATAAACAAAACTGTCTTTACTTTTTAGCCTGTTGTAAACAGATGATCTGTTCGGTATAGCTGGCATTATTTGTCCACTGGCTGTCGTATATCGTTTTCTCATAAGCCGTTAACGAGATCTTACCGCAAGGCGAGGTCGTTCCGGCTGTTAAAAACGCAAACGAATCTGAAATATTAGCTGTGCCGGTAACTGAACCGCCAAAGCTGCTCACCAATGAATAACTTAACAGGTGGGCATCGTTTACAGCGTATGAACCTATGATCACATCGCCAACCTTATAGTGCGAGCAATCGCCCAGGTCGTCAATCTGTAAATTAATAACCGGTGCATTGTTATCCATCTGGATAAACTTGGTAAAGACACCTGCAACGCCTGCAATTTCAAGCTCAAGCTTTAACATATCGTTGGTGCCCGGGCTAAACCTGGCCAATACGTTATCAGTGTTTTTCTCAAATGCCTGGTAGTTATAGTAAAAATCTACCGGATCGGCCTGTACTATGGTATATTGTACATACGGCGGCACCATTAACCAGCCAACAACTACAAAATCATTATTGATGTAATAGGTAGCCAGCGTATTCATGTTGGTTACTTTAATGCGGTATTTTTTTCCGGCAAATGATGGCCCCTGGATAACAACTACCCCTCCAAACGGACTGTTGTCATTAACCGCAGCCTGGTTAAGCGCGAATTTTGCACCAGGGATGGTCAGACCGTCAACGTCGCTGATCTTGTCAACCGGGATACCACCCAGGATGTTAAAGATCGGCGCTAAAATACCTGTGTTAACACCCGGTTTTACCTGGATATAGGCATCCATGCGGTTACCCCAGTATTCCAGCTCGTCGGCATCGGTACTTGAAGGCGCTACGTTCCATGAAAGTACGGCACGGATCTTCACAACTTCAGGGTTTGTACATTGCTTACGCACTTTATTAAAGTCGTACGGAAGTACAGCAGCGTAGGATACACCCTCTTTAGGGATGTTGTTGATATCATGTACGTTTACTGATGTGGTGCCCAGGTATTCCCATTTGCAGTTGTTCCCCCAGTCGGCCCAGAAGGCAACATACTCAAGACTGCCGGTACTGCAAAGGTCGCCAGAGTAACCGATAGGTCTTTTTACCCTGAAGCTGGCAACAAATTGCTCTAAGTTATAATCAAGGCCCAGGCTTTCAAGCTGTTCATAAGCTATATCCGCGTTGGTTTGTTCAAGCTCGTTTACAATAGTGCCAAAATCAATACCCAATTTGTTCCAGGTTTCAATGCTGCTTGCAATGGTAACCGAGTTATAGCTTTTTAAAACCGGCAGCACATGCTGCAAGCCATATCGGGCAGGCGATACCAAAGCATTTTCTTTGTACAAATGCGCAAGGGCACTAAGCTCAAGCGGTTGTGTGCTGTAAGCAGATTTTGACTGGCTTAATGCCAGTTCGCCACCCGGAACCAGTTTCGCGGCGTCGGCTATCTTTAAATTAGGATGCGATACCGTAAGTTCAACCAATTGATTAAACGCCGGGTTTGCTATGATAAATTCTTTGTAGGGTTTTATCTGGATAAAATCATCAACCGTATTACCCCATATCGAGGTGTAATTAGGGTCGTTGGCAGGCGGGATCTTATTCCACTCAAGCACTGCCCGTACCCTTGGCAATACATGGATACTGCATTTATTTGTCTTAGGTACAATTTTTAGCGATGCAGAATAATTCAGCGGTTTTTCAGGATGCTTTTTGCAATCAACCCCTGTAGGTATGTCGTGTTCATTTACGGCAGTATATCCCTGGTCCTCCCAGGCGGTGCCGTAGTTAACATAAAAGCGTACAAACGCGTATGAACCATCTGTACAAAGGTTACCGTTATAGCCGTAATCCTTTTTGGTGGCTATAATTGCTTCCAGTAAATGTATATCAGGATTGTAAGATACAGACCTGATCTCTTCGTAAAAAGTATTACCCGAATAGGCAACTACTTTTTCTTTAAGATTAGCAAAAGCTTTTGCTGTTGTTGGATGACTTAAGGAATGTAAAGCATTGAAACTACTCCTTAAGATCTGAAGGTGTTGTTCGTTCTCGTTCATGATCTTGGTATTTGTGTCGGCCGGGGGTAACCGGTCAAATATTTTTCTTGCCTACTCATTTTTCCCCTTTCGGCTTCCGGGTCTGTGCTCTAAATATTTATTGATTTGAGCATACCCAAAGCTATGGCAGTAAGAGGGGCTATTAGAGAGGAGTAGTACCTGATATGACTGCGTAGTTATACGCTTTTTTAAGCAGCACTATTACGTGTGATATTGTATATCAGTGAGATATGGCAAGTATGAGTATGCGAGAAAGGAAGGGGAATTAGCCGTAAACGACCGAAATAAGGGGTAAAGGCAAACTGACTAAAATGCACGAAGCTTATTTTAGCGTATTTACTGCAAGAACAAAAAAAATGATCAGATATATAAAAAAGGAAGATATGTTAATACAACACATCCTCTTCTTTAATGATGTTATTTTTTAGTGCGAAGATCACAACCCCGGCAATGTTTTTAGCCTGGATCTTTTCAAGTATTTTCACGCGATAACCTTCAACTGTCCGTTTGCTTAGATAGATCTTATCGGCTATTTGCTGTGTTGTTTGTTGTTGACAGATCATCTGGATGATAGTTTTCTCTCTATCATTCAACACTATCTTTGGTTCTGAGAAAGGGCTGAACTTGCTGCGCACGATCATGGTAGCCAACCTTGAAGATGTTTGGGCGCAATAGTAATTTTTATTTTGATAAACGTTTACCACAGCGTCAATGATCTCATCTTTATGCGCATTTTTTAGCAGGTACCCTTTTGCGCCAGCCTCAAGCATCTCTACGATCAGGTTCTCTTCGTCAAACATGGATAAAGCGATGACGCCGATATGCGGATGTGCCGACAGGATCTGCCTGGTGCTTTGGATGCCATCCAAAATAGGCATACGGATATCTGTTAATACAATATCCGGGTTTTCGCGGGTTACAATTTCAAGCAACTGCTGGCCATTTAACGCCCGGCCAAGAACGTTAAAGCCCTGGTGCTTGGATAGCATCAATGCCAGGCCATCCAAAAAGATCTCATGGTCGTCAGCAATTACAATATTGATATTATAATACATTGAGCCTTGTAATTATTGGGGGTTAAAACTTTTATCAAAAATAGCATAAATTATGAGTTAGGCACCTTTATAATTATTTTACAGCCCTGATTTTTAGCGGTTATAATTTTAAAAGTAGCGTTAAGCATCTCGCAACGGTTTTCAATACTTTTAAGGCCAAGCCCGCCCGATCCGTTACGGATATTATCCAGGTTAAACCCATTGCCGTTATCTTCTGATATTAAAAACAAACCGTCGGGCTGTTGGGCAATAACCAGCTTTAAGTTTGCTGCACCTGAATGCTTTAGCGTGTTATGAACAATTTCCTGGATAACCCTGAATAAATGGATCTCTATCTCTTTTGGGATCACGGTATTTTTGGTGGTCTCAAAATCAATTTTTAGCGGGTGGCGGCTTGCAATGCGCGATATATACTCTTTTACAACCATTGCCAGGTCATTACGGGCAAGGCTACTGGGTAGCAGGTTGTAAGAGATCTCGCGCAGGTTCTTAATGGTTTCATCAATAAAACTCGAAGCTTTATCAAGCGACTCCTTATCGGTATCGTCACTTACCGAGATGCTATGCATATACAATTTTACGGTTGATAGCATGGGGCCAAGGCTGTCATGCAGATCGTTAGCTATGCGTTTACGCTCCAGCTCCTGGATCATGATTTGCGCCTGAACCCTGTCTTTTTGCAGCTGCATATATTTCTTGTTATAACGGATCACCGATACCACAAAAAATACGATCACAATAGCGATCAATAATGCTGTGATAATAACCGTATAAAATATTTTATCTGCCATGCCGCAATCTTGATCACATTGTTAAATCACTGGTTTTATTGTTTGCTTAAATATTGATTATACAGGTCTTCTTTCTTAGCAGTAATAATAAAGATAGCAACAGCATAGATCATATTTGTAAAAAAGTTATTATAGCTATAGCCAAAAATAATTTTATTGGCTATAGTGGATTGTTCTGAACCAATATAATAAGCTGCCTCATAAAGGATCTGGTACAGGAAAAAAATAATAAACCCCAGGCTAATAATAAACCTGGGGTTTTTAAATAACGGTCCGTCGTGGTTAAACATCATAGAATTGATCTGGTTCACACTTAGTAATATAATTACAAATGCATAAAAAACTCTAAAATAGGGGCTCCATGTGTTTATATTTAAAAATACTACGTGTTCTATTATCCAGAAAACAATACAAGCTACAGCTAAGAAAATAAAGCCCTGCCGGTACCTGGCAGAGCTCTTCCATATATATAGCTGGTACAAAATTATACAACACTCCACCAGGCTGTAAATCTTGATGACAGATGCGTTGCTTGCTTTAAATGTGTCTATAAGAATAAAACTTACCAGTTCTGATAAGAGGCCTAATAGTAAAAAAATAAAAAATGGATAATATGCTTTGGTTAACCTTTTAATACGCACAGCACCTATAATGATGGGTATCAGTATAGATTCACTCATTAAAAAGTTTAAAACATTACTATCCATTTACAGGTCGTTATATTAATTAGGGCTGCATAAAGTTGGGCAACGTTGGCCGGCCTCAAGCGCTATTGCCGGAGTACTATTAGTGGTAAACTTCATAATACGGCCATCATCGCCGGTTATGTCCTTACCTTTTTCGTCGGTTGCTACCAGTACCAGGTTTACCAAACCGTTTTTGTCCTGGCCCAAATAAATACGTACGCCTTGTGCGCCCGGTTGATTTAATAATGCAGCAATTGCGTCGCGGTTAAATTGCTCGGCTATTGGCAGGTTAAAACTTTTAGTAAGATAACCTGTATCTCTTACCTGCCTGTCTAACCCAAGCCGGCCAACTTTGTAGGTTGATACATATTGCGCCGCTGTTTTAATAGAAATAATGTGCACCTGCGCTTTCTCTTTGTCATAAGGTATTTGCGGTTGCGACCCATCATCGACCGGTGGCTGTTGCCTGCACTGAGAGAACATAAGGGTAATACCAAGCATAGTGCCTGTTAAAATTAAGGTTTTTAAAGTTTTCATAATTTTGGAGGGTTAGTTATTAATTATTGTTTAAGTTGATATTTTACAGATAGCAATAGGTATAAAACATGTTTACTACAACAATGGTTATTGTAGCATAAAGTAAAGGTTAATAATAATTTATTAATAGCGAAATTACACTTTAAAATATGCGTACTTATACGTATTGATTTATAAACAGATACAATTATTTTCGCCCCCTTTTTGAAATTTAAACACCTGCGAATTTTAACCTGGTTAACAGAATGCTTTTAACAAAAAAAGGCGTAGCCAATTAGCCACGCCCCTTCATTAATTGTGATGGTTGTTTTAGTCTTTTATTCTGTAATATTTTCTTACAGCTTCATAATCGTTCAAATCAACATGGTTGATGGTTGCAACATGTACACCACCCGGTATGATGATATAACGGTATTGTAAAAGAGTAGATAAAGCTACCGAGTTTGTATTGTCGGCTGTAAAGCGGGTTATTATAAAATGCCCTAAACGAGGCAAGTATGACATGATACTTAGCTTACCGCCTGCATTACTGGTATAAGGTAAAGTGTAAACACCGCCGCCAAAAGTAAAGTATACCTGTACCTGGCCGTTATCTAATATTGATTGTGTAAGTTTTGGAGCGACAAGGTCCGCAGCGTGCAATGAGCTGGCATCTGCAGTAGTATCCCTGAAATTGGTTGCATAGTTCCAGCCCGAATATTCAACATTAGCAGTACCGGCAGGGCCTTGTAATGATGCTGCCGGTCCCCAGCCTGCAAGTGCTTTTGGCCCATATAGTAAATAGCTACTCTTATCAAGGTAAAAATCACCTGTTTTGCCTAACGCCGCAGAAGGTACGCCTGTCCCGCTTAATACAGAGTTGCCTGCAGCACCCGTTGCGCCTTGTGCTCCTGTTGCGCCGATAGCACCTGTCGCACCAGCCGGCCCAACAAGTGAGAACCCTGTTCCCCAGCCTGCGTCTGTTTTAGGGCCATAAAGCAAGCCATTGCTCGAGTTAAGATAAAAATCACCCTTTACGCCGGTAGTGGCCGGCGGAGCGGTAATGCCGCTATAAATTACACTTCCGTTTTGGCCGTTAGCCCCGGCAGGTCCCGCAGGGCCAACTGCTCCCTGTGACCCCTGTGCGCCTGTTGACCCGGTTGAACCCTGTGGCCCAACTGCACCATCTTTTCCGCATGATGCAAATACTGCTATGATCACTAACAGCATAAATAAGTAGTCAAATTTTTTCATGTCTTTATTTTTGAGTTTTGTTTAATAAAATGATTAGCAGAAAGCACGTTTTGTTTATCTTTCTGGTGATCCAAAATTGACCAATCGTGTGGGTAGAAAAGGCAGGGCTTATACCTGATTTGGGTGTGTAGATATACCCAAGTTATCGGCGTAGTATTAGCAGGGACGACGCGTATTTATACGTATCAGGGATAGTTTGTTAACGGATACTATAAGTAAAACATAGGGGATGTGAGGCAACATATAATCCTTTTCAGGACGGATACAGATCCTATAACATCACAAAAAAAGCCGCCTGCATATGCAAGGCGGCTTTACGATCAGTTAATAAAGTTCTTTAATTAGCTTCAGTCCTGTGAAAGTTTAATCGGGGGTTAGCGAATAAAGTATTGATAGCTACTTTTTCTGAAATAAACCATAATGCTAATAATGTGCAATAACTGCCGCCGCGCTCTATCCATTCAAATGCCATATAATGCGGGTAAAAAAGCTCGCTCGCAATTTTCCAGATCAGCACAATAAACAACACCGATCTTAAAGGACGGATCAGGATAATAAAAGCCGCTGCTATTTCAAATACGCCCACAATATGGGCAACCTGTAACGGGTTTGCAAAGCCTAAATTAGTGTATTGTGTAAGCAATCCTTTTTTGCCGATGATATTTAGCCAGCCATGCCCCGCAAGCAATAAAAAAACGATCACCCGTAAACAAGTAGTTACGTTTGCCAGGGTTGATTCGTCTATTTTAATTGAAGGGTTGATCGGTTTAAATAATTCGCGAAAGTGTCCAATCCCACCCGATAGCAGGATCAGGGCCAGCGGTGCCCCGAAGTTTCCCGCGCGTTCTATTAGTTCGGCAAAGGGTTCGCCTGATAATGGGCGCAGGGATGCAGTTACTACTCCCCATATAACCAGCCACAAAGCAATTGCCCTTAAAGGATAAACCAGCATGATGATGCCCAGTAAAATATCAATAGTGCCCAATACGGGCATAAGTTGATAAGCCATTGTTTTGCCAATGCCAATTACGGCAAAATAATTACACCATATGGGTTTGGTAATAATGCCAAATGCCCCGTGACCAATAAAACACATAGCTACAGCAAGCCGTAAAGTATAATGCAATTTTTGCTCAAGTGAAAGATTCATAGCACTAATATATGCTATTTCTTAAGAATTTTCGGCCCCTTTAAAAGTGCGTAAGCTGCTATTTTACGACCCACATTTTGTGCGGATGTATTCTCGAATGCGTAATGTATCCCCCCATAGATCCGGCTTTTACCGTTTTCCCACTCAACCTTACTTAAAGATTCAACTATACGTGCCGGTTCGCCTGTGGTTGTGGTGTGCAGGTCCAGCTTATTGTCGTCGCCATAAAATTTCTTTAACACTTCTAAGCCCGCTGTAACTGTGGCGCTATGGCCGCTTGGGTAGCTTGGATGCGCCGGGGTAGTTAATAAAGGCGTCCATTTGGTATAATCCTTAACAGATCCGTCAGGTTCGGCATTTAATGATGTAACAGGCCTCCAAAACAAATAACCGTACTTGCCGCCAAATACCTCAATTCGGGCATCTGCAGCAGCAATATCAGTAAGTGCAAAGATCAGCGCGTTTTGCAAGGTTGATGTGCCATGGGCAATAGCCAGTTGCCTGGCAGCTTCGTTTACAGTTAATTCAGCATCTTGTTTGTAAAATTGCGCTATGTGGGTTTGATCTTCAGTACGTTCAGTGCTTTTTACCTCACCTATTTTAGCTACTTCGGCCAGGTCTTTTTTGTACTCATCACTACCTAAAGCGGGTGGGGGGTCGGGTAAAAATTGCTTTGAGCCGGTTAATATAAAAGGTTTCACTTTCCCCCATTCAACATCTATGCCCGGTGCAAATTTTCCGGGGGTTGGCCTGTACTCGCCTGCTGCGGGTTTTGCGCTGCCGGCAAATGTGGTAAGCGGGCTTGAACCATCATTGTCACGCAAGGCGATAATAGATTTTGCTGCTGCAACACCTGCAGTTTCGGCATTGCCAACCGGGCCATCTGTAATTGCTTTGAGGCTGGCGGCTAACTCTGTGTCAAAACTTGTCTTTTGCGCCGGAAAATAGTTTATAAGTATGGTGTAGGCGGCATAAGCCACTGTAGCTTGTACAGAAGCTTTGCCTTTTATTGGCGAGAAATAATGATAGGGGGTGCCAATGTGTTTAACCGAGTTTACCGCGTCATAAACGGCAATAGCTTCTATGGCTTCAATGCGCGTGCCTAAGTTGCTATTTAATCCCGCGGTTTTAGTTGCATTAACAGTGATAAGGTTCCAGTTAACAACTACATCTATAGGTTTATCAGCATTAAAGATGGCAGCCGAAGCATTAGTTAAAAAGAAAGCAACAGCACCAATTGTAGTCGCAAGTTTTATTTTTTTCATAAAAAGGATAAGATTAAAAAACAATAATAAACAAATATACAATTACTACTAAGTCTATGGATTATATATATTAAATAATAATATTAATTTAATGTTGTGATTGTTAATTAATATTAAATTAATATTGGCCCGAAAAAATTAGTTGTTTAGTCAAGACAATTTTAATGATGAATGAAAAATATCCGGATAGGCAACTAACGATTTTTTAAATTTGACGAACGCATATTTTATTCATTAATTTTATGTTATATTCGTTTTAAAATAAAACTTTGTGAGTAATATTCAATTACTTGATGATGACGAACTAACCCGGTTGTTACGGACCGGGGATGAACCGGCATTTACAGAGATCTATAACCGGTATTGGGATAAATTATATTTTCAGGCACATAGATTATTAAAAGATACCGATGCCGCCGAAGAGATAGTTCAGGATGTTTTTTTGATGTTATGGAAAAAGCGTGAGGAACTGAACATCCAATCAATTAAATGCTACCTGGCTGCCATGACCCGTTACTCGGTTTACCGCTATATATCAAAAGATAAAAAGACCAAGCAGCAGGAAAATATTATTGGGCTGATAACAGCCGAAGCAACGTCCGAGACCGATATCGACAACAAATTACTGCTTGAAATAATTGCCGAGCTATCCAATAAACTTCCGGAAAAATGTCGCCTGGTATTTCAATATAACAAGTTATATGACCAATCGCTGGCTGATGTGGCCGAACAGCTAAATATCTCACAAAAAACAGCCGAGGGGCACTTAACCAAAGCCTTACGGGTGATCAGGGCCAATCTGGGTAACGTAGCCAATTTTTTATTCCTTTTTTAGTTGTTGTAGAAGCCAAACCTCTCCATAATTTGGCTTAGCGCACAATCTCATTTATTTAATTTCAAAAAAATAGTTTTTAGAGCAAGGGTATTTGGTGCTGTGGCTACTCTATAGTATTAAATAGGGTTATATAAGGTCGATAATGAGTACAAACGAATTAAAAAGACTGGCACAAAAGTATTTTGCCGGTACAGCATCTTCCGAAGAAAAGCAAATGCTTCACCAATGGTATGATGAAACGAACGATGGGTGGGTTGAAACGGTAGACACAAATGCCCCCGAAACCGAAGAGCAAGTGAAGCAACGCATTTTCCGCGATCTGCAGAAACGTATAGCGTTTGAAAAAAGCCCGGAACTACAAGTTGCGCATCGCAGCTTTAATATTAAAAAGCTTTTATGGCCAGCGGCATCAGTTGCAGCTATTTTACTAATAGGATTTTTTGTGTTGCGCCCGGCGGATAATAAACAATTAATTGCAGAAAAACATATAGTTAGCGCACCTGCAAACAGGGTGATCAGCGTGGTATTGCCAGATGGTTCAAAAGTTTGGCTTAATGCGGGTTCTGTATTTAAATATCCAAAAAGTTTTACTGCAAAAGTACGCGAGGTTGAATTGTTAGAGGGCCGCGCATTTTTTGATATCAAGCACATGGATGATCATCCGTTTGTGGTAAAAACAAAAGACTTAAATGTTACCGTACTGGGCACCTCGTTTGATGTCCGCTCTTACAAGCGCGAAGGCACAACAAAAGTTAGCGTAGTTACCGGTAAGGTAGGCATTACCATACCAAGCCAACCGGCTAAACCTGCAATAATGCTGGTTGCCCGCGAAGAGATAATTATTAACCCGGCAACAAAATATGTGGTTAAAGAACCTGTCCGCGAAAGCGTAGTAAACCTATGGTGCAAAAACGTACTTGTTTTTGACCAGGAAAACCTAAACAATGTATTTAAGGCGATAGAGAAAAAATATAATACAAAAATAACTGTAGAGAATAAAGATCTTTTAAACGAACGTATTTCTATCACCCTGTGTAACCAACGCCTGGATACGATCATGGAAATATTAAGCTTTACTAAACACTTTAATTATAAAATGGCCAATGACAGTACAGTAGTAGTAAAATAACCTGTTCTTAAATCGTAGAAGCTACGAAAAGAAAAAACCGGGAACATAAAATGCCCCCGGAATAAGATTAGCCGGCTGGATACATGCTTGAGACCCATAAACAGCAACGGCTCAGTTTAATAATAGTATTTAAACCATTACAAATATGAAGAATTTTTACGGCAAATTACTGCCCATACTTCGAAAATGCATGCGCATTACTACAATTATAATTGGAATTCAGGTTTGTTGCACCGCGTTACTGGCGGCAAAGGGTACACGTGCCCAGGAGATGAACCTAAATATGGATAAAGCCAGTGTTAAACAAGTATTTAAACGCATTGAACAACAGGCCAGTGTCACCTTTGTTTATGATGCACAGGTCATTAACAGCATACCTGCATTAACCCTGCACATTAACAAACAACCACTTACTGAAGTATTAGCCCAACTACAGCAACAAACCCAATTGCAATTTAAATTGGTGGGCAATTTTATTGGGGTCGCGCAAAGCCAGAGCACCATGCCGGTGCTAAGCCTTGCTAAAACCGATGACGCAAAATCAGCTTTAAAAATTACCGGTGTAGTTAGGGATGCCAGCGGGCAGCCATTAGCTGGCGTAGGTGTTATGCTTAAAGGAACACAATCCGGTACACAAACCGATGTTAATGGCCACTTTAGCATTGATGCTAATGTTGGCGATGTATTAACATTTAATTATATAGGTTATCTTAAAAAAGAGGTAACCATTGTATCACCGGCTGCATTAAGTGTATTGCTTGATGAAGATTCAAAACAACTAAGTGAGGTTGTAGTAACCGCATTAGGTATCAAGAAAGAACGTAAAGCGCTTGGTTATTCTGTTACAGAGATTAAGGGAAGTGAGTTAACTACAGCGCGCGAAGTAAACTTTGCCAACGAATTGGTTGGTAAAGTTGCCGGTGTAAATGTTAGCTCCGTTTCAGGCGGCCCTGCTTCTGCAGTAAATATTAACATCCGGGGCGCGGCCAGTCTATCGGGCAATGGGCAATACAATCAGCCATTGTACGTAGTTAACGGTGTGCCGATGGTTAATATTAATAACAGTCAAATTGTAGGGCTGTCAATGAACAATGGCGGGCAATATTCAAACTCGCCGGACCAGGGTGACGGCATCGGAAACATCAATCCTGATGACATCGAAACCATCTCTGTATTGAAGGGAGCCGCAGCTTCTGCACTTTATGGCTCAAGGGCAAAATATGGCGTAATATTGATCACTACGAAAAGTGGCAGCAGTAAAGGAACGGTAGAGTTTAGTTCAAACTACGAAGGCGAAAAGGTTATTAACCCAACAGATTTCCAATATGTTTACGGGCAAGGAGCCCAGGGACTTGCACCAACAACTGCCACTGCCGCATTTAATAGCGGTAATGCCAGTTGGGGCGCAAAGCTTGATGGCTCCCAGGTAATACAGTTTGACGGAACAAATCGTGCTTATGTAGCACAAAAAAATAATTTTAATAATTTTTACCGTACGGCTAATACCTTTACTAATACTGTATCGTTCAGTAAAGCTTATGATAACGCGGCGGTAAGATTATCTGCAAGCGATTTGCATAATACAGCCATAACCCCAAATTCAGGATACGATAGGAAGAGCTTTAATTTATCTGGTAATTTTAGCCCGATAAAAAGGTTAACTATTGATGCACACCTGAACTATATTACCGATGATGCAAAAAACAGGCCTATTTTGGGTGATGGTGCCGGTAACTCTAATTTCCAGGTAATGTTTTTACCAACCAGCTTGAGTGTAAATTCACTTAGCCCGCAAACGCAGGGTACCACAGCGGCTGGTAATGAGCTACAGTTTGTTCAGAATAATTATGCTACTAATCCGTGGTTTGCAGCCTATAAATTTATAAATAACAGCGGCCGTAACCGTATGATGGGATCAGCAAGTGCACGTTATACACTTGATAATGGTTTGTTTGCACAGATCCGTATTGGACAGGATTATTATACCGAGCGTTATACCGATGTAGTACCTAACGGTGCCGGGTATTACGCAGCCGCAAATCAAAACCTGGCAGAAACTTTTGCAACTGTTTCAGAATTAAACACCGATTTCCTGGTTGGAAAAGCATTTAAGGCAGGATCTGACTTTACAATTACTCCAAATGTAGGAGGTAATCTTCAAAAATCAAGGATCGAATCAACTACCGAAGCGGGTGTTGGGTTTTTAGTGCCTTATGTTTATACCATTGGTAATGCAGCAAAACAATCAATCCAGTATGCTAATCAAAAAAGCGATATAAATTCACTTTACGCAACATTAGATCTTTCTTATAAATCATATCTGTATATAACAGGTACAGGCCGGTCAGACTGGTTCTCAACCATAGCGTCTTCTGCATCACCAAATAATAAGCTTAATATTATTTATCCGTCAGTAAGCGGTTCATTTGTGTTTAGCGAGTTATGGAAACCAACATGGTTAGATTTTGGTAAATTAAGAGTTGGTTATGCCAACGTAGGCGGCGGCGCCGACCAACCGTACCAGACATTATTAAACTACAATTTAGCTACCAGCCAGTTAAACGGCATGCCACTTGGTAATATTAAAAATACAGCGACACCTAATAGTGATTTAAGGCCATCAGATGCTTCAGAGCTTGAAATTGGAACAGAATTACATGCACTGAACAGTCGCGTAACTTTGGATGTCGCCTGGTATAACAAGATCTCTAAAAATGAAATTGTGCAGGCACCCGCATCTATAACATCTGGTTACGCCGGTGCATACTTAAATATTGGTAAAATAAGAAATCGCGGTGTTGAAGTATTATTGACAGGCGTTCCTGTTAAAACCAAAGAATTTGGATGGACAACCTCTTTTAATACTGCTTACAATGATGACAAAATCTTAGCTTTAGCAGCCGGGCAGTCATCATTACTTGTTGCTACTTCACGTACCGGTTTAGCGTCTACTGTTGATGTTGTAGGCAAAGCTGCCGACCAGGTACAGGCATTTGATTATTTGCGTGATGCAAGCGGCAACATACAGGTTGATGCTAATGGCGTACCGAAGCAAGGCGCTTTAAAAAATTATGGCTCTGCATATGGAAAGTGGACAGGAGGGTTTAATAACACCTTTATTTTTGGCCATATCAACTTTGCATTCCTTGTTGATGGTAAGTTTGGAGGTAAGGTATTTGCGGGGTCTGAATACTACGCGTATGATTACGGTCTAAGCAAGGCAACCTTGCTGGGTCGCGAAACAGGTTTTGGCCCGGGTAACAAAACTTCGGCACAAAATTATTATACCCAATTAGACAAAAATGTATCCGGCATTTTTGTACAAGACGCAAGTTTTATAAAATTCCGCCAGGCAACACTGGGCTATAACTTCCCCGGCTCAATGTTCAACAATGTAATACAAGGCGCAACCATCAGCTTGGTTGGCCGTAACTTGTTTTACATCATGAAAAAAACCAAAGACATTGATCCGGAAGCAAGCTACGGTACCTTATCACAAGGTTTAGAGTTGGGTGGTGTATTGCCAACCAGGATCTATGGCTTAAGCCTGAATGTTAAATTTTAAGGAATTTTAACTATTAATATTATCATCATGAAAAAGAAAATAACAATATATAGTGCCCTGGTTTCTGTAGGATTACTACTTTCGACAGGCTGCACAAAGGACTTTTCGAAATTAAATACAGACCCCACAGCGTTTTCGGCTACTAATTTCGATCCAAATTACCTGCTGACTACTGCCCAGTTAGATTATACCGGCAGTCAGGATTTTAGCTATGATACATGGCGTGCAAATTTGATCTACTCTTCCACATTAATACAGGGTTTTGCCACTTCAATTGGCTATTGGGCTGGCGATAAATACCTGCTTAACAATACAGATTATACCGCCGCTTATTGGGAAAGCCCGGGTGGTGGTGATGGTGCATATTCTGAACAGGTAAAACAAATAGTTGATGTGCTTACCACCACTGATGGAAAACCACAATACAATAATTTGCACCAGATAGCCAGGATCACGAAGGCTTTGATATTTGAACGTATTACGGACTTATATGGCGATGTACCTTACTCAGAAGCAGGGCAAGGGTTTTATAAAAAGATATTATTTCCTAAATACGATGCCCAGAAAGATATCTATAACGATCTGATCGCTGAGTTAAAGGATGCGACAGCTAAGCTTGACCCAAAAGGGGATATCCCTTCGGGCGATGCGATATATCATGGTAATATAGCCCAATGGCAACGTTTTGGCAATTCATTGTTGCTACGTGTTGGCATGCGTTTAGTAAAGGTTGATCCGACAACAGCTAAAGCCGTTGCAGCTTCAGTCGTAGGTAAAACTATGATTGATGGTGATGATGCTTTTGTAAAAAATGACGCAACCGGCGGCCGTCCAACGGTTAACCGTGTTAGCCAGGTGTTGTTAGGAGGTCCTGAAAATCAGTATGTAAAATGGTCGCAAACTTTTATTGATATATTACAGGGGAAAACCAAACATACCGATCCTGTGGCAGCAATTCCTGATCCTCGTTTAGCCGTAATATCAGTTACAAAAGCAAACATTGGTGTTACGGGCGGAGATAATAACCCTGCGGATCAAAAAGGACAACCCAATGGATATGATCTGAGCGGTACAGCAGGCCTTGATATAAGCTCGGCGCCGGGTTACACCACTTTGGACGCTTATTCAAACCCAAGTACAAATCTTATCGGCTTAGGCGCGCCTACTTTTATATTTACTTACGGCGAATCAGAACTATTATTGGCTGATGCCGCTGAACGTTTTGGGGTTGGCGGTGATGCTGCAACCCATTATAAACAGGGTGTTGAAGCTGCCATGACCTACCTTAAGCAATACAATGCAAGCGCAACTATTTCCTTAGCCGACGCGGACAAATATATAACTGCAAATCCTTATGTTGCTGGCGAAACAGGCTTGAAAATGATCAATACCCAAATTTGGGAGTTGACCAATACCATGCTGGATTTTTACGAATCATGGGCTAACTGGCGTAGGACCGGCTACCCTGTATTAACACCAGTTAATTATCCGGGTAATGTTACCGGCGGTACAATTCCGCGCCGTTTTCCTTATCCCTTGTATGAAGCGTCTTCAAATCCGACTAATTATACCGCGGCGCACAATGCTGTGCCGGGTGGCGATGGTCTTGCCGGCCGTGTTTGGTGGGATTCCAAATAGTGTTTGATTGATGGATCCCCGCTGTAATGGCGGGGATTTTTTTTACCTTTTTCGCTAACAAATAAATTTATTTGCCTGGAATAATTATGGCCCGATTAAATCTTTTAGAAGAAACCCGCTTTGAAAAATTACCTGTTACGGTATATCCAAATCAGCAAATAGCTGCGATAAATGTAGCCAAACGAATAGCTAAGCTTATTACTAATAAGCAAACAAAAAATGAGCAGGCCGTATTAGGCCTGGCCACAGGCGTAACACCTATAGGTGTTTATGCCGAGCTAGTGCGCATGCACAAAGAAGAAGGCTTAAGCTTTAAAAATGTAGTAACCTTTAACCTGGACGAATACTACCCTATGCAGCCAACCGCGGCGCAAAGCTACGTTACCTTCATGAACGAGAATTTGTTCAACCACATTGATATCGACAAAAAGAATATACATATACCTGATGGAACTTTAAACCCAATTGATGTTGCACGGTTTTGCCTCGAGTATGAAAATAAAATAACCGCCCTGGGCGGTCTTGATCTGCAGATATTGGGCATCGGCCGCACGGGACACATCGGATTTAATGAGCCCGGATCGGCACCAAACTCGGGCACCCGTTTGGTAACGCTCGACGACCTTACCCGCAGCGATGCCGCGCGCGATTTTGGCGGTAAAGAAAACGTGCCGGTAAAAGCCATTACCATGGGCATTGGCACCATCTTTAAGGCCCGCGAGATCATACTTATGGCCTGGAATGAAAAGAAGGCCGCCATTATAAAAAAGGCTGTCGAAGGCGAGATCTCGGGCGATGTACCGGCTACTTATTTGCAACTATCAGACCATGTGGAGTTTGTGTTGGACGAAGGAGCGGCATCTGCGCTTACCCGTTTTGATACTCCATGGCTGGTTAAAGATTGCGAGTGGGCCAACACCTTAAAAAAGAAAGCGGTTATCTGGCTTGCCGAAACCGTGAACAAACCCATATTAAAACTTACCGAAGAAGATTATAACAATCACGGCATGGCACAGCTGGTTGTTGAGCAAGGCCCTGCCTATAACATCAATATCGATATTTTTAACCAGGCGCAGCATACCATAACAGGCTGGCCGGGCGGTAAACCCGGCGCAGACGATTCACAACGCCCTGAACGTGCCGAACCGGCAGTAAAAAAAGTAATCATTTTTTCACCGCACCCGGATGATGATGTGATATCCATGGGCGGTACTTTCATCAGGTTGGTAGACCAGGGGCATGACGTTCATGTAGCCTACCAGACATCAGGCAACACCGCCGTTTGGGACGATGATGTTTTACGCTACATGGAATTTGCTATTGATTTTAACAAGAGCATAGGCGACGATAATCGTCAATTAAAATCAATTTACGACAATATGCGTCAATTTTTTGCAGTTAAACAACCTAACCAAATCGACACGCCGGAAGTACGGGATGTAAAGGGATTTATCCGCAAAACAGAAGCTATCTCGGGCGCACGGTATGCGGGTTTGAAAGATGATCACATTCACTTTATGGCTCTGCCTTTTTATGAAACGGGCAAAACAAAAAAAAACACGGTGGGCGAGGAAGATATCAGGCTGACCATCGATCTGTTACAAAAAGTAAAACCGCAACAGATCTTCGCCGCAGGCGATTTTGCCGACCCGCACGGCACACACGTGGTTTGTTTTAATATCATACTGGCGGCACTAAACCGGTTAAAAGAAACCGAGGATTGGGTTAAAGATTGCTGGCTATGGATGTACCGCGGCGCATGGCATGAATTTGCTACTTACGAGATCGAAATGGCTGTACCCTTGTCGCCTTACGAGGTTATCCGTAAGCGCAACGCTATATTTAAACACCAGTCGCAAAAAGACAGGCCGGTTTTTCCGGGCGAGGACGCGCGCGAGTTTTGGGTACGCGCCGAAGACCGCAACCGCGAAACAGCACGTAGCTACGATAAACTTGGCCTTGCCGAATATGAAGCAATGGAAGCTTTTGTACGTTACAAGTTTTAATATTTTGCAGTTAAATGGCCGGTGCCGTCATTTTCTGATGGTGTTGGTCTATTTATTTTTAACTTTCCTTGAAATACCATATCCATGAAGTATTTATTGCCGGTTTTACTTTTTATTGTACTGTCAGCTAATAGCGTGTTTGCTCAAAAAAAGGTGACAGAACCCACTCTTAGCGGGCTTTACTTAAAATGGGAAGTAATAGAAAACAATTATAATAATAAAGCACAGGCCCTTGCCGCGCTCACTTTAAATACAAAACAAGGTTTGTCGTTACCGGCAAATGGCTGGAAACTTTATTTTAATTCGGACGAACCGATCGTGCCAGCATTGCCGGCAGATAATGTAAATATCACCCATGTAAATGGCGACCTGTACTTCCTGTCGCCTGCGCCAAATTTTGGTGGGATAAAAACTAATGATTCACTGAGGGTAACATTGGTGGCCGAAAATTGGCTGATCAATATTTCGGATACACCAAAAGGATTCTTCCTGGTATGGGATAGATCACCTGCGCAAGCTTATGCTATAAATGCACCGGCATTAATACCATCAACCCAACCCAAACAATTAATGCGCACACCTGCCGACCAGGTGGCCGCGAGCACTCCTGAATTATTATATGAACAAAACAAAACTATCCGTAATATCCCTGCCGATAGCCTGGTCAAAATATTTCCTACACCGGATAGTTACCAGGCTACAGCCGCTAATTTTAAGCTGGATGCCTCGGTAGGCGTTGTTGCCGACCCTTTATTCAGATCAGAAGCTGCTTTATTAAGGTCGGAACTTGCTAAATTATTGATCCAAAAGGGTGTGGTAAAAAACCCGGCTAAACAGATCAAGCTGATCAATAAGCCTATGGCACCCGAGGCTTATGAACTGCAGGTAGCTAATGATGCTATCACTATTGCAGCATCGTCCGGCTCTGGTGCTTTTTACGGGATCCAATCGCTTAAAACTTTATTACCCGCGCAGGCCTGGCATCGCCCTCAAAAAAACATAGTAGTAAGCGGGGTAAATGTAACTGATAAACCACGCTTTGGCTATCGTGCTGTTATGATGGATGTGGCACGAAACTTCCAGTCAAAAAAAGAGATCTTAAAACTGCTGGATGTAATGGCGCTTTACAAATTAAACGTATTGCACTTTCATTTAACGGACGATGAAGGCTGGCGATTGGAAATACCTGCCCTGCCTGAACTTACTGCTGTGGGAGCAAAAAGAGGATACGCGTTAGATGAAAGCAAAAACCTGCAATCTGCGCTGGGTTCCGGTCCGTTTGTAAGCAACACATCAGGCACCGGCTTTTACACCAAAGCCGATTTTATAACCATTTTACGGTACGCTAACCAACGGCATATTACAGTGATCCCTGAAATTGAAAGCCCGGGGCATGCACGCGCAGCCATTAAAGCAATGAACGCGCGGTATCAATTTTATATCGGGCAAAATAAAAAAGCAGAAGCGGAAGAATATTTATTGCACGATCTGAAGGACAGCTCGATATACAGCTCCGTGCAATATTATAACGATAATGTGATAGACGTTGCCTTGCCATCAACCTATAAATTTATGGAGACGGTGACAACGGAAATTGAAAAGATGTATACCGAAGCCAACGCCCCGCTTAAATCGATCCATTACGGCGGTGACGAAGTGCCGGCCGGTGTATGGGAAAGATCGCCTGCTTATTTAAAATTAAAGAGCCAGGACACCACCATCAAAAGCACTGATAATTTGTGGAGTTACTACTATACCAAAATAAATAACATGGTGCAGGCACATCATTTATACCTTACCGCGTGGGAGGAAGTTGGGTCTGAAAAGGTGGTGACAAACGGCATTAAATTAGCTGTTATTAATCCCGCTTTAGCGGATAAGAATATCCACCTTGAAGTATGGAACAATGTTTTGGGTTGGGGATCGGAAGACCTGGCTTATAAATTGGCTAACCGTGGCTACAAAGTTATTTTATCGCCGGTAACCAATTTGTATTTTGACATGGCTTATAACAAGACCTTTGACGAGGCAGGGTATTATTGGGGCGGCTACGCCGATGTTGACCGGACGTTTAGTTTTATCCCTTATGATTATTTTAAAAATACTGTGAAAGGCAGGCAGGGCGAGGCATTAAACCCAACAATTGCATTTGCTATGAAAGAAAGGCCAACGCCACAGGGTATCAGCAATATTGTGGGCCTGCAAGGCGCACTATGGGCCGAAACGCTGCAAAGTCCCCAACGCATGGAATATATGCTTCTGCCAAAGTTATTGGGGCTGGCAGAACGTGCCTGGGCAAAAGATCCTGAATGGGCAACAGAAACGGATACACTGAAAAGTAAAAACCTTTATAATGAAGCCTGGTCGCAATTTGTGAACGTACTGGGTAAACGCGAGTTGCCGAGACTAACTTATTATGCCGGTGGTTTTAATTACCGCATCCCGTCGCCGGGCGCGATAGTTAAAGATGGGCAGGTTGTAGTTAATGCCCAGTTGCCGGGTTTGACCATACGTTATACAACGGATGGTCAAATACCTACTATAAATAGCACTGTATACTTCAAACCTATTCAGACTAAAGGCACGGTAAAAATCGCGCTGTTTGATGACAGCGGTCGGTCAGGCAAGGTTTCAAGCATTGCTAATAACTAATTATATTAAAAGTAGCTTCCTGCAATTTACTTTTGATACTGTTCGTCGGTCACGTGCTCCATCCATTCAACCGGCGATCCGTTTAGCTTTTCCTGCACAGCAATATGGCTCATGGCGGTTGTAGCGCTGGCGCCATGCCAATGCTTTTCGCCCGGCGCGAACCAAACAACATCCCCCTGCTTTATTTCTTCTTTAGGGCCGCCCTCGCGTTGCACCCAGCCAAAACCTGCGGTAACTATTAATGTTTGCCCAAGCGGGTGGGTATGCCATGACGTACGTGCACCCGGCTCAAATGTAACCAGCGCCATCGCAACACGGGCCGGCTCCGGCGGGCTAAAAAGCGGATCTATCCGTACCGTTCCGGTAAAATAAGCTGCAGGCCCCTTGCCTGATGGTTGTGAGCCATTACGTTTTATTTCCATTTGATTTTTGATTGATTGTCTTGAACTATATACAAAGGTGGGTGATTTTTGTGCTATTTTAAATAGTAAATTATTGCCGGCGCTGCACTTGTTTTAATTTAACCTGAGTATATTTGATTTCAACCTCATCCATCTATATTATGTTGTTTACCTCAGATACATTTAACAGTAATAAACGCAATGCTGTGATCGGCGTCGCGTCGGTACTTGTGGTTATTGGTGCTTTTTTTTGGATAAAGCATCGGCAAAAAAATAACGACACTTCGGTATTCAATAAATATATTGAATCGTACACAGCCGGTATGGTGTCAAAAACCAGCGCTATCCGCGTAAAACTGGCAGGCGATGTACAGACAAGCCATGCCAGAAATGAACCGGTAAGTAACGATGTTTTTGATATTTCACCATCAGTAAAAGGAAAAGCCTATTGGGTTGATGAGCAAACCATAGAATTTAAACCCGATGCCGACCTTGAACCAAATAAAAATTATGAGGTTGACTTTGACCTGGGCAAGATAACTGCTGTCCCCGGCGATATGAAGCATTTCAAATTTGATTTTGAAACTCTGAAACCTGATTTTACGGTAGCCATAAACAGCCTGCAAACAGCTACCCGCACATCGCTTGATAAAATGAAGGTAACCGGCGTTATACAAACAGCAGATAAAGAAGATCCTGCGAAGGTTGAGAAGATGATAACGCAGTCATACCCGTCGCTGGTTGTAATTACCTGGCAGCATAACGCGGCAACCAATACCCATCAATTTGTTATTGACAATATCACCCGCACGGCCAGCCAACAGCTTTTAAATGTAAAATGGGATGGGAGTATCTTAAATATCGACAACAAGGATCTCAAAACAATTAACATACCTGCCATTGGCGATTTTAAGGTGCTTAATATCCGCACTGTGCAGGACCATGATCAGTATGTCGAGGTCCAGTTTTCAAATCCTATCTTGATAGGGCAGGAGCTAAACGGTTTGGTCGGACTTAAAAATATTGTTGACGCTGCTTACACTATTGATGGGAGTTTAGTTAAGATCTACGCCCCCGATCATTTAGACGGCAATTACCAGGCTTTTGTTAACGAAGGTGTTAATGATATCAGCCATAAAAAGATCACTACCGCGTTTGCGGCCAATGTGTTTTTTGAGAACAGGCTGCCATCAGTAACTATCCCCGGCAAGGGGGTGATATTGCCGGGATCGGGCAAATTAATGATGCCTTTTGAGGCCGCCAACTTAACCGCTGTTGATGTAAGCATTATCAAGGTGTATGAAAACAATGTTCCCCAGTTTTTGCAAAATAATGACTTTAACGGCGAAGAACAGTTAAGGCAGGTTGCCAAGCCAGTGGTGCGCACTACTATAAAGTTGAATAACGATAAATCTTTGAACCTGCATAAAACCAATCGGTTTATGCTGGATATTGATCACCTGCTGCATACTGAGCCGGGCGCAATTTACAGGGTGATCATTGGTTTCAGGAGAAGTTATTCGTTGTATGACTGCAAAGTTGGCGGCGCTAAAAAAGATAAAGATAACGAAGGCGACGGGGATGGTGAAGAGATGGGTGGAGAATCATCGTCAAATTCAATTGATGAGGACGATGATTTCTGGAAAAGGTATAACAACTATTACCCGGATGGTTTTAACTGGAAGGACCGGGCCGATCCTTGTACCGACTCTTATTATTCTAAAGATAAATGGGCCACGCGTAATATCATCGCCTCAAATATCGGGCTTATTGCCAAGCGGGGCAACGATAACAATATGCTGGTGGCGGTAACCAATATACTTGATGCTTCGCCTATGACGAATGTGAGTTTAGAGTTGCTTGATTATCAAAAACAGGTGATCCTGAAAACATCATCAGACGCTAACGGATTTGCCAGTTTCACATTAAAACATAAGCCATATTTGCTGGTCGCCAAAAAAGGAAACGAGCGCGGTTATCTTAAACTGGACGATGGCAGTTCATTGCTGCTGTCAAAATTTGATGTTGGCGGCGAACAGGTACAAAACGGATTAAAAGGTTTTATATATGGCGAACGCGGCGTTTGGCGGCCCGGCGATTCGATCTTCGTATCATTTATATTAGAAGATAAACTGCACACACTGCCGCCCGACCACCCGGTAGCATTTGAATTTTATAACCCGGCAGGGCAATTGTTCAGGCGTGTTATAAAAAGCGGCTCGGTTGATGGTTTTTACAGCTTCCATACCGCGACTGCGTTAGGGTCGCCGACGGGCAACTGGCTGGCGCGGGTGAAGGTAGGCGGGGCGTCGTTCGAGAAAACAATTAAGGTTGAAACCATCATGCCGAACAGGTTGAAGCTCGATCTTTCTTTCGGAGGGCAAAAAGCATTAACAAAAGGCAGTGGCAGCAACGGTACACTTAAAGCGCAATGGCTCTTTGGCGGTGCGGCCCAAAACCTGAAAGCGAAGGTGGACGCGTTTTTATCGCAGCAAAATACAAGCTTTAAAGGCTATCCTGATTATGTCTTTGACGACCCGACGCTTGTTTTTAAAACACAAACGCAAACCGTTTTTGATGGCCGCTTAAATGCTGAAGGCACAACCGCTATAGACGCCAATATTAATGTAGAGAAACAGGCTCCGGGGCAGTTACGCGCGAATTTCCTGGTGAAGGTTTTTGAACCGGGCGGCAATTTCAGCATCCAGCAACTGGCCTTGCCTTACAATGTTTATAAAGGATATGTAGGTATTAAAACGCCGGAGGGCAGCGCATTTAGCGGGATGCTGGGCGTTGGGCAGGATCATGTAATTGACATTGCCGATGTTGATGTTAACGGAGCGCCGTTGCCGGGCGCACGTGATGTGCAGGTTGAATTATACAAGATCCAATGGCGCTGGTGGTGGGACCAAACCGGCGACGAGTTGAGTAATTTTACCCAGAACCAATACAACAAACTGGTAAAGTCTGAAACCGTGAAGGTTGTAAACGGAAAAGGCAAATGGACCTTAAATGTAAAACAGGACGATTGGGGCCGCTACCTGATCAAAGTTAAAGACCCGCAAACCGGGCATTCAACCGGGAAGATCGTTTACGTTGATTGGGCAGAGCGCTTACAGCAAGGCAACTCGACCGACGCGGTAATGCTTTCATTTACATCTGATAAGAAGTCATATAAAGTTGGCGACGAAGCTACATTAACCATCCCTACAAGCAACGATGGCCGCGCGCTGGTTAGTTTTGAGAACGGAAGCAAGATCATCAGGTCCGTTTGGGTCGATACGCATAGCGGGCAAACGCAATACAAGTTTAAGGTAGATGGCAGCATGGCGCCAAACGTTTTTGTTAACGTAACATTGCTGCAGCATCATTCGCAAACGGTTAATGACTTGCCGATCCGCATGTATGGTGTTATACCGTTACAGGTTGACGACCCGGCGACGGTGCTGAAGCCGGTGATCAGTATGCCTGATAAAATAAAACCCGAAAGCACATCGCCCATTACAGTTTCTGAAGCATTGGGCAAAGAAATGACCTACACCATAGCGGTGGTAGATGAAGGCCTGTTGGACCTGACAAACTATAAAACCCCCGACCCGCATAGTGCATTCTATGCCCGCGAAGCACTCGGCGTAAAAACCTGGGACCTGTTTGATTACGTAATGGGTGCCTATGGCGGAAAATTGGAGCGCATTTTAGGTATCGGAGGTGATGAGTCGTTGGGTAATAACAAAAACGTATCCGTGAACAGGTTTAAGCCCGTAGTTAAATTTATGGGGCCTTATCACCTCAATGCCGGCGAAAAACAAACCCGCAGGTTTACATTGCCTCAATACATTGGCTCGGTAAAAGTAATGGTTATTGCCGGCCATGACGGCAGTTACGGCGCGGCCGAGAAAGCCGTGGCGGTTAAAAAGCCATTGATGCTGTTGGCTACACTGCCGCGTGTGCTGGGTCCAACAGAAAAGGTGAGCCTGCCGGTAACAGTTTTCGCGATGGAGAACAGTATAAAAACGGTTAGTGTCGAAGTGCAATCAAATGCCTTTAGCAATTTGGATGGGGCTAACAAAAAAACAATAACATTCAATTCGCCCGGCGACCAGATGGTTACGTTTGACCTGGATGTGAAGAATTTTATAGGTGTCGGCAAAGTACGTATCATCGCGCGCAGCGGTAATGAAAGCGCCGCTTATGATGTGGAAATGAATATCCGCAACCCTAACCCGCCGGTTACAAAAACACTGATAAAAGAACTAAAACCCGGCGAAGTATGGAATAGCTCGTATACCGCTGTCGGCATCACCGGCAGTAATAAGGCAACGCTTGAGGTGTCTGCTATCCCGGCATTGAACCTGGCCAAAAGATTGGGCTACCTGGTAACCTATCCGCATGGATGTGTCGAGCAAACTACGTCGTCTGCATTCCCACAGTTGTATCTTAACCAGTTAACAGATCTGTCGGAACGCGAAGTGGCCGAATCAGAACGTAATATCAAATCGGCTATCAGTAAGCTCAATGGTTTCCAGGTAAAAGGCGGCGGCTTAAGCTACTGGCCGGGCGACAGCGAACCCGACGAATGGGGAACCAATTATGCCGGGCATTTTATGTTGGCGGCACAAAGTAAAGGCTATACTTTACCTGTTGGATTTATTGATAACTGGAAACGCTATCAAAAACAAAAAGCCCTAAACTGGGCGCCGGACAGCCGCAGTTTTTACGGTGCCGACCTGGTGCAATCGTACCGTTTATACCTGCTGGCATTGGCGCGTGTGCCCGAGCTTGGGGCTATGAACCGATTAAAAGAGTTTAAATATTTAAGCATCGAGGCGCGTTGGCGGCTCGCCGCGGCTTATAAGCTGGCAGGTCAGCCCGAGATCGGCCTGCAAATGATAGCGGGACTGCCAACTACCATTAAACCTTATAACCAATTGTATGGTACGTATGGGTCTGATGTGCGGGATGAAGCCATGATATTGGAAACCCTGACGTTACTTGGCCAGCGCCAAAAGGCATCCGGGATGGTGCAGACGGTAGCGGCACATCTATCTACCGACGAATGGTATAGTACGCAAACAACTGCTTATTCTCTACTTGCTATTGCAGAGTATTGCGGGCAAAACAAAAGCGGGGCCAAGCTTGCTTTTAATTATCAGTCGGGCAAAGCTAAGGCTGCCGTAAATTCAGGGTCGTATTTATGGCAAACACCACTTGCGGCAGATGGTGGCAAGGTGATGCTGCAAAATCGCGGCAGCAATGTTTTATATGTGAGGCTGATCCAGCAAGGGCAACCTGCTCCCGGCCAGGAAACGGTCGCAGCTAATCATCCCGGGTTATTGCAGATGAGTGTTAACTACCTCACCCTAAAAGGCCAGCCGGTTGATATCGGCCGTATTAAACAAGGCACTGATTTTATAGCGCAGGTAACTATTAAAAATACCGGGCGACAAGGCAGGTATAACAATATGGCATTGACACAGATCTTCCCATCGGGATGGGAGATCTTAAACACCAGGCTGATGGATAACGACGAGGTATTTAAATCATCACCCTCAGACTATCGTGATATCAGGGACGATAGGGTTAACACCTATTTTGGTATTGATGAAGAACAAACGGTAACTTATTATGTGATGCTTAACGCGGCATACACCGGGCGCTTTTACATGCCAGCGGCTTATTGCGAGGCGATGTATAATTCGTCGATAAACGCGTTGCAGAAAGGACGGTGGGTTGAGGTTGTTAAATAGGATGATGGTTAATGCAGACAGGTAAAATAAAATTAAGCCGCACAAGGATTGGTGTAATAGCCGTGGCGGTGGTATTGTTTATTTTATTTTGGTTTTGCATACCCAAACATTTATTTAATAAACCCACCAGTTTTATTATCGATGATGATAAGGGGCAACTGCTTGGCGCGTCGATAGCCGCTGATGGGCAATGGCGGTTTCCGTATGATACCATAGTGCCCGAAAAATTTAAGCAGTGTATCATCGCTTTTGAAGATAAACGCTTTGAACGTCATCCGGGTATTGATGTATTAGCCTTTACGAGGGCCATCAGGCAAAATATAAAAGCGGGGCATATAACAAGCGGCGGCAGTACCCTTACTATGCAGGTAATTCGCCTGGCAAGCAACCATAAACGTACGTTTTTTAATAAACTGCTTGAAATGGTTATGGCGCTGCGGCTTGAGTTAACCTACAGTAAACAGGAAATATTAGCGCTTTACGCCAGCAACGCGCCATTTGGCAGTAACGTGGTGGGCATAGATGCCGCGTCATGGCGTTATTTTGGGCGGAGCCCGGACAAATTATCTTGGGGAGAAATGGCGGCGATGGCTGTTTTGCCGAACTCGCCTACGTTGGTGCACCCCGGTAAAAACCGGTTTATTTTATTGAGAAAACGCAATCAACTGCTTGATAAATTAAACAGCTCGGGCATCATTGATAAAAATACTGCTGCGCTTGCCAAGCTTGAGCCAATGCCCGACAAGCCTGTCCCACTGCCACAGCAGGCGCCGCATTTGTTGGAAAGGTTTAAAAATGATTACCAGGCCACGGGTCAACAGGGAAGCACTCGCATTACCACAACCATTAAGGCCGAATTACAACAACAGGTAAATGAAATTATTGAAAGGCACCACCAGGTATTAAAAGCCAACCATATCAATAATATTGCCGCCATTGTGCTGGATGTGCAAAGCGGCGCTACACTGGCTTATGCCGGAAATATTAATCACCCTGAAGACACCCTGATGGAAAGTAATGTGGATGTGATAGCCGCGCCGCGCAGTCCCGGTAGTACGCTTAAGCCGATGTTGTACGCGAGCATGCTGCACGACGGCTATCTATTGCCCAACAGTTTGATGCCCGATATCCCCACGCAAATTGCAGGCTATCACCCCGAAAATTTTGATCTGGGTTATGACGGTGCTGTACCGGCGTCAATGGCGCTGGCCAGGTCATTGAACGTGCCGGCGGTAAAAATGCTGCAAAAATATAAGTATGAACGCTTTTATGATTTCCTGAAAAAAACGGGTATCACCACTTATAAAAAGCCCGCCGATTTTTATGGCTTATCATTAATATTAGGCGGCTGCGAAAACACCCTGTGGGAAATGGCCGGTACCTATGCCGATATGGCGCGTGTCCTGAATAACTACAAAAACTATAAGGGTAAATATAACCCGGCAGATTATCATCCGCCTGTGTATACACGTGCCGTTGCCACAAAACCACAATTAGAGAAAACCGGGTTACTCGACGCAGGATCTATCTATTACACGCTGCAAGCCATGGAAGAGGTAATGCGCCCCGGCGAAGAAATGCTTTGGCAGCAATTCGGGTCGACGCAACGCGTGGCCTGGAAGACCGGTACCAGTTTCGGCTTTAGGGATGGCTGGGCGATAGGCATTACCCCCAAATATGTAGTAGGCGTTTGGGTGGGGAATACAGACGGCGAAGGGCGTCCCGGTTTAACGGGCATTAATACCGCCGCCCCGGCGCTGTTTGAGATCTTCAGGCTGCTGCCTGTAACACGCGATTGGTTTGATATGCCCACCGGCGAAATGGTCAGGGTGAAAGTTTGCCACGAAAGCGGCTACCGGGCAGGCGAATACTGCACCAATACCGACGATATGTGGATCCCGGTAAGCGGGTTAAAATCACCGGTTTGTCCGTATCACCAATTGGTGCACCTGGATAAAACGGAGAAGTGGCAGGTTAACAGTGATTGCGTGCCCCCGGACCAGATCGTAAATAAAAGCTGGTTTATTTTACCCCCGGCTATGGAATATTATTATCGTACCAAAAACTACCAGTATAAAACGCTGCCGCCATTCAGGAATGACTGTACACCTACAGAAAAGGTCTCGCCAATGGAGGTGATCTATCCAAAGGATGGCGCCAAAATATACATCCCGTTAGAGGTCGATGGCTCACGTGGAAGGATGATCTGTAATGTTGCGCATCGCCAGCCTGGCACAAAAATATTCTGGCATTTGGACGATCAGTATATCGGCGTTACGGTCGATTTTCATCAAATGGCATTAAACCCGCCGCCCGGTAACCACGTTTTAACATTGGTTGATAATAAAGGAAATACGATCAATGTCAGCTTTACCATTTTAGATAAAGACAAGTAACCGTATTAATTTTATTTCGCTTGTTATAGCCCGGTATTGATATAATATCCAAATATTTCTAATTACATTTAATGGACTTAAAATCAACTGATTGTTTTACTTTCACTCGCCTAAACCCCCTGTTATGAAAACTAAAAAATTAATTGCCTGCTTCTTTTTATCGATCTCTATACTTGGTTTACCCCACCGTTCATATTCATGGGGCGCCCAGGGGCATCGGTTAATTGTTGAAACAGCCTTGTCGCTGATCTCGCCCAAAGCCAAGCAAAAAGTATTGGCAGCTTTGGGAACAAAGTATAGTTCTGATTTAGCCGCGGTATGGATGGATTCTGTCAGGATCAACAAGATTTACAAATACAAGTACATGAAGAATTGGCATTTTTTAAACATGGAAACTAACCAAACCTATCCGCAGGTAGCCAATCATAATGACGTGGTATTCAATCTTCAACGGGTAATGGATGCCTTTAATCAAAAGAAAAAACTAAGCTCAGACAGCTTAAAACAAAACCTGCGGATCCTATTTCACTTAATGGGCGATATAACGCAGCCCCTGCATTGCGGCTATGGGTCAGATCTTGGTGGTAATTTAGACATGGTTAGTACACCTAAATACGATATGAAGGGCAATAATTTACATCATGTTTGGGACGACGTTATGATCGACGAAGGCCATATTAATCAGCAAGTGTTGCTTACCTATTGCAATAGCCTTACAGCAGCACAATCAACAGCGGTAAAACAAGGGAATGCTACAAGCTGGATGCAACAGTCGCGCAGCTACCTGCCGGCCGTATATGCCTGCCATCTAAAGAAAAAAAGGGTTACGGTACTTACCTTAAAATACCTGGATGGCAATGTACCTGTAGTAAAAAAACAACTGAGTTATGCAGCTATACGGTTAGCAGATGTTTTACAAAGATATTTTGGCAGTTAGGCTGTTTGCTATTTCTGCCGAAATTATAGCTTGTTTTAACTCAATATTTTCGTCCAAAAAATATTGAGGACTTCAACAAGGATAAGTATGATGATGATCAATTCTAACCGGTAGCTATTTCGATATTGTAAAAGATCCTTAAAAAGCTCAAGGTTGTCTTTTACAATATTTAATCCTTCCTGTATGTCCCTGAATCTTTCCTGCAGGTCAAAGGTCCGCTTTAAATCGCTATGGATTTTGGTCAGGTTTTCATCATCCCATGTTTCGGGCGGAGAATCAAAAATATAGAGGTTCTCGGCGATCCGGTTTTTTAGCACCAGTGTTTTTCCTATATATTTTTTAAGATTTATACCGGATATATTAAGGCGTCCTTTTGCTTCTAATATTTGGGTGTGATGATTGGTTTCTTCGATCAGTTTAGTTGTTTGTTCTTCATAATAATCAAGTGCGACAGATTGTGATACGGTCATCATGATCAATCTCAAAACTTCGACATCCGACCCGGCAATTTCAATCGAATTGAATCCTATTTTATTTTTGCCTGCATTTGTTAGTATTTGAAATTCTTCCGTAAGATTTTGATCAAATAAATTTCTACAGTACGAGGATATGATCCTTAAAAACTCCGAGCGTTTTACGGCTTCAGAATTTAAAAAGCAAACCACTCCGTATTTAAAAATGTAAATAAATTGTTCGTCATCAGTTCTGTAAAACAATTCATCCGAGTCGCTATAATACAGGTCTGATTTAAAAAAAGACTTAAATGCTTTAATATCTATGCTATCGGCTATTTGATATGATAAAACTTGTTGTAACATAACGGATCATTTAAATTGTACAGGCAAGGATTAATTGGTAAGTTGAAAAGTAACAATTATTGTATTGAGCACCTCGTAACCAAACTTAAGTCCGGCATTATAAAACCAATAAGACTTTATAAAGGTATTTAATTACCATAAATGTTTTTTAGTTTTATGATTTCCGATGATAAAAGAATGTCGATCATCAAATAAGAATATCATGAAAAAGAAGTTGATCACCTGGTCTAACGCAATTACAGTTGTATTGGCTTTATTAATAATAGTTTTACTTGTAAACCCGGAGGCAAAGGCTACCATGATCGAAGGCCTTATGAAAGTTGGGCTGTTTAAACCTCCTGTAGAAAATACGGAACCGGCCACAGCTAACAGTGGTGCAAATGCTGCGCCACGCTTATTATTGAAAGACCCCGCAGGTAATGTTATCGATATCAAAGATCAGCAGGGTAAAGTTTTATTTATCAATTTTTGGGCTACCTGGTGCCCGCCCTGCATCGCAGAAATGCCGTCGATCAACGAAATGTATGCCCGATATAAAAACAATCCTAAAGTGATGATCCTGGAGGTTGATGTTGATAGTGATTTCGGTAAATCAGTGCCTTTTATGAAGAAGCATAAATATAAAATGCCGGTTTATAATTTGGCAAGTAACCTGCCAAATGGGTTTTTATCAAATGCTATTCCGGCAACGGTCATTATAGATAAAAGAGGGACGATAGTTGCCCGGCACGAAGGCGGGGCCAACTATGCAGAAAAAGGCTTTTACAAATACTTTGACGGTCTGATCAATAAATGACCCGTAATTGCCCGGGCTTTAGGCTACTATTAGGTTATCAGCTCAAATAATTTAGTCAAAATCCCACCAAGCTACTTTCCTGGGCGGATCACCCAACGTATAAGGCTCGCCAATACGCGGAACGTTTACCTGGATACCCAACTTTTCAGCAGCTGGCAGGAGTACTTTAATAGGTTCGTTCCACGGTTGATTGGATTCCTCAAACTTGGCCCAGTGGACAGGCTGCAGCAACTGGGCCCGCAGATCAACGGCAGCCTTGGCGGCTTGTCCAAACCACAAATGTGTCCATGGCCAATTCGCGCTGTATTGTCCGCATTCCAGCAGCGCCAGGTCAAACGGGCCATATTGTTGGCCTATTTGTTTAAAGTGTGGCCCATAACCACTATCGCCGCTGTAAAACAGGCGGTATCGGTCTGCCTGTATCACATAAGACGCCCATAATGTTTTATTTTCTTTACCATACGTACGGTTACTACGGTGCTGTGCCGGCGTAGCAGTGATCTGGAGACCACCGGGCAGCGTGGCCGATTGGTTCCAATTCAGTTCGATAATCTTTTTAGGGTCAAATCCCCAGTACACCAGGTCTGAACCCAGGCCCATCGGTACTACGGCCATTTTAATATGATCTTTCAGTTTTTTCAGGGTGCGATAATCCAGGTGATCATAGTGGTTATGAGAAATGATCAGCACATCGATCGGCGGCATATCCTCCGCGTGATAATGCATAGTGCCCGGAAATGCCGTCATCAATCCGGGTACCGGCCCGGCGTGGTTGCTAAAAATAGGATCGATGAGTACATTACCCTGCCCGGTTTTGATGAGCAAAGACGAATGCCCGAACCAAACGATGGTAGGTGCAGGAGCTGCCAGTGTCTTCAGATCCGTTTCAACCCATGGCAGTGCACGAGAGGGCCTGATGGTTTTGGGGCGGCTGCGGAGAAAAAGCAGCCGGCGCTTGACTGTCGAGTCAGAACGTTCAGCCAAATTTTCAAAACTGCCATTTTTGTAATTAGACAAAGTGTCTAACCGGGTAAGCGCTTCGCCCTCCGGATCTTTACCCAATGACCTTACCACACCACAGCCGCCAATTGCCGTCAGTAACAGCGCAACCAGCCCTATCGCCACACATCTGTATTTCATATCTTAATAACCATATATAACGCTTAAGGTTCGTTGGTTATTTCATCAATGAGCAAAACAGGTGAATGAGGCCCTCTTTTTACACAAACGATTGCGCTGTGGTTTTTCAGGAAAGATCGCATCTATAATTAGTTTTGTATTGGCTACAATACCAATTATTTATCACGATGAAAAAAACACTCTTTGTTTTTCTATTAATAGTTGCAGGAATGCATGGCTATTCCCAAAAAATACCTTATACCAATTGCACAAACTGCTGGGCACCGGATTCGTTAGGCAACCACAGAACCGTTGTTGAATTTAGCGGAGCAGGCAAAATAGCTAAAGTTATTATCCCATGGAGAAGAAGGGATCTTAACCCTGAAAACAAACGGGTGATCATACAGGACGCAAAAACGCTGCAAAAAATAACCAATGTAAAATTGGGCATGTTAAACCGTGAATCGGGCGAAATTTATTTCGAGCCAATTTCAGGTAGCGGAATATATTATGTGTATTACCTGCCTTACAAAAACGAAGGTCGTTCAAATTATCCCAAAGGCATTTATTTAAAGCCCGAAATGACAGCCGCCGCAGATTGGCTGACGACGTTGAGTACTGCTAAAAATATTCCAACTGCCAATGTTAAGGGATTTCAATCCATTGATGCTTTTAATACTTTTTACCCAATGGAGGTAATTGCCACAAAAACAGAAACCGATCAATTACTGGATAAATATAAATCGGAAGACTTTATGGTATTTCCTGAAGATAGGATCTATTCTATAAGAATGACCGACGACCTGCCGCAGCGATGGATAGAACGTGGCCCGCAAAACAAGTTTGAGGGAAAGGCCGCACGCGGTGAAAATTTTGCTTTTCAATTAGGTGTATATGCCCTGAAAAACCTGAACAATGTGAAGCTTGTTTTCAGCGATTTGGTTTCATCCTCGGGAAAAATCATAAACGCCGCCAATATGTTTTGTGTCAATACTGATGGTGTTGGTTACGACGCCACTCCTTTTACTAAAACTGTAAATGTTGCTAAAGGAAAGGTCCAGGCGTTATGGTGCGGTATTGATGTTGCACAGGATGCCGCGGCGGCTACTTATACCGGTAAAGCAAGTATTATTGTGGACGGGAAACCGGTAAAGGATATACAATTAACGTTGCATGTCAGCGATACCGTGTTAGCCGACGGCGGTGCAAACGAACCATGGAAAATGACAAGGTTAAGATGGCTTAACTCCACTATGGCGCAGCGTAATATAGTAATAGCGCCTTATACACCGCTTTTAGTGCAAAACAATATCGTTAGCTTACTTGGTAGAAAAGTCTATGTTAATAAAGACGGCTTCCCGGCGCAGATCCAGACATTTTATACCCCTGAAATGACGGAGTATTCAAAAACGCCTAAAAATATTTTAACAGAGCCATTGCATTTTAATTTCACCAAGCCGGATGGGAAAAATATGTCCCTTAAAAGCAAGGGGTTGAAATTCACCAAAACAGAGCCCGGCACTGTTCAATGGACAGCAACAAGCACTAACGATACTTTGCAGATGGAGGTAACAGCGTCGTTAGAGTTTGACGGTTTTATTGCCTACACGGTAAAGGTGGAAGCACTGCAGGACGTTTCTATGAAAGATATTAGTATGTACATCCCTTTTGAGCAGGATGCTGCCAAATACATGATTGGTTTAAATCAAAAAGGCGGTTATCGCCCCGAAAATTTTGAATGGAAATGGGATGTGGCGCATAAAAACCAGGATGGCGCATGGATAGGTAATGTAAATGCCGGTTTGCAATATTCTTTGCGCGATGAAAAATATGTTCGCCCGCTTAATACCAACTTTTACCTCCAGAAACCATTGCTGTTGCCTGCTTCGTGGGGTAACGATAACAAGGGTGGAATAACTATTTCAAAAAAAGGCGGGTCTGTATTGGCAAAAAACTACAGCGGCGAACGGAGCATGAAAAAAGGTGATGTGCTGTATTATAACTTTAACCTGCTGGTTACACCATTTCATACCATCAACACCGATTTTCAGTGGGCAAATAGATTTTATCATGCTTACAAACCGATCGATACCATTAAGGATGCCGGGGCCTCCATCATCAATATACACCATGCTACCGCCATTAATCCTTATATCAATTATCCTTTCATCGCCTGGAAAAAAATGCAGGCGTATATCGATTCGGCCCATAAGGACACGCTTAAAGTTAAGATCTATAACACTATCCGTGAACTATCCGATCATGCGTATGAAACTTTCGCGATGCGCAGTTTAGGCCACGAGATCTATGCTGCCGGTAAAGGTGGTGGCTTCAGCTGGTTACAGGAACATTTGGGCAATGATTATATAGCGGCCTGGTTCGTACCCGAGTTAAAGGACGCGGCCATTATAAACAGCGGGCAAAACCGTTGGCATAACTACTATGTTGAAGGTATGAACTGGCTTACACAAAATGTCGGCATCGATGGTATTTACCTCGATGATGTAGCTTTTGATCGTACTACTATGAAACGAATAAAACGTGTACTTACCAAAGATGGACATCCCGGTATAATCGACCTGCATTCGGCCAACCAATACGACGAGGCCGACGGATTTAACAATAGTGCCAA
>JAQBOP010000145.1 GCA_028287975.1 Mucilaginibacter sp. | reverse complement strand
CCTGAAGCGCAAAATTTGCAGGTGAGGCTGCAACCCACTTGCGAGGACACACAGGCGGTCATTCTGCCCGGGGTTGGAATTAAAACGCCCTCAATTAGGTGCGTATCGTGTAAAATGAAAGAATTTTTTATAGTTTTATCAGCACTAAACTGTGAATTACTGATTTGTACATTATTAATGACAAACCCGTCGTCCAGCTTAGTACGAAGTTCTTTTGAAATATTGCTCATCTCGTCGAACGAAAAGCATGATTTTTTCCATAACCATTCATAAACCTGTTTGGCCCTGAAGCTCTTTTCGTCCATTTGGATAAAGTGCTTCTGCAAGGCTTCCAGGCTCAGGCTACGGATATCAATTTTCTCTTTTTCAGCGATCACGCCGCAAAAGTACGAAAAATAAAAAATCTATCTTTTTTAAATTGTTGGATTACAAACAATAACCAAAAGGTAATTGTATAATTCATTGGATTAAGGAACGAGATGGCAACTTGCAAGTTATAACGAATGAAAATTTTTAGAGCCGATTACGTTTTTCCTATTAATGCCGATCCAATAAAAGATGGTGTCGTTATTGTTGATGATACAGGTAAGATCATTTCAGTGACAGACCAAATACCCCCCGGTGCGGGTAATGTGCCTGTCGAGCAATTAAATGGTATTATCACTCCCGGATTTATTAATACTCATTGCCATGTCGAGCTATCGCACCTGCACGGCAGGATACCCGAAAGCAGTGGTTTGGTTGACTTTATAAAAGGCATTCAGCAACTGAGAAATTCTGATCCCCAAGAAGTAGAAGCTGCGGCCATAAAAGCGGATAACGATATGTACGAAAACGGCATTGTTGCCGTAGGCGATATATCAAACAGCAATGTAACTATTCCTATTAAAGCAAAAAGTAAATTATACTATCACACTTTTGTAGAAACCTTTGGCTTTACGCCCGAGCGTGCCGATGCTGTATTTAAAAGCGCTTTAGATTTAGTGGCGCAATTTAAGCCACAACCATGCTCCGTAACACCACATGCCCCATATTCGGTATCAAAAGAATTATTTAAGCTGATAAAGAAGTATTGCGACGACAAGCCCAATAAAAACCTCATCAGCATACATAACCAGGAATGTGAAGATGAGAATAAGTTTTACAGGTATAAGCTGGGTAGTTTTAATGACCTGTATGCTCACTTTGGTATTGATATAAGCTATTTTAAACCGCAGGCACGTAATTCGCTGCAATCGGTAATACCACTCTTAACCAGCAAGCAGGATATTTTAATGGTACATAATACCTGCACCAATTTAAAGGATATTTACTTTATAAAACGTTTTGACCGCAGGATCCATTGGTGCTTTTGCCCTAATGCAAATTTGTATATAGAGGGTACCCTACCCAAGGTAGATTTGTTTTTAGATCAGGGTTTTAACATTACCCTGGGTACGGATAGCCTGGCGTCAAATAATAAATTGTGCATACTTAACGAGATGCGCACCCTGCAGCAAAAATTCCCATCGTTGAGCACAGAAAGGCTATTGCAATGGGCAACCATAAACGGAGCTACTTACCTGGGCATTGATAAAGAAAAAGGAACCCTGGAACGCGGAAAAACACCCGGCCTTAACCTGATAACGGGCCTTGATAATTTGATGATCACGCCGGATACTAAGGTTAGGCGTTTAGTATAATTCTATGCCCCTTTAGGGGCAACCCCTTTGTAGCTCCTAAACAAAATAAATAAATGCTCCATAGGAGCAACCCCTATGCGACCGGTTAATTACCATTAAAAGGGTAGCCTCTACGAGTTCGTTTTTCTGCTACAAATAGATAGCCCTTAACAGGGCAATTTGGTCTGTTCTGTAAATGAATGGATCTTTTTGACTTTTTAATTTTTACTTTTGCCTTATATGAAGCATCTGGATATTACAGTTAAAGGCAGGGTACAAGGTGTGTTTTACCGCGCGTCGACCAAAGCTGTGGCCGATCAGTTAGGCATACGCGGCACCATAAAAAATCAACCTGGCGGCGATGTATTTATTGAAGCCGAAGGCGAACCCGCCATGCTTGATATGTTTTTAGATTGGTGCCATGAAGGCCCGCAAGATGCCGAAGTAACCGCCGTTGAAACTAATGAGGGCGAATTAAAAAACTATCGTAATTTTGAAGTATTAAAAAGGGGATTGTTTAAATAACCTCACATATATAGCGATGGGTTTAAAACCCATCGCTATATATAAATAGGACAAATAATACACTATTCTATTGTCAACAGCTAAAAAATTTGCCGGGCAAACTGCCATATACGGTTTAAGTACTATCATTTCCCGGATGATATACTTTGTTTTAACGCCAATTTATACCCGTGCATTGCCCGTTGGCGGCAATGGTATCTTTACAGCGATGTATGGTAATGCCTCTATTGTAAATGCAATTTTGGCATTTGGCATGGAAACCACTTATTTCAGGTACCTGCAAAAACGCGCAGACAATAAACAACAGGTTTATAATAACGCTTTTGGGGTGGTTATAGCAGTATCGTTGGTGTTCCTGGTGTTTTGTCTGTTATTCCTTGATGACATTATAAACTATATGCAGGCAGGGGTTATTAAAGACCATGCTGACTACGCGTTTTATGTTAAAAACTTTCTAATAATATTAGTGGCTGATGCTTTTTGTGTTATACCCTTTGCCAAGATCCGGGCCGATGGAAGACCTATTAAATATGCATTTGTAAAATGTACCAATATACTTTTTGTAGTATTATTTAATTTGTTCTTTCTGTTTGGTGTTCCTTTTATTATAAAACACCATTTGCCCGGTGCACAGTGGATGGCAGGCTGGTACAGGCCGCATTGGGTGGGTTATGTTTTTTTGGCTAATGCTGCCGCAAGTGTATTTACCATATTTTTATTGCTGCCGGAAATATTTAAACTTAAACTGAAGTTTGATGGTGTTATGTACAAAGAAATGTTTTTGTACAGTTGGCCAATACTTATCGCTAACATTTCATTTATCATCAATGAATCATTGGACAAAGTAATGTTAAAACACATGTTGCCCGAAGCGACAAGTGATAGGGATGTTGGCATTTATGGTACCTGTGCCAAAATAGCCATATTTCTAAGCATTTTTGTACAGGCATTCCGCCTGGGTGCAGAGCCCTTTTTCTTTAGCCACGCAAAAAATAAAAATTCGGGCGATACCTATGCCCGTATCATGAATTACTTTGTGATAACAGTGGCAGTAATAACCGTGGCGGTAGTAGCTAATGTTGATTTGTTAGCGGTTGTTATAGTAGGGAAACAAACCAAAATCATTAATCATCACTTAGTACCTAATATTTATTGGAATGGCTTGGGTGTAGTG
>JAQBOP010000129.1 GCA_028287975.1 Mucilaginibacter sp. | reverse complement strand
CAAATACCCATGTGTTTTGATGCCTGCATGTGTGCGATATTCGCGTTTCTTTAAGTTCCTATTCAATTATTTTTTTGTTGTCTTCCTTTTCACTTCCGTATTAGTATGGAATTTTGACAACATGAATTCTTGAAATCATTTTTCCATTTCTGCTATGTCGGTTTTGAGTGTTATTAATTCTATTAATGTTTGCGCTATTATCATTTTTATAGGTAAGGATTTACAGCGATAAAGTGATACTGTTTTGAGTGGAATTTTCTTAAATTTCCAAAAATCACACGCGTAAAAATAAAAGAGTGTACTTTTACGAGTAGAAATTGCAGAGCAAAATGACCAAAGTAGCCAGGGCCTTATTAAATTATTTTTTTAAAGGATTGATAGTAGTTGTGCCGATAGGCGCGGCTGCTTTCCTGATCTTCTGGGCGGTTTCGAGCGTTGACAGGGCATTAAATTTAAGCGATGTTTTGTGGAACGACAGTAAAGGCCGGCCCATGCATATACCCGGCCTGGGTATTTTAAACGTCCTGATAGTGATCATGATTGCCGGCGTGATGGTAACCAACGTAGTTACCGACCCAATAAAGCGCTGGTTTAAAAAATGGCTAAATAAGTTGCCGTTCTTTAATTTCCTCTACTCGTCAATTAAAGATCTTACCGAAGCTTTTGTTGGTGATGAAAAGAAATTTAATGAAGCTGTTATTGTCGAGGTTAATGAGTTTGGCCTGAAAAAGATTGGCTTCCTGGTACAAAAGGATCTAACCAAATTAGGCTTGCCCGGTGAAGTAGCTGTTTATTTTCCTTATTCATATTCGTTTGCAGGGCAGGTTATTATTATTGCTGCCGATAAGGTTAAACCCATTGACAGGAATGCTGCCGATATGATGAAGTTTGTGATATCAGGAGGCGTTAGCGGGCTTGACTGACCTGATCTTTCTAACCGGGTTCCTGAAACTCTTTATCGCCAGGAAAGCGCTGATGATCATCAATACCGCAGCCAATAAATACGGCGCACCCGGAAAGTAGACTCCCGTGCTTTTGTTGGTATAATGAGCAAACAAAAAGCTAAATATAAACGGACCGATAATGACACTTATACTGTTAAGTATAGTTATTGCGCCTTGTAGTTCGCCTTGCTCATTTTTGGCAACTTTTTTAGTTGCAAACCCCTGTAGTGCAGGGCCGGATATACCACCGAGGCAATAAGGGATCATAAATATATACACCAGCCATCCCCGGTTTACAAAAGCAATAAGTGTTAGGCCAATAGCGTAAAATATAATACCGGCGATAATGTTTTTTTGCTGGCCAAATTTGGGTATGGTATACCGGATCAAACCCGCCTGTATGGCAAACAGCAGCCCGCCGATAAACAGCGCCAGCAGGCTGACACTATGCATTGACCAGTTAAATTTTTCATATAAAAAGAACGATAGCAAATATTCGACAGCTTTTTGGGCAATGTACACTAATAGTATGGCGCTTATTAAACCGGCTAAGCCAACATGCCTGGTGAATACTCTTATTAGTGACCCTAACGGATTAGCCCTTTTCCATTCAAATTTTCGCCGGTGTTCAGGCTTAAGTGATTCAGGTAATACAAATAATCCATACATCCCATTTAAAAAAGCAAAACCCGCCGCTGCCATAAACGGAAATTTTATATTGATCTCTCCCAAATAACCGCCTAATCCAACGCCAAGAATTAAACCTATGCCCGAGGCTGCGCCAACTAAACCAAAGTTAGCGTCTCTTTTATGGCCTGTACTGATGTCTGCGATATAAGCCGTCGCGGTGGCTGTACTGGCACCTGTCACACCGGCTATAAACCGACCGACAAACAGCCATGCAATTGATGGTGCGAAGGCCATAAATAAATAATCAATACTAAAGCCGAATAACGAGATCAACAGGACCGGCCTGCGGCCATACCTGTCGCTTAAACTCCCCATTATAGAGGCAAAAACAAGTTGCATGGATGCATAGATCAACGTAAGCCATCCGTTATATTTGGATGCCATGCTCAAGTCAAAATGCCCCAGCGTTTGTAATAATTTAGGCATTACGGGTATGATTATACCCAAACCTAAAACGTCAACAAAAATGGTGATAAAAATAAAACCTAAAGCCGCAGACCCTTTTGTTCGGGTAACCTTTTTGGTTAGTTTAGAAATAGGTGATCGCTCGTCGGCCATATAAGACAAAGTGTGAAATTAGCAGTTTGTATAACCAATAAGTTTAGTTTGTGTTTCTTTTAAAACTTCTAACGGCTAATAGCACACTTAACAGCATCAGTATTGCACCTAAAATAAAAGGTGCTCCGGGCAAATAAACCGACGTACTCTTTTGCGTGAATTTATAAAAAAGATAGGTCATGATCCACGGGCCAAAAATTGAGCTTAAACTGGCCAGGCTGGTAAGGGCACCCTGCAGTTCGCCTTGTTCATTGGCTGGTACCTGCTCGGTCATAATTCCCTGCAGGGCCGGGCCTGCAATTCCGCCCAGAGCGTAAGGTATCATAAAGGCGAACATCATCCAGCCTTTGGTAGCAAAAGCGAATAATATTAAGCCGATGGCGTAAAATGACAGTCCCATCCAGATACTGCGCTGCTGGCCCAATTTGGGGATAGCAATACGTATCAAACCACCTTGAACAGCGGCAATGCTTAACCCAACAAACCCTAAAGAATAACCTACCCAGGCCTCGTTCCACCCAAACTTGGTCATGGTATAAAATGTCCAGACACTTTGTACGGATTGTGCAGCAAAATAAACCAGGAATAACGACGCAGCTAAACCTAAAACCGCAGGGTATTTATTTAGTTGTAACAATGAGCCCAACGGATTTGCCCGCTTGAGTTCAAAAGGCCGGCGATGCGCTTTGTCTAAAGATTCAGGCAATACAAAGTATCCGTAAATGGTATTGAGCAAGGCTAAACCGGCGGCTGCTAAAAAGGGGAGATGTGTACTATACTTGCCAAGTACGCCACCAATTACAGGGCCTATAATAAAACCCAAGCCAAATGCAACACCTATCATCCCAAAGTTTTGTGCACGTTTTTCGGGTGTGCTCACATCAGCAATGTATGCTGCGGCCGTAGTGAAACTGGCGCCGGTAACACCCGCTATGGCCCGGCCTAAAAACAGCCAGCCAATGCTGGGGGCAAAGGCTAAAAATAAATAATCGATCCCAAAACCTAATAATGATCCCAGCAAAACCGGTCGGCGGCCGTATTTGTCGCTCAAATTACCCAATACAGGCGCAAATATAAATTGCATCACTGCATAGGCCAGTGTTAAAAGGCCCGCGTAGCGCGATGCTTCGCTTAAATTACCATGTATCAGGGTCTCAATTAGCTTGGGTAGTACCGGGATAATAATACCTAAACCGGTTACATCGATCAGCAGCGTAATAAATATAAATCCTAAAGCGGCTTCTTTTTTTGATTTGGCAGGTTTGTCCATCTCCGCAAAGTAAATAAAACTCCGTTAAATCCTGATTAAAATAATCTAAATAACACTATTGCGGTTTTAAAAATATCTTTTGTAAATTGCTTTCTCTAATCCATTTAGAGAACTAAACCTATGAAAAATCTAAACCTGCTATTGTTAATTAGTTTGTTTTGCTTGCAGCGTGTAACAGCACAAACTACCCCGGAATTGATTACCAATCAACCGGCACCTGTTTTTGAGTTAAAAGACATGGATGGAAAAACTGTTTCATTAGCTGATTACAAAGGCAAAGTAGTTGTGGTCGACTTTTGGGCCACTTGGTGCGGGCCGTGCAAGATGTCATTTCCCGGCATGCAGCTGGTTTTGAACAAGTATAAAAAGGATAACGATGTACAGTTTTTATTTATAGATACCCGCGAAAAAGCAGCTGATTATAAGGACCTGGTTAAAAATTTCCTTGCCGAAAATCATTACACCTTTAAGGTAATTTTTGATGAAAATGGTGCTGATGGTATTCAAAACAAATTCATAAAAATATATAAAGTACCCGGTATACCTACTAAGTTTATAATTGACCGTGATGGCATTATAAGATTTGAACGAATTGGCTACATGTCAGGAATGAGTGATCAAGACCTGGCTAATGAAGTAGCCGAAATGATTGAAAAAGCTAAAAAGCCTGCTGAGGGCGATAAGGCAGTAAAGAGTAAATAAGTATAGCTAATATCCAAGTAAAAAGGGGCATTGTATTATTTGTAACGCCCATTTTTGCATATTATCAAATTTTTCAATTAGAAATTCGGCTTCAACACATACTTATCATAGAAACGGAAAATATGTTCAACTGCTTCTTCTGCGGTGTCCACCAGCCTGTATAGGTTCAGGTCATCAGGATGGATGTTATGTTCTTGGTTCAGCATTTTTTCAGTTATCCAGTTAAATAGGCCGCCCCAATATTCTACTCCCACAAATACAATAGGGAAACGGGCAATTTTGCCTGTCTGGATCAAAGTAACCGCTTCGAATGATTCGTCCAAAGTGCCAAAACCACCCGGCAGAATAATAAAGCCCTGCGAATATTTCATGAACATTACCTTGCGGATAAAGAAATAATCAAATTCCAATACCTTATCCCTATCAATATATTTATTGTGAAATTGCTCAAAGGGTAGTTCGATGTTTAATCCTACTGATTTGCCACCAGCTTCGTAAGCGCCTTTGTTGGCAGCCTCCATAATACCGGGCCCGCCGCCAGATATTACGCCATAACCACGCTCTGTTAGCAAACGGGCTGTATCTTCGGCAAGTTTATAGTAGCGGTTATCGTTTTTGGTACGTGCTGATCCGAATATGGATACACATGGGCCTATTTTGGCAAGTTTCTCAAAGCCGTCGACAAATTCGGCCATTATTTTAAAGATCTGCCAGGAATCGGTTACTTTAATTTCCTGCCAGTTTTTGTTTTCAAACGCGTGTCTTATTTTCTCTTCACCTGTCATATCGTATCTTAAATGTAGTATAATTATGCAATTGCCACTTTTGTTTTAGTTTTAGACGTAAGCAGTAATCCTGCAAATGTAATAATTCCGTTTGCCAGGATAAGTTCGTTATCAAAAGTATAGCCAAATAAAGCCGTAGAATTAGCGCTTAAGTAAAAACATATAGCCGGCGATAGTACACAAATAAACGGTACCAGTTTATCTCTAACCTGCCTGTTGCTAACGAACTATCCGAACGAATACAACCCCAGTAAAGGCCCGTACGTGTATGACGCTACCTTAAATATCGCGCTCACCACGGCATCGTTATTAATAGCGTTAAATATAATAATGGTTAAAAATAGCAATCCCGAAAAAGCGATGTGGACGTAATGCCTCACGTTAACCATTTTTTTGCTATTGATATCTTTACCCTTGTTAAAGTTTAAAAAATCCACGCAAAATGATGTGGTTAAGGCAGTTAATGCTGAGTCTGTAGTGGCAAAAGTAGCCGCAGTAAGCCCAAGCATAAATACAATAGCTGGAATCACTCCTAAATATTTTAGGGCGATGGTAGGATAGAGGTAATCTGTTGTTTTTGGTACAGGAACGCCGTAACGGGTTGCATACATGTACAACAAAGCACCCACACTTAAAAAGAAAATATTGATCACCACAAACACAGCGGTAAAACTGAACATGTTCTTTTGCGCTTCGCGAATGTTTTTAAGGCTCAGGTTTTTTTGCATCAGGTCCTGATCAAGCCCGGTCATACCTATGGTGATAAACATACCGCCGATAAACTCCTTGCTAAAATGGAAATGACTGCTTAAAAAATTATTAAAGAAAAATATTTTAGAGTAGCTGCTGTTTTTTATCGCGTCGGCTGCTTCAAAAATATTATAATTCATGGCCTTGCAGATAAAAAATATCGACAGGAAAACAGAAGATACCAAAAACAGCGTTTGCAGACTGTCTGTAATGATAATGGTTTTTAACCCGCCTTTAAAAGTATAGGCCCAGATCAATGCCAAGCATATTAGCACGGTAACGGCAAAAGGCACGCCGTAGCTGTCAAAAATAAATTTCTGCAATACAATAACTACCAGGTAAAGCCTGAACGATGACCCAATTACCCGGCTGATCAAAAAGATCCCTGCCGCTGTTTTATAGCTCCACGTACCTAAAGCATGCTCAATATAGCTGTAAATTGAGGTCAGCTTCATGCGGTAATACAATGGCAATAATACTGTAGCTATTATGATAAACCCTGCCGCGTTACCCAATACAAACTGGAAATAAGCAAACTGGTCGCCACTTGGTGCGCCAACCTTACCGGGTACAGATATGAATGTCACTCCGCTTAAGGCAGTGCCTATCATCCCGAAAGCCACCAGATACCATTTAGAGTTGCGGTTTGCCACAAAGAATGTGTCGTTGTCCGACGACTTCCTTGACGTCAGCCACGATATCACCAACAACACCAAAAAATAACCTATTATAAATGAGAGCAGTAATCCGGGCGACATATTTTCCAATTATCTATGTCATTTCGACCAACGGGAGAAATCCATACATAAAAATATTGCAGGTGTATAGTTTTCTCACTACCGTTCGAAATGACAAAGTAGTTTATATAATTGGTGACAAGTTATGTATACTGTGTTTATTAAACAAAAAAATAAACAATCAGGTTATCCTCGCTCTTTCCGACTTCCGGACTATTAACTATCTTCGCAATATGAACTTTTCGTCGAAGTTGTTGGAGAATGCGGTTGCCGAGTTTGCGAAATTACCGGGTGTGGGGCAGAAAACGGCTTTACGGTTGGTGCTGCACCTTTTAAACCAGGATAAAGAAGAAGTTGAGAAATTTAGCGGAACAATAAGTAAGCTGCGTAACGAGATCCAGTTTTGCAAAACCTGTCATAATATTTCTGATCAGCACGTTTGCGAGATCTGTTCATCCCACAAACGCGACCATAGCCTGATCTGCGTTGTTGAAGATACCCGCGATGTAATGGCTATTGAAAACACCAGCCAGTACAATGGTGTTTACCATGTGTTGGGTGGCCTAATATCGCCGATGGATGGCATCGGGCCGTCAGACCTGCAGGTGGATACGCTGGTTGAACGCTTAAATAATGACGAAATTAAAGAAGTCATTTTTGCGTTGAGTGCTACCATGGAAGGGGATACTACAATCTTTTATTTGCATAAAAGATTAAAACATTTCAACATAAGTATCTCAACAATAGCCCGTGGCATAGCCTTTGGTGGAGAATTGGAGTGCGTAGATGAGATCACCTTGGGGAGATCAATTGCTACGCGTGTTCCATATGAAAATTCTTTATCCAGGTAACTATGAAATTATCGGTAATCATAGTAAATCATAATCGTTGTGATTTACTAAAGCTCGCACTAAATTCTTTAATTAAAGCAGGTAACGCTATTGATTATGAATTGGTTATAGTTGACAATGCATCGACCGATAATTCTGTTGGTGTGCTTCATGCTGATTACCCGGAAATTCGCCTGATTGCCAATACTGTTAATGAAGGCATTGCCAAAGCAAATAACCAAGGTATAGAAGTGTCCAAAGGCGAGTATATTTTACTGGTCAATGCGGATACTATTTGCGGCAAAGAAACTTTGGATAAGGTTATTGATTTTATGGATGCCCACCCTGATGCCGGTGGTTTGGGCGTACGGATGCTAAACGCACAAGGAAGTTTTTTACCTGAATCAAACCGCGGTTTAACAAAACCCTGGATCAGCTTTTTTAAGCTGATAGGTTTTTCTAAACATTTTGCCAAATCACGCTTATCAAACCGCAATCATAAAGAATGGGTAGAGGAATTTCAAACATCAGAGATCGATATTCTGAATGATGCCTTTATGCTGATACGCAGGCCGGTATTAAATGAAATAGGCTTATTTGACGAGCGTTTTGTACAGTACGGCCATAACATTGATTTTTCTTACAGGATGAGGCTGGCTGGTTTTAAAAATTATTACTTTCCAAAAACTTATATCATCAACTTTAAAAGCGATAGTATACCAAAAATTAGCTGGCAATACATAAAGAATTTTTATGGGGCTATGCTTATATTCGCTGCCAAGTACATGTTTAAATTGCCTGAAATAAAAATAACAGAAGGCATACAACTGTACCCGCCAGCCTATGAAGTTGAACAATAAAATAGTAAGATCAATTACTACTGACATTTCCCTTGTTATTTGCATTTTGCCCGGAAACTTGTTAAATTTGAACTATGCAGGCAGTTGTTGATATTAAATTTAACGAGTTATTGAAGATTGTAAAAAATCTACCCGAAACAGAACTGATCAAACTTAAAGCTGCGATAGATAAAAAAACGATGCCTGAAAATGACAGAAGTGTTTTTGAAATTTTACTGTTAAACGGGCCAACGTTTTCAGAAAAACAGTTAGATGTTATCTCTAAAACAAGGCAAGTGATAAATCAATGGCGGACAAAATAGTCTTAGTAGATACTTCCATTCTTATAGACTATTTTAGAAAGTCTGAAAAATCCAATTCAACCTTAATAAAGTTATTTAATCAGGGATATGATTTTTGTATTTCTGCAATAACAGAATATGAAATTTATTCTGGAGCTACAGAATCGCAATTAAACTTTTGGGAACAGATACTCAAATATACACAGGTTTTGGCACTTGATCAATCAACAGTAAAAGTTGCTGTAAGTATTAATAGCGATTTAAAACAAAAACGTAAACAAATTGACATTGCCGATCTTTTCATAGCTGCAACATCAATTGCTAACGATTTGCCTTTTGCTACCTTAAACAGAAAACATTTTGACCGGATTGATCGATTGCGAATTGTGGAATAAAATACATTTACCCATCGCAATTTATTGAATTATGAAGTTGAACAATAAAATAGTAATCATAACCGGTGCCTCTTCGGGTATTGGTAAATCATTAGCAGAAGAATTTGCGCGCCGGGGGGCTAACCTGGTTTTGGCTGCCCGCCAATATGTTACGTTATGCGAAATTGCACAATCATTACAAGATCAGTATCAAATTAAAGCCGTAGCGGTACAATGCGATGTTGCTATTGAAAGCGATTGTGACCATTTGATCAAACAGGCTATTATTACTTTCGGAAAAATTGATATACTGATCAACAATGCCGGGATCTCGATGCGTGCTTTATTTAAAGATACTGATATACAAGTATTAAAAACTTTAATGGACGTAAATTTTTGGGGGACAGTATATTGTACCAAATACGCGTTGCCCGAAATATTAAAAACAAAGGGATCTATAGTAGGAGTATCATCTATTGCCGGTTATAAAGGTTTGCCCGGCAGAACGGGTTATTCGGCATCAAAATTCGCTATGAATGGTTTCCTGGATGCTTTACGGGTAGAGAATTTAAAAACAGGCGTACACATAATGACCGCATGCCCGGGATTTACAGCGTCAAACATCCGTAATACCGCATTAAATAAAGATGGCAATCAGCAGGGCGAAAGCACGTTGCACGAAGAGAAAATGATGACTGCAGACGAGGTTGCAAAAAATATTGCCGATGGGGTTGAAAAGAGGGAGCGAACCCTGATCATGACGGGCCAAGGCAAACTCACTGTGCTTTTAAGTAAGCTGATCCCGGCCAAATTAGATAAGTTGGTTTACAATGTTTTTGCAAAAGAGAAAGATCCGCTGTTGAAATAGGATTATTTAATCAGCTTATAAACTCACCGATTCAAAGTCGTCAATTTTAT
>JAQBOP010000093.1 GCA_028287975.1 Mucilaginibacter sp. | reverse complement strand
CCCATACGATCAACATAGCCACTCATGTACCCGCGGGTTCATTGGCGCTTATCGCAGGGCTTACTGCAGCCGTGGTAAGCAAAACGGGTAAATGGCATGTCCGGTTCGGCCGGTATTTTATGTGGATGATCATAGTGGTGATCCTGACCGGTCTTTTTGGCATTTTTGTTTTTAACCGTAATAACTTTTTATTGGTGATCACTATGCTGAGCGGCTATGCATGCTTTAGTGGTATCCGGTCTATCAGGCTCAATGGTCAAAAACCCAAACTGCTCGACTGTTTGGTGCCCATATTAGCCATAGCATCGGCCATGTATTATCTTTATTATGTATTTGCCCTGGGCATGTATTGGAGCCCGGTAATCACCTATTCTACATTGGGCACATTGTTATTACTCGCCATGTATGATCTTTTAAAAACCGTACTATCCGTAACCTTTCTAAAAAAAGCCATCATGTACGAGCATGCCTATAAAATGATAACCGCGCTTACTGCTATTGCTTCGGCGTTTATCGGCACTGTTTTCCCGCAATATAAACCCTATAGCCAGTTTATGCCTTCGGTAACCGGGGTTGTTTGTATAATTATTGCGTTTGTTTGGTTAAGCAATAAGCCGGAATTTTACAAAAATGCTGAGCAGGTGTAATGCCAATAAATAGCGCAAGTCTTAGCGGTTAGGATCGGGAAAAGGCCTGACTTGTGCTTCACAGGTCACAAGTCAGGCCGGGCTATTTGCCATCGCTCTAAGACTTGCGCCAGATGGAGAAGTATTTGATATTCATCAATATTGTTGCAATTGCTGCGCTGTTTCTTTTTATGTCGATATAGTCTTTCTCTTTGAAAAGGTTTATAATTGTATAAACCTTTTATTATGAAATTCTTCTATGCAACTTTGCTTTTAATGGCTGTAGTAACTATATCTTATGCCCAGGGCACTGCGCCTGCAATTCCGTTATATCCTAACGGCGTAATTAATGCCAAGCCTGCACCGGCAACTTATGTCGAGTCAATTACCCAGGATAGCCATGTCAGCAATGTTAGCATACCAACGTTAATTCCATTTTTTCCGGCAAAAGGTAAAGCCAATGGCACCGCGGTAATTATTTGCCCGGGTGGGGGCTATGCTATACTGGCAATAGGCCATGAGGGTTATGCCGTAGCAAAGGAGTTTAATAAAATAGGCGTTACCGCGTTTGTCCTAAAGTACCGCCTGCCAAGCGACCAGATCATGGTTGATAAAGCTATAGGACCGTTGCAGGATGCACAGACCGCTATTATGCTGGTACGCAAAAACGCGGCGAAATGGGGTATTAATCCTGCAAAGATCGGCATCCTCGGGTTTTCTGCAGGCGGGCACCTGGCGGCAACCGCCGAGACCCATTTTAACAAACCGGTAATAGACAATAAAGGCATCAGCGTAAGGCCCGACTTCGCGGTTTTGGCTTACCCGGTGATAACCTTTGGCGAGTATGCCCATCGCGGATCGCAGGAAAACCTTTTAGGTAAAAACCCATCAACAGAACAAATAGACCTTTATAGTAACGAGTTACAGGTAACGCCAGAAACGCCACCCACTTTTTTAATGCAGGCGGGGGACGATGGCGCTGTACCGGTTAAAAACTCCATATTAATGTATGAAGCTTTGCAAAAAGCCAAAGTAAAGTCAGAGTTGCATCTTTTCCAGGAAGGCGGGCATGGCTTTGGTTTAGTAAACTCAAAAAGCCGCGAATTATGGTTCAACTGGTGTGCAAGCTGGTTAAGTGCCAATGGATTTTAATGATCAGATCTCGTAATTTTAAATCTCTACAAATACAAACCAATGAAAAAACTGATTTTTACCGTACTGACATTTGCCGCTGCTGTAATAACTACCCATGCGCAGGACGTAAAGCCAATTTTACTATACCCTGATGGTGTACCTAATTCAAAGCCTGCCCCGGCCGATTACGTTGAAACCGGCAGTAAAGACTGGGCCTGGAAAGTAGTTACGCCAACACTACTGCCATACCCGGCTGATAAAAGCATAGCTACCGGTACTGCAGTTATCATTTGCCCGGGTGGGGGATACGGTGGATTGTCAATGGATAACGAAGGTTACAGCATTGCCAGGGCGTTTAACCAGATAGGTGTATCAGCTTTTATCTTAAAATATCGCTTACCCAGCGATCTGATCATGAAGGATAAAACCATCGGCCCGTTACAGGATGCACAAAGAGCCATCCAGATCGTTCGCAGCCGTGCTACCGAGTGGGGCATTAATCCGGCTAAAATTGGTATTCTTGGTGCATCTGCCGGAGGGCATTTGGCCTCAACCGCCGAAACCCATTATAAACAAGTAGTTATCGACAACAAAAACAACATTAGCCTGCGCCCTGATTTTGCCATACTGATGTACCCGGTTATTACTTTTGGCGACCTGACCCACCAGGGATCAAAAGATAATTTAATTGGTAAAAATCCACCGCAAGAGCTGGTTGATCTATATAGCAACGAGAAACAGGTAACTGCCGATACGCCACCCACCTTTTTGGTAATGGCCGAGGATGATGGCACCGTGCCCGTAGAAAACGCCCTGCTGTTTTATAACGCCATGATAAAAGCCAAAGTAAAAGGCGAACTGCATATTTACCAGGCCGGCGGACATGGGTTTGGTATTAACAACTCTAAAAGCAAAGAAAAGTGGTTCGACTGGTGTAAAAGCTGGATGAACAGCAACGGATTTTAAATTGCTATTGAAATAACAGGGTTGTTATGCTGAGGCCCTCGAAGCATGCGGGCCTTTACGCTCACCCTTCGAGAGTCTCAGGGTGACGCCTTTTTTGTTTGGGGAAATCGAGTAAAACAAATTGCCTATAAGTTGTTTATACATACAATTAACCTTTATAATCATGCTGATCAAAAAAATACTCATAGGGATAGACGACAGTAAGTTTGCCGAAAACGCCGCGCAATATGGCTTTGATATTGCCCATAAGTTTAATGCCGCAGTAGGAGTGGTACACATAGTTGAACCAATGATAATGCCATACAATAATAGCGGCGATCCGTTACTCGGGGCTTCCGACTTGTCGATGGTGCCGGATGTTGACGTGCTTAATGCGCAAAATAAGGCATCACAATCACTGGTAGACAGAACTATTGAAAAATTTGCTCATGGCATCGAGGTTACCCATTTCAGCGAATTTGGCAACACAGCCGATGGTATAATAAATTGCAGTAAAGAGTTCGGTGCTGATCTGATCGTTATTGGCACACATAGCCGCTCAGGTATTGACCGCCTGCTGATGGGCAGTGTAGCCGAACACGTGGTACGGCACTCGGAAGTGCCCGTATTGGTAGTGCCGTTGGTGGAGGGTAGTTAGTCCATGGTCGATAGACCATAGTCCATAGTTAAAAAGTTCAATTATTCAAAACCATCGATTATGGACCATGGACTATCGACTAATAAAGCAACCTAAACTTAATAGTATGCTCAATAGCCTTTAGCTGGTTTAGCACCTGGGTATCATAGCCGGTATTAACATCGGTAATTACATAGCCTATTTGCTCGTTGGTAACCAAAAACTCGGCTACGATATTGATGTTGTGCTGGGCAAAAACCTCGTTTATCTGGGCCAGTATCCCCGGTATGTTTTTGTGGATATGGATCAGGCGGTGCGCATTGTTTATACGCGGCGGCTGCAGATCGGGGAAATTACAGCTGGTATGCGTCTTGCCCTCGTTCATAAAAGCAATTACACGCTTCGGTAAAAAATCGTCATTGCGGGGGTTATGCTTAGGGTCATCAAAAATGATGATGCCGCTTTCGCAGGCTGCCTCGCCCAGCTTGCGGTTTACTTTTCCAAAGCAGCCAATAACTTTTAACCTGCCGGCATTTTGTATTTGCTCTGGTGTTGGCTGGCTGTCTTCATCGCAAAGCAATACGCCGGCTTCGTCAAGGTACTTTTCTTCAAGGGTGTCGCGCTGGCGTATGTTGTAGCCCTCTTTTTGCATTTGGGTTAAGGCATCTTCCTCTACATTACCCACCACCAAACACTTAATACGGTTTTTAGGATAAGATATGGCGCGCGGCAGCTTGTTGATGTATAAAAACTCGTCAAAGCTTGGGGTAATATGGTCGGCTTTTTCGGCTACTGATTTACGCTCGATGTTTTCAGTAAAAGCAAAGAACTTTTTGATCATACCCGATTCCTTCAGCTGGAAATCAGAATAACCATCGCCGATACCGTAAATATCGCCTTCAAGCTTTAGTTCTTTTAACAGCTTTACTTTGCCTCCCTCCTGCGATAGCGGGTTCTCACGATCATAGCCGATAATATTACCATCATCGTCAAACTTAAAAGTATTGGCGTAGATGTTTTCTTTTTTGATATGATACTCGGTAACCACCGGGGTGATAAACTCTTTGAACCCGCCCGATACGATCAATACTTCGTCCTGGTGGTTCTTAAAAAATATGGTATTGCGCGAAAACGAGGTCGAAACTTTTTTCTTTAAGTGCGTTATCAGCAGTTTTAAATGATCGCGGTTGGCTTCTAAAAGTTTAACCCTTGCCTCAAGGCTCTGGCTAAATGATAGTTTGCCTTCCATCGACGCGTTGGTCAGGTCCTCTATCTGCTGGTATATTTTTTCCCTGTCGGGATGATTTTTTAAGGATATGCGGGCAAGCTCGTCTAATGCCTCAACTTGTGTAAATGTACTATCGAAATCTATTATAAAATATTGGTTCATGCTGCTTATATGCAAAAATACGCTCCCTTAAAGCTTAGCGGTACCATCGGGATAGCAAAAGTGCAACTTTTGATTGGTTTTTTTAGTTTGATTAGTAAAAATAAGCCCCACCCAACCCTCCCCGGTAGGGAGGGCTTTAAAAAAGTCTCCCCTACCGGGGGAGATTTAGAGGGGGCTAATAATACCCACAAAAAACTTAAATTCGTGTTAAACCTTTTATACATTGTTAGTCTAACAAATACTAAAAAGAGGGATATATAGCCATGAAAAGATCGATCTATGTGTTGCTGGTAGTTTTGTTTATATCAGGCTTATCTGCCTGTACCAGCTATGATTATTATGTTGCCGGACTAAACCGCACCAATTTAAGCAGGTACCGCACTTTTGCGTGGATGCCGGCGGGCCATACAAAAGGCAACAACACGGGTGGAAATATGGTTGCCGATGCCAAGATAAAAGACGCGGCAACAGCGTCGTTGGTAACTAAAGGTTTAACATTGAACCAGCGTAACCCCGATCTGATCATCAGCTATTCGAGCGTGGTGGGCCGCGGCACCCGCACCTATTATTATAATGACTATCCCGGCGGGTTTTATCCCGGTTTTGGCCTGGGCTTCGGTTACGGCGGCTGGGGTGGTTGGGGTGGTTGGTACCGCCCATACTATTATGCTTACGGCGCGCCATTTATGTATGGCGGCATGGGCGTAGGCCAGGAACATTATAAAGAAGGGACTTTAATTATAGACCTGATAGACCGTCGCAGTAAAGAAATTGTATGGCGCGGCTTTGGCGTAGGCGAAGTGCACCATAACGCCCAGAAAAATATTGACGACCTGCCGAAAGTGGTTACCGGCGTGTTAGATCAGTTGAGCTTTGCGCCGTCATCTGCCGAGCCGGCAGGCGGCCGCGGACCAAGAGGGAATAACAGGCGCAACTATATCTCGCCAACCTCAAATCAAAGCAAATCGATATAAATATATAGTATTCTTTGTCATCTCGAACGATAGTGAGGGATCTATACATGGATAGTCCGCCTGGCATATGTATAGATCTCTCTCGTTGGTCGAAATGACATTTTTTTATTTTTATGCCGTTTGCCCGTTCGGTTTTTGTTTGGGGTGAAAATGAATGGCGATAAATATCACTTATAGTTTTGTAAACGTTACCGAGCCATAATCTTTGTTACTATCGGTTACGTGTATAACGTAAGTTCCGGTTATCAATTTGCTAACTTCCATACTCAGCGTGCTGTCTTTGCCAAAAGTATTGCTGAGTACCAGCTGGCTCTTCATGTTATAGATCCGCATCACTAACGGCCCGCCGTCCTCATTGGTTTTGATAACCACATTTAAGGTTGTTGCAGCCGGGTTTGGATACACCTTTAAAATATTTGTTGGCACAACCTCTGGTGTATAAGCAATGGTAACTACGCCGGACGTTTTAGTAACCGTGCTATCAACAGTTTGGAAAATGCGGTATTGATCAGTGCCTGTTAACACAGGGTTGGTATCCGAAAATCCGTACATTCCTGAGGCGTCCGACTGTACATCACCGATAGTGGTAAACGTTTTGCCCCCGTCAATGCTGCGCTGCACTTTAAAATCAGTATAATAACCCTCGTGGGCAGCTTTCCAGTTTAGCTGTACACTGTTATTGTATTTTATGGCGTCAAAAGTAGTAAGCTGGTAAAGGTCCTGGATATGGGTAGGATGTACCACTAAACTAAACCTGGTATCACCAAATGTTTTCGGATTGTTTCGATCAAGATTAAACTGGTAAACGGTATTAACAGACAGATCGAGCGAATCTTTCAAAAAGCTATCCTTCAAAAAGATCTTATAGCGCGGATCAAGTGTTTCTGCACCGCTAAAACTTAAAGTGTACCTGCCTGATGTTGGCCCGGCGGCATACAGCGTAATGCTGTTAACACTATCCAATGTGTTCATTTGATTGATCAGGCACGGTACGTTATCGCTGCTGTAACTGGTCAAATAGGTGGTTTGCGTCGGCCCGGTAATATAAGGTGCATCTTCAGTATCAGAAAACTTATTACTTGCATGGCGATACCCAAATTGTACCACAGTTTCGTTAGCGTGGGCCGAGTCAAGCATCAGGTTGATATGCAACACCTGAAATGGCGCATTGCTATTTTGTGCGATGGCAAAAGACGTCGGCAGGGTATAGCCGGTAGTTACCTTACATGCCTCATGAAAAGTTAAAGTTGAAGTAGCAGTGCCTTTTATAAAAAATCCCTGTCCGGATGCAATCCAGCGGGTAATCCCGCCGGCACCGGCGCCTGTGGCCCCGGTGCCGGTAAGCAGGTAACCGCCAAACGCGCCGCTATTATTTAATGCGTATATATAATTATTAGCAGTTGGGGTTGGATTTGCAGGGGCGGTAAAATTGCTTGAGTTCAATGCCACTTCCAGGTCAATAGTACAGGCATAAGGGTTACCTACCAAATGAAAGCCATCAGTATTGGGGCTTGTGGTAGTGCTTTTACTAAATGTGGTACTTAAGGTGGCTGTTGCAGCGGCCTGTTGATATTGTTTTGTAGTACCACTATAAGTAATAAGCGGATTAGTAGGAATATAAACCGGAATGTCCCCCTGGTTCGGGGTTCCGGTATTATTTAAAGTGGTAATCTCGGGCGAGCCTGTAGTAAGAAATTTGCCCGCGCTTGCTGACCTGTCGCCTCTGAAGAAAAATAAAAAACCGTTGCCTACAGGTAAGGCATCAGCTATGGCGCTGAGCGCTTTATAATCGCTGTTCGCGATCGTACTGTTTGGGGGATCTTTGTCAGGCTCATAATAAAAAAACGCCGAAGGATTACCCAAAGGTGCAGGATCGAACGCGTTAGCAGGCGGTGTGGCGCTGTAAGTACCTGTAACACCCCAGCCTGTAATAGGTGTTGTTTTTTGTAAAGCCTGGAGCGTAAATCCTTTTGTGCTACCCAAAGCAGCAACAGTATACACCGGCGAAGACATTAACCTATACCCACGCCTGCCTGCACCACCGCTCATATAACGCTGTACATTAACGTTACCTGCAATACTTGATCCTGTCGGGATAACATCTACGTTTGCAGAACCCGACGCATCTGATATTAAAGTTAATACGCCGCCTGCTACTAATTGACTAGTGCCTCCCATTGTTAAAACGCCTGCACTTGATACAGAAAAAGGATATGGTGTTCCGGTACCTACAGTACCCGACATAGTTTTTGTGCCGCCTCCGTTAAATGTTACGTTTTTAAATGCAGTTCCGGCAGCACTATTATCAAACAGCGCCTGTGCCGTGGCCCCCGAAAAGAAAGTTGCACTTGTTCCCGCAGTAAAAGTGCCGCTATTTGTGTAATTACCATAAAAAACCGGGGTTGCCGTTCCGCAATTTAATGTGCTACCGGTATTATTTAATAACGCTCCGCCTACAGTTAGTCCCTGAGTGGGCGCTGCACCGGTTATAGCGCTGTTAACATCAACAGCTTTTGTACCCCCTGAAAATGTAAGGTTATAATAACTGGCTGATGCTGCTGCCGGCACACTGGGTATTGTGGTTACACCGCTTGGCAACTTTGCGTTGATAAATGTTTGTGAAGTGGTGACGCTCGGCTCGTTAGCTGTATAAATAGTTTGAGTGCCGGACGGTGCATCATATAAAACTGTCCCGTTATTGCCTCCATAGGTAAAAAACACATAAAAATTATCTGCCTTAACAATAGGTACTAATGCCTGCAATTCAAACGTGCTGGGGCTGCTGGCTGTATTGTCAGCTGTAATCAGGCCATAACCCGGGTAAGAAGATGTTTTTGCAGAATTAGCAAGATTAATGCCGTTTAGTTCTGGTGAATTATGCATCGCAAATTTCATTTGACCCCTAAGTTGCGTTGTGCCTTTTTCAACAGAAAAATAAGGAAAGCAAATGCCCCAACCAGCTGCTTGCGTTGTGCTGCCATTTCCGTTTGAATTTAACGTCACGTCGCCTGTAATAATTAATGGCGTTTGAATGCTAACACGGGTTACAGCCTGGCAAAGAACTCCCGGTGCCGTTGTGGCATCGCCTATTGTGAAGCTTGTACAGGTTAATGTCCCGCCCCCCAATATCGTAGTATTTGTATAATTATAAGGATTGTTATTTACGCCCGGGAAAAGGTTTTGAGTTACGCTTGTTACTGTTAACGTATTCCCTGTATTTATAGTCAGGGATAAATTAGAGATCGTACCAAAAGAATGTGTGGTTTGAGGTCCTAAATTGCCAAAAGTAATTGAAGCGCATGCGTAAGCAGCCGTCCCGGTTACACCTATAACAGGCATATTTGTAACAGTATTATTAACACCTATAAACACAGCATCGCCTGCTATAGGTACAAGGTGCCCGGTTGTGCCGCCTGTCCAGTTATCAGCATTATTCCAGTCAGTTGTGTTAATACGGGTTCCGATGCAAATATTTCCTATTTGAAGAATCCCTTGACAAGTGCCTGTTCCTGTCCAATTAAAAGTATTAGCGCTTACTCTATTAGCGCCAAAAATCAACCCAAAAAAGGTCAAACAAAAAAGTAAACGTGTCTTTAAACCGGTGGGATATATCACAAAGTAAAAATAAAATAGGTATAACTATTGGTTAAACAGATAACTACAAGTTACACATTGTTTTATATATACTCTGTTTAGTTGTAAAATGTTTTAAAATGAACAAAATGAACAAGCATAATTCCTGTAAGGAAACAGTCGTTAACTTAAATGAATAAAATTTTAATGAAGAAAAAGCGTTTTTATGCGGTTTTTATTGAAAAAAAAGCAACAAAACGCAAAAGAGGAGGTGAACTGGTAAATGGCAGGTCAAAACAAAAGAGGCTGTATCAAAAGTCTTAAACCTAAATGGCATTCAAAATAATATTTTCCCTCTGTGATCTTAGTGTCTTCTTTGCGAACTCTGCGGTTTCTTTTTAACCACAAAGCACGCAAAGAAGGCACAGAGAAGCACGGAGTTTCTATTATCCAAAATTTAATTTTGCTCTACTTCCTATCATCTTACTTTTGATACAGCCTC
>JAQBOP010000099.1 GCA_028287975.1 Mucilaginibacter sp. | reverse complement strand
AAAACAAGTACTGGATAAGCATGAGGCAAGCATCAGGGTCAAAGACAATCGCCCTGAGGGAAGCATATTTGAGGTTGTTTTTGGACTTACATAAATCAGAAAGAAAAGCACGAATTGCACTAATTAAGGCGAATTGAGCCTTTTCTAATTCGTGTAATTCGTTATAATTAGAGACATTAGTGTATTAAATTATATATCATGCCAAGCAGAAAAAGAATTTTACTGGCCGAAGATGAAGAACATCTTTTAGAGGCAATTAAACTTAACCTTGAATTAGAAGGTTATAAAGTATCAACCGCTAATAACGGTAAAAAAGCGTTGCAAATTTTTAAAGAAGAGCGCTTTAATTTGGTAATACTTGACGTAATGATGCCGGAAATTGACGGCTTTGTAGTTGCCGAAACTATAAGACTGGAAAACTCTGAGGTACCTATTATGTTCCTTACCGCCAAGAACACTAACGAAGATAAGATAGCCGGACTAAAAAAAGGCGCGGACGATTACCTGACCAAACCCTTTAACTTGGAAGAGTTGATCCTACGTGTAAACAACCTGGTAAAACGTAGCTTAAAAGGAGACGACCTGAAAGAGTTTAACAGCTATAAAATAGGTGACAAAACCATCCACTTTAACTCGTTCGAATTGGTTAACGGCGATGAAAGCATCACTCCGTTAACTAAAAAGGAAACCATGTTGTTAAAGCTGCTGATAGAGCGCCGCAATGACGCCGTATCGCGCGAGCAAATATTGGAAACCGTATGGAACTATGATGTATATCCATCAACCCGTACCATCGATAACTTTATCCTGACTTTCCGTAAATATTTTGAACCGGATCCAAAGAACCCTGTTTATTTCCATTCGATACGGGGTGTTGGCTATAAATTTACAGATCAGCACTAATTAATGTTTACCAACAGGGCACGCATATTAGTTATAGGCGCTTTTGTTATCATGCTGGCTGTATCCGTTCACCTGCGGGTTTTTGAGGTAGCTGCCGTAATAGTAATGTTTATTTTCCTGTTGATATGGGGCTATTTTAAAGAGGGCACTATTGTACTGGCTGCCAAGGCATTTCACAATAAGGATTATGATAAAGCCGAGTCGTTGTTATTGCAGGTAAGTAACCCGGCATGGTTAAGCAAAAAGCGCCGAGGTTTTTATGAATTTATATTCGGCGGCATTTGCCTGCAAAAGCAGGATTATGACGAAGCCGAAAAGCATTATGAGATTGCCGCGCAATACCCGCTACGGTCGGCAAACGACCATGTGGCCGCATTGGTACATGTGGCCAATATCAGCATTAGGCATAATGATTTTGCAAAGGCTAAAGCCTATTTGACATTGGCCGATAAGCATGAAGAAAAAATAACCACCAAAATGAAGGATGTGATAAAGCGCCTTCATGAGGAACTGGATAAAAAGTAGTAAAGAGAATCAAGAGACAAGAATCAAGAACCAAGAGGTGATGAAGCTTTCTCGTGATTCAAAATAAAAGAGAGTCTTGAATCTTGATTCTTGCCTCTTGATTCTAAACAAAACATGAGAGATTCATTAATAATAAAAGCTGCATTTTCTGAAAAAACCGAACGCCCGCCTGTATGGATGATGCGCCAGGCAGGCAGGTTTATGCCGCAATACTGGGAAATAAAAAATAAATATTCTTTCCTGGAGATGTGCAAAACGCCCGAGATAGCAGCGGATGTAACGATGTTGCCGGTTGATCTTTTAGGCATTGACGCCGCGATCTTATTTTCGGATATACTGGTTACCGGTGAGGCTATGGGCGGCGAGTTGAGCTTTACCCAAAACATAGGACCTAAGTTTGCCAACCCGATACGTACCCAAAAAGATATTGATAACTTAAATACAGACTGCATCGGCGAACTGCAATATGTTGCCGACGCGATCAAAGTGATTCAGAAACGCTTAAACGGGAGTATTCCGCTTATTGGTTTTGCCGGCGCTCCCTTTACGGTAATGAGCTATTTGGTTGAGGGCGGATCGTCAAAAGATTTTAAGCTGACCAAACTGATGCTGCACAATGAGCCTGAAATGGCACATCAGCTATTATCAAAAATAGCGACAGTTACGGCAGATTACCTTAATATGCAGATTGCTGCCGGAGTAAACGCCGTGCAGATCTTTGATAGCTGGGCACAGGCTTTGGCTTGGGATGATTACAAAGAGTTCTCGCACCGTTATATTGTCGAGATCATCAGCAAACTGAATAGGAAAGATATCCCGGTTATTTCGTTTTGTAAAGGGAGTTCGGTTTTTGCGCCGCTAATGGCCGAAGCCAAACCGGATGTGATCTCTATCGACTGGAACGTTGATCTGCTGGATATTAAAAAACGTTTGCCGCAGGGCATAGCTGTACAAGGCAATTTAGATCCGCATATTTTGTATGCCGATAAGAAAGTAATTAAAGAAAGAATTTACCGCCTGTTTGACCGCATGAAGGGCGAGAACGGTTTCATATTTAACCTGGGCCACGGCATTATGCCTGATATCCCTTTTGATAATGTGAAATATGCGGTAGAGGTGATAAAAGAATATAAGTACTAAAGAAAGGGTGTCACCCTGAGCCCGTCGAAGGGTGAGCGTGAAGGCCTTTGCCCACATGCTTCGAGAGCCTCAGCATGACACCCTTAAACAGGGGACACATGTACCAGTACGTTTTAGCCATACACATCATATTTGTAGTCTGCTGGATGGCGGGGCTATTTTATATGGTGCGCCTGTTTATTTACCACACCGAAGCGCAGGAAAAGCCCGAGCCTGCCCGCACCATCCTTTCAGAACAGTTTGAGATCATGGAACGTAAGCTGTGGTGGATCATCGCCACCCCGTCCATGTACCTGGTTTTGGCTGCCGGTATTACCATGCTTTGCCTGGTGCCTGCCTGGCTGCAAATGCCGTGGATGCATATCAAGTTAACCTTCGTAGCCGGTCTGATCGCTTATCATTTTATCTGCCAGCATAAAATGAATCAAATGCGCAAAGGCATCTACAAATGGACCTCGACCCAATTACGCCTTTGGAACGAGCTGGCTACGCTTATCCTATTCGCCATAGTTTTCCTGGTGGTACTTAAAAATTCACTCAACTGGATCTTTGGGGTGGTGGGGATAATCGCTTTTTCGCTGGCGCTGATGTCGGCGGTGAAGGTGTATAAGTATTTTAGGGAGAAGAGGTAGGATAGGATATAATATAATTAAACATCTGTACTACCATCAGTCAATCTCGTTCTGCTTTCAATACTAATAAGCAGCTCCAAAGCTTTTTCTACCAATTCCTTTAAGTCAGTTATTCCGGTGGCTTTTTGAGCTGCAATAACTAATTCGCTATTATTGTCTATACTGATTTTCATAATATCAAATTTAATAATCACACGTCAATTTACCTATATTAAATAATTATTAAAAATATTTACAATCCCATGCAACCATTTGTCATTAACTATCATCTTACTTACAAATGATGCTGCTAAAACCTGCTTATACAATTGATGAATTGATTACCCGCTGTAAAGCGGGCGAACGTAAAGCGCAGGAAATACTGTATAAGCAGTTTGCATCAAAAATGTTGGGTGTATGCATGCGATACGCCACCGATAAGATGGAGGCCGAGGATATGCTGCAAAACGGGTTTGTTAAAATGTTTAAGAAACTGGATGATTACAGGGGTGAAGGTTCTTTTGAAGGTTGGTTAAGACGGATAATGGTACACAGCGCTATCGAGTATTATCGCAAGCATCATAAATTGGTGCAGGTAATGGACGTGACCGAAACCGGCAATGAGCCATCTGTTAACCCGGCGGCTTTGTCAAATATGGGCGCCAAGGACCTGCTGGCTATCATTCAGCAACTATCACCCGGTTACAAAATGGTGTTTAACCTTTATGCTATCGAGGGCTACTCGCATAAGGAGATCGCCGAAATAGTTGGTATAACAGAAGGAGCATCAAAATCACAATTGTCAAGGGCCAGGGCAATATTAAAGGATATGGTTTTAAAAATGGAGGATAAGAAATATGGATATGCGGGATAAGGAGTTTGACGAGATCTTTAACTCGAAGTTTGAAGATTTTGAAGCAGAACCATCACCAATGGTATGGGACAATATTGCATACGAATTGGGCGGTAAGAAAACTAAAGGAGCTGTTTTACCGTGGTTGAGTATTGCTGCTACAGTTATTGTGGTGCTTACTGCAGGGATCTTGTTTTTGAAGAAAGATAAACCTGCTACCGGAGATAATAAGCCAATCAAATTAGGGGCAATGCATATTAAACCCACTATAACTCCAGAAAGTAAACAACGTGTTGGTCCGGTTAGCAACATTAAATCAATTGAAAAAATTATCGTTGCTTCAAATCAACGGCATAAAAATAGTTTGCCGGTAAATAAACTAATAACATCGGCAGTTGCCAAAACAGAAAACGGGATCAATAATTCACAATCGGTAAAAACAGATGACCAACGATTGATTGCCGTTATACCGGATCCTGTACCTGCCAATACAAAATCTGCGCTGCCTGATGTTAAGCTTGCGTCTAAAACAATTGACATACCTGCCCCGGTTGTTGCCGAAAGGCCGATGGTAATAGCCTCGACAGGAAATGAGGAGTCAGAACCTGTAAAAAGACATGGGATCCGCAGTTTGGGTGGTTTGATCAATGTGTTGATAGCCAAGGTGGATAAACGCCAGGATAAACTGATTGAATTTAGCGACAGCGATGATGATGATACCGAATCTAACTTAACCGGGGTAAACCTTGGAGTAATTAAAATTAAAAAACAATAATCTGCATACAATCTAAATACATACACAAATGAAACGTTTAATAATTGCCGTATTACTATGCGGCGCTGCAAGCCCGGGCTTTGCACAAACTACAACTACAGTTACCACTACTACGACAACGGTTAACGGGAACGATACGACAACATCTACCACAAAAAAAACAACTAAGGTTAAATTTGGCGACTTTAGGGCACACCGGGATAGCGTAATGCGTCATGACGCCAAACCGTCAGGTTTTAACTTCGGGATCACCTTTTCACGGTTCGACCTGGGTTTAACTACGCTGATAGATAATGGCAGCTTTACCTTATCGCCCAAGAATGATTTTTTAAGCTATCGCTCATGGAAATCAAGCAATGTAGGTTTTGACCTGCTGCAGTTTGGTTATCGCTTTACACCGCATTTTAAAGTTTATTTATCGGGCGGCTTCGACTGGACATTGCTGCGCCTGCGTAAAGACATCACCATACAAAGGGACGCGCCGGTTTTAACTTATGTTACGGATAGTATCCACTTTAGTAAGAACCGTTTTTCATCCACTTATTTAAGGGTGCCACTGTCGTTCGAGTTCAGGACAAGGGAGTACAGCAATGGTAAACGGTTTCGCTTTATCATAGGCCCTGAAGCAGGGATATTGCTGGGCGGCCGCGTTAAACAGATCAGCGACGAAAACGGCAAACAAAAATTTGATGACGATTACCACTTTACCAAATTGCAGTACGGCGCGTTTACCAGGATAGGTTATGGCTCGGCCGGTTTGTTTGCCAAATACTACTTTAATGATATGTTTGAAAACAGCCCTGCGCAGGCCGGTTTGAAAAACTTCGCGGTAGGTTTAACATTCGGTTTCTAAAATCACCAACTCCATATATGCTAATAGACAAGGTTGTTTTAATAGACAGCCTTTTGTCGTTTTAGCTATATTTGCGGCATGACAGATATCCCCTTTTTACAGGCTACAGCTATATCTAAAACTTATCCCGGCGAACGTGTCGCGGGTGTAAAAAGGATCGATCTGATTATCCATCCCCAAAAAATAACGGCAATAATAGGCGAGAGCGGCAGCGGGAAAAGTACCTTATTACGCTTGCTGTATGGTTTGCTATCGCCGGATGAAGGGATTATCCAATTTAAAGGCGAACGCATTTGGGGTCCCGAAGAAAAGCTCATCCCCGGCCATGATGCCATGAAAATGGTTACCCAGGATACCGATGGGTTAAATGTTTACGCCAAAGTATGGGACAATATTGCTGTGCTGATGCCCAATACCGATGTCGGCGCAAAAGAGGAACGAACAACTCAAGTACTCAAACAACTCAACATATTACACCTTGCAGATAAGCAGGCCTTTTTTTTAAGCGGCGGCGAGAAACAACGGGTTGCCATTGCCCGCGCGCTGATTACCCACCCCGAGGTTTTATTGCTGGACGAGCCTTTTAACCAGGTAGATACCTCGTTTCGCGAAGGGTTGCAGCAGGATATCCGGCAGGTGGTGCATGATACCGGGCTAACGGTGATCATGGTGTCGCATGACCCGGCCGAGGTGCTCTCGATGGCTGATGAACTGATCGTTTTAAAAGAAGGTGAGATCATTGAGGTGGGGCACCCCAAAACGCTGTACCAAAATCCGCAGAACCTATACACCGCTAAGCTGCTTACCAATTGCAACGTGTTAACGAAAGAAGCGGCTAAACATTGCGGCATAACTACCAGGGCAGAGCATGTGGTGATCTACCCCGAATGGGCCGCGCCCACCGGCAGCTGGACACGTAAAAACTGGACGGTAAAACAAGTGCTGTTTAAAGGCAGCTACGAAGACCTGCTGGTAGCCAAAGACGATATCACCCTGCGGCTGTTAAACGACGAGCCGGGTAAATACAGTGTGGGGGATAAGGTGCATATTAAAATCAACAGGTATTTGGAGTTTTAGGGTTTGCCTTTAGCTAAGCGCGTGTACCAAATTGAATGTGTGCCCGTGATACAGTTTGGTATAGCTATTTTTGCAAGTTAATGTTAGTAAGCTGATTAACTTTTTTATTTTGAATTCGTGGAACAGTTTGGTACACTTTTTCTGACTTTAAGTCATTTTTTTAACGCCTGATTTCTGACGATATAGTGTCACCAATAATTTCGATTTTTTTTATTCGAAGAGCCTCCATTTAAAGCTCCTTTTGGGATAGGAAAGCAGATCGCTTTTTTATTTATTAAATAAAGCAATAAAACCATCCACATCGTCAATGGCCGTTGGATAGTGTTAAAATAAAGCGCCATGGCAAAAATTTTGATGGTTGCCACAAATACCGCCAACAATACAAAGGGGTGCAAAACAAATCTGCCTAAACTTTTATTACATTAATAAACAAATACGTTACAGCTATGAAAAAGAAGATCTTTCATCTTGTACTGCTGGCAGCGGTATTAGGTATTTTAGGTTCGGGCTGCGCCGCACCGCACCACACATTGCCTCCTGCACCTCCGGGAGCACCGGCACATTAATAAAAACGTCCGCCTAAAATAATTTAGGCGGACGTTTTGTTTATGGCTTGGTTTAGTTAACTTTATGTAACCATGAAAAACCTTGCCCTGTCATTGATACTTTCCTGTATTGTAATTACAGTAAATGCGCAAACTGCAAATGTTGATACCACTTTAAAATTTGATAATACTGTAACCGCCTATGAACGGCATTGGGTTGTATTGAAAAAGCCTGTTGCTTACCCATATTACACTTTTGGATATGTTTATATACAAAGCCACAAAGGTTTTATGTTTAAATATGTAGGGCAGTTTGAAATAGGTAAAAAGAATAGATATATTTTGCGCAATGGTAAGAAAGATCTGTACACATTTAGCCCGGGCAATGATGATCGGGACTCTGCTATCCGGGTAATCCGTAGTATGGATACTACCGGAGGCCAAAATATCAGGATAATAAGCCTGCCTTTTGCTGCTATCTTACCTTCAAAGCATTTTAAGGAACTGAAAATAAAGGCAGAACCGGAATGGGTAAAACCATTTTATGTTTACACTGATACGCTTGCGCATAACTACAGGTGGGGATGTTATTATGTTGAAGTGTCTGACAAGGATACCGGAATACGTTATTTAGAAAAAGTTTACAGCGTTTCGTCTCACTACAAGGGTGTAAGGGTGCCGATGGATCATGCTGATTGGATCAGCCACCAGGGTATTGAACTTAAGCTGTCACCGGCCTACGTTTCAAAAGGGCGATATGATAAGGCAACAGCAATATTAAAGGAGGCGATATTGAATGACCCGAAAAACCTGGCATTTTATTTTGAATTGGGAAGTGCTTACCGGGCGAAATTAGACTGGTTAAGCGCAATTGATGTTTATAAGCAGGCGATAGCGCAGGTATCGGGCGATAAATCACCACTTAAAAGTTTGATGGCTAGTCATATAAGTTACTCCTTTGGCAAACTTAATAATGATCAGGAAAGGAAATACTGGCATGAAAAAAGCCTTGAATACAGTCTGTGTCCAAGCTGTATTCCTTAACTTTATGTAACCATGAAAAACCTTATCATTCAACTTTTTATTGCATTTACAGCAACCGCGCAAAGATTAGTATGGAAAGACCCTGTTTTTACCTACGATAAAGGTTTTCTGCAATGCGAAAGGCATTGGGTAATAATGCCGCGGGCTGATACATCAGAAGCTTATCCCTATGGGTTTTTATATATGGATAGAGAAGAAGGTTTTATTTTTCAGCAAGCGGGAGTTTTTAATGTGGATAGTCAAAATAAGTATTTACTGGATTACGCTTCGACAAAGCTTACTTACCCTAAGAAAAAATTAAGATGGAATGGGTTTATGGCCTCGATAACAATATGGCATTTTGCTTTAATTCCTGAAGTGCATTTTAAAGAATTGAAAATAACGCAGCCTGAACCGGACTGCGTAAAACCCTATTATACTTATATAGATACATTAGCATACAATTACAGTCGGGCCTGCATTTATGGTAATTCATCTTATATATATATAATGCAATTGATTACTTACTAAAAATATACAAGGTAAATCCGCATTACATAGGGCCTAAACAAAATGTTGAATTTGGCTATTACCTGGGTAGCCAGGGTGTTGAGCTTAAACTGGCCTGGGCGTATTACGCTATACAGCAACCTGATAAAGCGATAGCTGTTTTAAAATCGGCAATAGCTCATGATCCGGGTAATCCATTCTTCTTTATCACTTTAGGTTTTTCTTATGACCTAAAAGAAAACTGGGAAATGGCGATAGATGCTTATAAACATGGCCTACAGGTTATGGGTAAAGAAAAGTCCGAATTGAAAAGTAATTTTGCATACGGCATCTCAAATGACTATCATGCGCTTAAAAACGACGACGAACAAAAAAAATGGCATGCAAAAGGCGATGAATATAATCCGTGCCCTACTTGTGTTTATTGATCATGGATTTGCGTTGAGGACGCGGATACAGACCTGCGCCTAATGCCTGTGCCGTATGAGCGCAGCCTCTGGCCCGTAGGAACGCCCGGAAATTTATCAAATTGGGCTTATTTGTCATTGCGGGGAACGAAGCAATCACGAACTTTCCAGGTATAAATTGCATCCTTGCGATTGCCACGCTATGGCTCGCAATGACATATTGGACAACCTGTTTTAATTTCTTCGAAACTTTTTTCACTTAACCACTTGAATATCATAAAATAACTCCGTACTTTTGCAGTCCCTAAAACTGCCCGCCAATGAAGGACGGCAGAGGGATTTAAAAAAACAAAACAAGAAAGCAAGAATGCCTACTATCAATCAATTAGTTAGAAAAGGTAGAGTAGCTCTGGTTGACAAGAGTAAGTCGCCAGCGTTGGACAGCTGTCCACAGCGAAGAGGAGTG
>JAQBOP010000087.1 GCA_028287975.1 Mucilaginibacter sp. | reverse complement strand
CAGCCGTAACAGCATAAAGGGTATGGACAAGTTCCAGGCGCTGGTTAAGATCAAATTGGATGGCGGCGATGTTGCCGCGTCTGATACTTCGGTTAATGTATCAAAAGCTACATCGGCAACGCTGTTTATATCCATAGCTACCAATTTTGTAAAGTATGACGATATCAGCGCCGACGAATCGTTGCGCGCGAATAACTATTTAAATAAAGCCTGGCCAAAACCTTATTCAGATTTGGTTAGCGCCCACGTCGCTGCTTACCAAAAATTCTTTAACCGGGTTAAGTTAGACCTGGGTACCAGCGATGCTGTGAAGAACCCGACCGATCAGCGGATCAATGATTTTGCAAGCGGTAACGACCCGCAATTGGTAGAGCTTTATTTTCAGTTTGGCAGGTATTTATTGATATCATCTTCGCAGCCCGGCGGCCAGCCGGCCAATTTGCAGGGCATCTGGAACAAAGAAATGAGCCCGCCATGGGGCAGTAAATATACCATCAACATTAATACGGAAATGAATTACTGGCCGGCTGAAGAAACCAATCTTGCCGAAATGCATGAGCCTTTGGTACAGATGGTGAAAGAGCTATCGGTTACGGGTAAAGAAACCGCCAAAGACATGTATGGCGTTGGCGGCTGGATGGCCCACCATAACACAGACTTATGGCGCATCAGCGGGCCGGTTGATGGCATTTACTCGGGTTTATGGCCGTCTGGCGGGGCATGGTTAAGCACCCAGCTTTGGGACAGGTATATGTATAATGCAGATAAAAGTTACCTGAAATCTGTTTACAGCGCGTTACGGGGCGCGGCACAGTTTTATTTGGAGTTTTTGGTGGAGGAGCCCGAGCATAAATGGCTGGTGATCTCGCCATCGGTTTCTCCCGAAAATAATCCGCAGGCTTACGGCGATGGTATTGCCATTGACGCCGGCGTTACCATGGATAACCAGTTGGTGTTTGATATTTTCAGCGAGGTTATCGCTGCGTCGAAAGTTTTAAATGTTGACAAGGATTTCGCGGCCAAACTAAAAGCCGCACGAGACAGGCTGCCGCCAATGCAAGTTGGCCAATATAGTCAATTACAAGAATGGCTGCATGACCTGGACAGCCCTAACGACCATAACCGCCACGTATCGCATTTGTACGGATTGTACCCGAGTAACCAGATCTCGCCGTACCGTACGCCTGAGTTGTTTGACGCCGCACGTACCTCGTTAATTTACCGCACGGACGTGTCAACCGGCTGGTCTATGGGATGGAAAGTTAATTTATGGGCCCGCCTGCTTGACGGCAACCATGCTTTTAAACTGATCCAAAATCAATTGACACCTACCGGCAAAAACCACGGAAGCTCAAACAATGGGGGCGGCACTTACCCCAATATGTTTGATGCGCACCCGCCGTTCCAGATCGACGGTAACTTTGGCTGCGCCGCCGGGATCACCGAAATGCTGATGCAAAGTGCCGATGGCGCCTTAAATTTACTACCCGCCTTACCCGATGCCTGGCCTGCCGGATCTGTAAGCGGCCTGCGTGCCCGCGGTGGGTTTGAAATTGTAAGCCTTAAATGGGATAACGGTAAAATAAGCGAGATTAAAATAAGATCGACAGCAGGGGGCAATTGCCGCTTGCGTGTGCCTAATACTGTAAAATTACAAGGTGGCGTGTTAAAAGTAGCCAAAGGCACAAACCCTAACTTCTTTTACAAGAACGAACAGACTGCAAAGCCTATCATATCGCCAAAGGCGCAATTAAAACCTACAGGGCAAAAGCCAACTTTACTATATGATTTTGCTACAGTTGCAGGCAAAACCTATACGTTGGTGGGCAACTGATTTTAATTTATTGTTGCGGTGGCTTTGGTATAACGGGCGTTTAAACCCTCCCAGCTGCCGTCAACACATTAAAGCTATTGGTGATCCATTTGATCTTAAATATGCTTGCCCCATCGGGGCAAATGTTGCTGAACGACTGTTTTCTACAAAGAGATAGCCCGATGGGGCAAGGTTGGGCATAACTCATACTTGTGCCCACACAGTACTCTGATAAGAGGGGACCGTTTTATTTGTGGGATATGGGATTGAGCTACAAGAATACCAGCTTAAACAATAACGGCACTACAATAATACCTAAAGATATTAAAGCATATAAACGATAAAGCTTCCCTTTTCTGTCGCCATAAGTTTTCGCAATCTGCTCGTACTTATTATTGTAAAAAACCAGCAGGTAGTTAAGGATCACAAAGGGGATGAAATAAGTGATCAATACCGACAGCCCTGTATTAAGTCCTGAATAGCCAAAGATATGTATGGGGAATAAAATAAGATACCTGCCGCCGCTCAGCAATCTTAATAAAAGCAAAATAGCAAGCAAGTTGATTCCCTGCAATATCGACATAGCGGTAATTAACATTAATTGCCAGCCATTTTCCCGCCCCTTTTTTGTCCGCGCCTGTACCAGCGCGTCTGCCCATATTTTGTAATAGAGACTTATCATACCATTAATAACTGCAACCCGATGAATTGGTTTTTATTAAATCGGATCAAAGCAAAATCACAAAATCAGTAAATAGTGCCACAATCACCCCGAACTGTGCCATAAAGTGAGCTTGCTACTCTATATCTTTGAGTAATGAAAACGGCGATACCTATATACGACATTTGCAGCCTTACCCAAAGGCAGGATGACCTGTTGATCAGCCGTTTCGCGCCGTATTTAAAGAGCCATCGTAATTTGCATTTGGCGCATAAACATTCGTTTTATCACCTGGTGTTTTTTACCAAAGGCGGTGGTTCGCAAACTATCGATTTTCAGCAGGTACCCGTAAAGCCTTTCCAGATCTATTTCATGATTCCCGGGCAGGTGCATAACTGGGCCTTTAAAGGCGAGGTTGACGGCTATATCATTAATTTTTCGGTGCCGTTCTTCCAGTCGTTTTTACTGAAAGCCAATTACCTGGAAGAGTTTCCATTTTTTACCGGGATTGTTGACGACGCAGTAATTGATATCCCGGCCGCATCGCAGGGTAAGCTCATCAACCTGTTTGAAGAACTGATCCGCGAAAGCGAAGAACCCAATGCTTTAGCTGATGATATGGTAAGGTCTATGATGTTGCAATTGTTTATCAGCGTTGCCCGCCTAAGCATAACAACGGCAAATAAAACCATACCATCTTACAACTACACGCTGCTGCGCAGTTTTCAAAAGCTGATAGAAAAGAATTATACGTTGATCAAACTGCCCAAGCAATACGCCGAGCTGCTCTACATTACGCCCAATCACTTAAACGCTTTATGTAATGATGTGCTGGGAATCCCGGCCGGCGAGGTGATCCGCAACCGGGTAGTACTTGAAGCAAAGCGGTTATTGATCAATAATGACCTTACAGTATTAGAGATAGCCAACCAGTTAAACTTCGCGGACAACTCGTACTTCACCCGTTTCTTTAAAAAACAGGTTGGCTTAACGCCCGAAGAATTTAGAAAAACAACAGTTAATCATGAACAGTTTACACATAAATAACAGCACCATGGTACCATCACAATTATCAGCCGCCGTACATGCCAAATGCCCAAAATGCCGCAGGGGCGATATGTTTGCCAATAAAATGTACAGCTTTTCATCGCAAAAAATGAATACCCAATGCGATCACTGCGGGTTTACCTTTGAAATTGAGCCGGGCTATTTTTATGTGGCGATGTTTGTGAGCTATGCCTTTAACGTGGCGCAAATGGTAACCATGGCCGTAGCCATATATGTGTTAACCGGCAGCCATAACCCGTGGGTTTATGTCGGCGCGCTGTTGGGGGTATCGGTTTTGTTATCGCCGTTTAATTTCAGGTACTCAAGGGTAGTGCTGTTGTATTGGTTAACTCCAAACTTACATTTTGACCCAAATAGGGCAAGGGATGATTATAAAAAGATAGGTTAACAGACTTACGAAGTTTTGAAAACTTCGTAAGTCTTGTCATTTTGCAATCGCTTACAATTGTGTTTGCTTTACTTATCACTCAACATAATAGGGTTCTTACCGCCACCCATAATAATGATCTTGGTATTTGGCGATAGCGCGATCTCTTTTTGGGCGCGAATGTACTCGTATTGTAGTTGCTTATCTGATAAGCCGGTAGACAGGATCTTTTGATAATCGGCAATACCTTGTGCTTCTACGCGTTTAACGTCGGCTTCCTGACGGGCTTTGGCTAACACAAACTGCATTTTCTGCGACTCCTGTTCGGCCTGGATCTTTGATTCTATACTTGCGCGAACGGTGGCCGGCAGCGTAATATTCCTTACCAGGATCTGCTGAACTTCCAGACCGTTCCTGGCAAAGTTATCATTGATGGTTTTGTTGATCTTAAACTGAAACTCTTCCCTTTTGGTCGAATACAGATCAACCGCGGCATAGCTAACCGCGTTATCACGGATAGCGGTACGTGTTACCGGACGAACGATCTTATCGACATAATCATTACCAATATTTTGTAAGATATAAGGCGCTTTCGCAGGGTTCACTTTGTACAAAACAGACAGGTCTATGGTAACCTCCAACCCGTCCGACGATAAAACGCGGATGGCGTCGTCGCCTTCAACAGGGCCTTCATTGCTCTTGGCGCTCATGGTATAATTTTCGGTCTGGATGCTGAACGTGGTTACTTCAACCAGCGGATTGATGAAATGCAGGCCGCTCTCCAACGGTTGGTCTTCAACCTTACCAAACAGCGTTTCTACGCCAACCTTGCCCGGCTCAATAACTTTAAATGCCGATGATAGCAGCCCCAACACCAGTACCACCACACCAACGATAGTAACTGTACCGGCAAAGCGGTTCGCAGGTTCGGGCGAGCGTTTAAGCACCGTGCCGACTACCAGCACAATGACACCTAAAATTAAAATGATCATTTTTTTGAGTTAAGGTTTAAGCGTACTGCGTACTTCTTTAAGCAATCTTATTTTTAGCACTACAAATATAGCCCCGCCAAATACCGCGGCGGCAACGTATTCATAGTGCTTATCGGTTATGCCTGTGTACGCCAACACAAGGCATCCAAAAATGCATAAGGTATAAAGCGTGTTTAGTGCAATTTTAATCTTCATAGGTTAATATACAGAAAGCTCGGGGTCTATCTCTACAGCCCAGGCCAATATACCGCCCTGCAGGTTTGATAAATTGGTGTAACCCAATTGCTCAAGCTGCATAATAGCTGCAGCGCTGCGTTTGCCACTGCGGCACATAACCACAACCGGCTTATCTTTGCTTATTTTATCTGCTTCAATTACAATGCCGCCAAGGGGTATCAACAGGCCGCCAAGGTTTGATGTTTCGTACTCAAAATCTTCCCTAACGTCTATCAATTGAAAGTCTTCTTTGTTGTCAAGTTTCTCTTTAAGCTCTTGTACAGTTATTTCTTGCATGATTTTTGAAATTGTTTAATAAGTCAAATGTAGTTGTTATGTATAAATAATTACGTCGTATTTTTGTAACAATAAGTGGCTAAGTGCGTTTCATATATGTTTTACAAAATTATACAATAATAAATGGATAAAGTTACCCGGTTTTTCTGGTTCTGTTCGGGCGCACATGTTGACACACTACAAAAATATCCTATAGAGCATAACAAGTATGTCGGCATTGGCGCAACCATATTTTTTACCGCTCTTTTTGCCTCTTTATCAGGCGGTTATGCCATGTATTTTGTTTTTAACGGCGATGTTTTCGCGGTAGGATTTGCCATATTATTCGGATTATTATGGGGTACGGCCATCTTTAATATGGACCGTTATATCGTATCCAGCATCAATAAAGAAGGCAGTACCAACCAGCAGATCATGCAGGCTTCGCCCCGTATTTTACTGGCAATAATGATCGGTATTGTCATTTCACGTCCGTTAGAATTAAAAATATTCGACAAAGAAATTCGCCAGAAATTAAAGACTGCCTATTTAAAAGGTCAGCATAGCAAAATTGATACGCTGCAAAAAACGTACAATCAGAAGTATACCATGGAGCTCGGGAAAACGTCTGATCTGAAAAAGGAAAAAGACTCGTTGGAAAGAGACATTAACCGCTCACGGACCCAGCTTAATGAAGAAGTATTTGGCGAGAAGAATAACCAAACGTCGGGCATTGTGGGCTACGGAACTTATGCCAAGCAAAAGCAAGGCATTTTGCAGGAGAAAGAGGACCGGCTTAAACTGGTTACCGGCAATGCTGATAAAATGGACCAATACCTTGCCCGTCGAAAGGAATTTGAGGGTGTTAACGACTTACGGCTATTTACGGACCACCAATTGGACAGTCTTGCAAAAATAGCCGGTTTTGCCGACCGCAACTGGGCACTTGGACAGTTAACCTATAATGAAAACGGTACCCGCGACCTGGATACTTACCTGGCCATATCATTTATAGGTTACCTGTTTATTTTATTTGAGTGTTTACCGGTATTTGTAAAGCTGATGTCGCCCAAAGGGCCTTACGATGTGGCGATAGCAAAAACATTTGAAGCCAATATCCATTTTGCGGAGCGCGATAAGGAACGCGATATCTCAGTCATTGACGAGGTTTACAGAGATCATGTAGATGAGGATGTAAAGCGGCGAAGAACCACGCTGGCTAATCGTACAGATAACGATAAGGAACGACACAGGTATGATTAATACCGATAAGCGTTATAGATCATAAGAAAGAGGCTGTATCAAAAGTTAAAGAATAAAAAAGTCGTCAAAATAACATTTGGTCTCTGTGACCTTTGTGTCTACTTTGCTTCTTTGTGTTTTATTTTAACCACAGAGATCCACAAAGAGAGGGCAGAGAAGCACAGAGTTTTTTGTTATTAAAATTTTTTTAACCTCTTTCTATTTTACTTTTAATACATCCTTTTTTGCCTCTATTTATATTAATCGTATTTTGAGCACAATTAACTTATCTCATGAAAAAACTATTCCTCATCATTGTTATTGCTTTATTAACTGTGGGTGCAATCTTTGCGCAACCTGCTCCAAAACCTATTTACTACGCTATTTCTTTCCCAAACGCGGCACACCACGAGGCCGAAATTGTAATGACGATACCACAGATAGACGGCCCGTTGCGTTTGCACATGAGTCGCTCATCAGCAGGCAGATATGCAACGCACGAGTTTGGTAAAAACGTTTACAATGTAAAGGCATATAATGTGGATGGTACGCCGTTATCACTAAAACAAACCGATGGTGATGTATATGAAATTGCCGAGCATGGCGATGTGGTGAAAGTTAGTTATACGTTGTTTGCCAACTGGACCGATGGCACCTACGCCAGTATAGACCCCAGCCATGCGCATTTAAATATGCCGGCCGTTTTTATGTGGCTTGCTAATGCAGACCAACGTCCTCTAAAATTTGAATTTGATGATCTGGATAAATATGGCTGGAAGGTTGCCACCCAGCTAAAACACGAAGGTGCAAATATCTATTCGGCGCCCAATATGCAGTATATGATGGACAGCCCTACAGAGCTTTCGGCTTTTAAAGCGACAAGTTGGGATGTGGTAAATACCGATGGTAAAAAGCAAAAGATCAACCTGACCATACATTCATCTGATGATCAAAGCACAATAGACAATTTTGGCAAAATGGTGCAAAAAGTGGTGCAGGAAGAAAAAGCGGTGTACGGCGAGTTCCCGGCTTACGATTATGGCGAATATACTTTCCTGGATGATGTTTACCCAACCAACTCGGGCGATGGTATGGAGCACCGCAACTCGACCTGTATTGTTGACGAGTCTGAAAAAGTTGCCGGCAACGAGGTGGACCTGTTAAGCACTTTCTCGCATGAGTATTTTCATAGCTGGAACGTTAAACGGATCCGTCCAAAATCATTGGAGCCGTTTAATTTTGACCATGCCAACATGAGTAATGAGCTTTGGTTTGCCGAGGGCTTTACGCAATATTATGGCGAGTTATTATTGGTGCGTGCCGGTTTCCATACACCTGAAGAATACACCCGCACAATAGGCGGACTGGTAAACTCGGTTTTAAATACACCCGGCGCGGCCAAATATCCCGCTACCGAAATGAGCCGCAAAGCTGTTTATACGGATGCCGGTGTCGCTATTGACCCTACCAATTACACTAATAACTTTACCACCTATTATTACTATGGCGGTGCTATTGCACTCGCGCTCGATCTGCGGTTACGGAGCGAGTTTAACTTAACGCTTGATGATTATATGCGCACCGTTTGGCTGGCGCGCGGCAAGGTGATGAGGCCTTATACCATCCCTGACCTGCAAAGCGACCTGGCTAAGCTGACCAAGAACCCAAAATTTGCCGCTGATTTTTTCAGCAAATACATTTACGGGGTAGAGAAAAACAATTATGAACAATTGCTGGCCAAGGCCGGGTTTGTTTTACGTAAAATGCAGCCGGGTAAAGCCTGGATAGGTTTTTCACAGGCATCTGGCCGTAGTCGCTCGGGGCAATCGCAGGGTGTTGGAGAGGGACTTACCATTACATCGGCCACACTGATGAGCTCACCACTGTATAAGGCTGGTATTGATGCCGGTGATGTCATACAAAAGGCCGATGGCAAAACAATAACCGATGGCGCTTCATTAGTCTCGGTACTAGCCGACAAAAAACCCGGAGATAAAATCACGATAGATTACACCAACCGAACCGGTGCGCATACAACTACCGTAACATTAGAGGAAAGTCCGTATCTTGAAGTGGTAACTGCCGAAAAAGCTGGCAGCCAGCCAACAGCCGATCAATTAACATTTAGAAGTAACTGGCTATCGTCAAAAGTAAAATAACCACCATGAAAAGATCTATAATCATACTTGCTCTTTTAGGTTCCATAAACGTTATTTTTGCGCAGGACGTGGATAAGCTCATCAATAAAAATGATGTAGAGCGGGTGATAAAAACACTTTCGGCCGATGATATGCAGGGCCGCGCTACTTTTACATCGGGAATTGAGAAAGCCGCAAAGTTTATCGAGAACGAATATAAAACCATCGCCCTTCAGCCCATGGAGGGTAACAGTAGTTTCAGGCAAAACTTTAGCATGATCAGATCATCAGCCGTGAAAACAGCCGTTGCCATAAATGGGGCGGCAATTCCCGAAGATAATTATATCGCGCTGGCAAAAGCATCATTCAGCTGGACCAAAACCGATGATGCCACCATATCTGTTATAACAGCCGATATGGATCTTAGAAAAGAATACCTTAAATATCTAGTCGGCGATAAGAGCGGTTTGGTAATTGTCGACCCTAAACACGAGGCGTTTTTTAAGCGATTGCAGGCGCATGTTAAAAACACCATTTCGTTTAAAGATTCGCCCGGCGCACCTGTAGTTTTTATTTTGGGCAAGTATGACGAAGTAAAATCATTGAACATCAGCGACGAAGTTAAGAGCGAAGAATTGCCGCTTTTTAATATAGCCGGTATTATCCCGGGCAAAACCAAGCCCGATGAATTTGTGGTATTCTCGGGCCATTATGATCATTTAGGAATATTAACAGGAGCCAATGTGATGCAGGGCGACAGCATAGCCAATGGCGCTGACGATGATGCGTCGGGCACAACCGCCGTGATAACATTGGCCAAATATTTTAAAAAGCTGAACAACAATGCCCGCACACTGGTATTTGTGGCTTTTACTGCCGAAGAGATCGGCGAGTACGGGTCGGCCTATTTTGCAAAAACCATGAACCCGAATAAAGTGACGGCTATGTTCAATATCGAGATGATTGGTAAAGCCTCTAAATGGGGAATTAATTCGGCATTTATAACCGGGATAGAACGATCAGACTTCGGCCCCATCCTGCAAAAGAACTTGGAGGGTACCGCGTTTAAATTTTATGCG
>JAQBOP010000081.1 GCA_028287975.1 Mucilaginibacter sp. | reverse complement strand
AAAATCAACTAAATGCGTTTCTTAAGACAATTATACCGTCACTCCGTTTATTTGCATCCACACAACCGACATTAAAGCTGATATATTAAAAATAACCTTTTTTAATATTAGTTGCGCAACAACCACTCTAAGGAAAAAGGACTAGGCCTTAGCGGCTATGAGCGTCATCAAGCGATAAGTGAAAAGCATTCCGGAGATAAGCTTATGTAGAGATTGCTTCGTTCCCTGCCAGCCGGCAGGCAGGCTCGCGATGACGCATGGGGAAACTACCTTGCCTTTATACAAAAAATTTAAAATCCTCGTTGTTTGTTACTAATATTACACCATGAAACAATACGGGCTTATTGGTTTTCCGCTTACGCATTCCTTTTCAAAAAAATACTTTACCCAAAAATTTGAGGATGAAGATATTACCGACGCGGTATATGATCTGTACACGCTTGAGCACATCAAAGATCTACAGGACCTGTTAGACGCCAACCCGCAGCTTTGCGGCTTAAACGTCACCGTTCCGCATAAAAAAAACGTGCTGAAATATTTAGACTGGATAGAGCACGATGCCCGTAATGCCGGCGCGGTAAACTGTATCCGCATCACCAAAGAAAGCCCGATACTGGCAGCCTTTAACGGCGAGGTGGGTGTAGAGGGTCATGACTTCAGGCTGGAAGGTTTTAATACCGACCTGTATGGTTTCGAAATGTCATTAAGACCTTTGTTAAAAGAGCAGCATACCGACGCATTAGTTTTAGGGGACGGCGGCGCGGCGCAAGCCGTTAAATGCGTGCTGGAGAACCTGGACATCAATTACAAAATAGTTACCCGCAAACCGCACCCGGGTAATTTATTGTTTAGTGAGCTGAAACCGCATCATATAAAAGACCATAAACTGATCATCAATACCACCCCGCTGGGCACCGCCCCCAAGGTTGACGAATGCCCGCCCATACCCTACCAGGCCATAACCGACGAGCATTTGCTGTACGACCTGGTGTATAACCCGCCCGAAACGCTATTTTTAAGAAAAGGTGCCGAACGTGGCGCTACGCCAAAAAACGGCTACGAAATGCTGGTGCTGCAAGCCGAAAAATCATGGGAGATCTGGAACTCAAAAGAAAAACATCCATGAGGATCATCCCCATATTGATCATAGCGCTGTTGTTTTTTGCGGCCTGCGGCGATAGTCATGACTATTCGCCAAAACCACGGGGGTACTTTCGTATCGCCCTGCCTAAAAAAGCATACCGCGAATATGTGTCCGGCTATCCGTTTACTTTTCAATACCCCACCTACGCGGTTATGGAGAAGGATACCCAAACCCGGATAACGCATAGCTTACTCAACATGAATCAGCTTTTAAACATGCAATTCCCGCAGCTTAATGGTACGCTGCATTTAAGCTATGAAACTATTACCTCAAAAAAAGTATTTGACGAACTCGTTGAGGACGCGCATAAATTCGCATTTAAAAACACTGTAAAAGCTACCGATATAGACCAGGGTAATATTAGCATCCCGGCTCATAAAGTTTACGGTATTTATTATACCATTGGCGGTAACGCTGCATCGTCTGTACAATTCTTTTTAACCGACAGCGTGAAAAACTATATGCGGGGTGCATTGTATTTTAATACCGAACCCCGGCTTGATTCTATCCAGCCTGTACTTACTTTTGTTAAGCAGGATATTAATGTGATGATAGCAACCTTTAAGTGGAAAAAGTAGGAATGATATCGGATTTCGAATATCGGATATCGGATTTTTTAATTTTAAAATCTCTTATGAAAATAAATCTGAAATCAAACCTTTCCGACATCTATAAAACATTCCAATAAATCCGAAATCGAACATCCGAAATCCGACATAAAACATGGCTTCAGTAAAAGTACTCCCCAATAACCCGTTCCAGGAAAACACTTATATTTTGTATGACGAAACGGGCGAATGCGCTATCATAGACCCCGGGATGGATACCGCTGCCGAGCAGAACGCAGTAGTAAATTTCATCAAAGACAATAATTTAAAACCAGTTTTACTGCTTAATACCCATTGCCATATCGACCACGTGCTGGGCAACAAATTTGTATTTGATATGTACGGCATCAAGCCCCAATTTAACAAAGGCGAACTACCGGTATTGGAAGCGGTAATAGGTTACGCGCCCCAATATGGGTTCAGGTACGAGCCGTCGCCAATACCTGATGTATTTTTAGGTGAAACAGGAACGGTTAGCTTTGGCAATACCACATTAAGTTTGATCTATGCACCGGGCCACTCGCCTGCACACTTGTGTTTCTATGACGAGGAAGCCAACTACTTAATAGGCGGCGATGTGCTATTCAGGGGCAGCATCGGGCGCACAGACCTGCCCGGTGGTGATTTTAAGCAATTGATAGATAACATCGAGCAAAAGCTGTTGTTATTGCCTGATAGCTGCACGGTTTATCCCGGCCACGGACCTGAAACTACCATTGGTTTTGAAAAGCTGCATAACCCTTTTTTAACGTAGTACGTTTGGCATCATTGGTTTTACGTATTTTTACCGCACATGGCGCATTGCGTACTACGTAAACCGCATAAATTTCATCAGGCACAAAAGTGAATACCTCTATCTATATAGCAAAGCGTTACCTGGTTTCGGGCAAAAAAATGCATGCTATAAATATTATTTCGGGGATCTCCATGCTGGGGATCCTGATAGGTACGGCGGCGCTTATCATTGTGCTATCCGTGTTTAACGGGCTTGAAAAAGTGATCTTCGCGCTTAATAGTAACTTTTCGCCCGAACTGCGGATCGAAGCCAAACTGGGCAAAACGTTTAACCCCAATATCGCCTATCTTAAATTATTGCATAAAGATACCAGGCTGCTGTCGTACACAGAAGTTTTGCAGGATTGGGTTGTAATGGAATATGGCGAAAAAAGGGCACCGGGCCATATCAAAGGGGTAAGCGATGATTTTTTAAAAAATCCGCGCCTGGATAGTACCATACTTGACGGCTCGTTCACCTTACACTTAAACGCCAGCCCTATGGCGGTAATAGGGGTTACTATACAAAATAATCTTTCGGTTAATGTAAACAATACCACAATCCCCCTACAGATCTATGCGCCGCGCCGAACCAATTCGGTCTCCATTAATCCGGCAGATGACATCATTAACCGCAGCATCTATCCCGCGGGTATATTTTCTATCCAGCAGGAAGATGATGATTTCATTATCGTCCCGCTTGACTTTGCCCGCGAGCTGCTTGACCAGCCAGTGGTTGTATCGTCTATCGACCTTAACTTTAAAAAAGGGAACGACGTAGCCGCTTTACAACAGGAAATACAAGATAAATTAGGCCAACAGTTTACAGTTAAGACCCGGCAGCAGCAAAATACTGAATTATATAAAACGCTTAATTACGAAAAATGGGCCGTGTTTATGATCCTGGCATTTGTAGTGGTTATAGCTGCGTTTAATATTATTGGCTCTTTAACCATGCTGGTTATTGATAAACGCAAGGATATTGCCATACTCTCAAGCCTGGGTGCCAACAGAAGGCTGATACAAGGTATCTTCTTTTTTGAAGGATTGATGATATCATTAATTGGTTGTATTGCCGGCCTTTTACTTGGCTTGGTATTTTGTATCTTGCAGCAACGGTACGGCCTGATTGAAGTAGGCGGAAAAATAAGCGCACCAAACAACGCCTACCCGGTTCAGCTTAAGGCTGATAATTTTGTACTGGTGTTTTTAACGGTGGCTGTTATCGCGGTTATAGCATCTGGCATTAGCGCAAGATTAAGTGTGAAAGGGTTGGATGATATTAAACAAGATTTATAAATTTGCTTACATGCGTTTCACTAAAGTCTATATATTTTTTGCTTTACTGGTGATGATAGTTATGGTTGCCTGTAACCATAAAAGCGATAAAAAAACCGGACAGGAACAAGGACAAGCTGTAGCAAAACCCGATACGACCCCGGTTACGCTAAAAGGCTTATACAGCTTTGCACCGGGTGCTAAAACTTTCCAGGCTTGCGGTAAGCAAACCGAGTTTTGGGTAGCAGATAGCTCGGCGCAGTTAGAATTGCAATACGCGCAGGTAATAACCTTTGAGCAACACGGCGATCCGGTTTATGTTGAGGTTGAAGGCAGGAAGATCAAGTCGGCCAAAGGTGGCGAGGGCGCCGCTTATGACAGCACATTGATAGTTAAAAAGCTACTAAAGTTAACTAAAGAGATCCCTGTAGATTGCAAGTAAAATTTTTAGTACTATATTGTTAAATATTAAAAATCTAAACTCATTTGCCTGTTTGGCGTTAATTAAATAATTATGGAATCAAAACGTCAACAAAAATTTGCCGGAGTAATACAAGAGGACCTTGCCGCTATTTTTCAGCGCGAAGGAATGAATTATTTACCAAATACAATGGTAACCATAACCAAAGTAAGGGTTACACCCGACCTGGCAATTGCAAGGGTGTTTTTAAGTTTTTTTAATAATACCAATACCACGCTGGCGCTGCAGACTATAAAGCTGCATGCTTCAGAAATACGGTATAAACTTGGCGGACGCATTAAAGACCAGGTAAGGATCATCCCTCAGCTTGAGTTTTTTATTGACGATACCAGCGAGTATGTCGACCGCATGGAAAAGATCTTTGATAAGATCCACCGCGACGAAAAGCAGCCGGATTCGGAATAAAACTTACAATGCTCATTAAAAAACTTGTCATCTCGAACGATAGTGAGAGATCTATACACGGATATGTAGCCGACCTGTCTTGTATAGATTTCTCCCGTTGGTCGAAATGACACATTTTATTGGTTAATAACCATCGACATTAAACGCAATTATCTCCTCTTCAATGACCCCAACCGACCAACTGATCGCCTACCTTAGCGCGCATCCGGATGCAATTGGCAAGGTGGTTGATTTTGATACCGGGACAGATAGCCTTTACCCGTTTGATTTTACCGCTGCCAATACCGAGCTGGATATCGAGGTATTGATAGATACTGATCAGTTTTGCAAATGGATAGACGCGCGGCTTGCAGCCAGTGGTTGCCGCTATGGCATTGGCGGTTATATGGAGCACCGTACCCTGTATGCACGCAGCCCGTTATTTAATTCTAAACATGAGCCGCGGCGCCTGCATTTGGGCATTGACATCTGGGCCGCTGCCGGGACACCGGTTTATGCGCCACTTGATGGAACCATCCATAGCTTTAGCGACAATAATAATTTTGGCGATTACGGCCCGACGATTATTTTAGAATATGATCTTGACGGCTTGAAGCTTTATAATCTGTTCGGCCATTTGTCACGCGCCAGCCTGGAAGGATTAAGCGTTGGCCAATCCATCAGCAAAAACCAAAAAATAGGCGAGCTTGGCACTACCGATGTAAACGGTAACTGGCCACCGCACCTGCATTTTCAGCTGATGTTTGATATGGAAGATAAAACCGGCGATTACCCCGGTGTTGGCCGCTTTTCTGAAATGGGAAAATGGCGTAAAAACGTTCCTGATCCTAATTTGATATTGAGGTTTCCTGTACCTCATTCTTAATTACCCTCATAAACAGACGAATTGTGTAGTATTTTAATTAAAAGATAACATCTACTTGATTTAATGTGATTTTATTCTTTAATTACATATTACAAATACCTTGATCTGATGTCCAAACTTCTTCTTCTTTTTATAAGTTGCGTTTTTGTGGAATTTGCACCGATGAATTATGTGTTTGCACAAACAAATACTGATAGCTTAAGCGAAAACAGGGCGCTACAAATTTATGCTAACGCCGAAGATCACTTTAACAAAGCTTTAGGGCCGCAATCAAGGCTTTATAATGGCATTGCTTATCTACCTTATGACAAATCTATTAAGGGCAACCCTTATTTTATGGATGCCATTGCTGCAAGTCCGGGTCCGGTAAAATATGATGGTTATTTATATAAAAATGTTAAGCTGTACTACGATTTAAACAAAGATGAGTTAATAACCTATTTATATAATAGCGAGTTAATGATGTATCTCATTGCAAGTAAAGTAACGTTTTTTGATCTGCAGGGTCACCGTTTCGTCTTTATAAAAACTAATCCCTCTGTTATCAATCCTGTAAAAGAAGGCTATTATGATGCACTATATGATGGAAAAATAAAGGTCCTGGCTAAAAGAATAAAAACCATACAAGGCGAAAGCAATTTAGGCCAGGGGGGTATTTCATCTTATTTCACAAACACAGCTACCGATTGTTATTTATATAAAAACGACACCTATTATAAAGTAAATAGCGAGGGTAGCTTTACAGCTGTGCTTAAAGATCATGCAAAAGAGGTTAAGCAGTTTATAAAGGAAAATAAAATAAAGTTCAGAAAGGATAAGGAGAGCGCAATGATTGCCATAGCGACCTATTACGATCATCTAACGCAATAATATGAGAAAAACTTTCCTTTTATTTGGTTTAATATTTTTTGCAAAATTAGTTAACGCCCAAAGTGGTAAAACTGTTAGCGTAGATTTTAATAAGGCTACTATTACACAATTTGCTTACGAGTTAAAAGCTAAAACCGGCTATCAATTTTATGTGGATACCACACAGTTTGACAGTTTAAAAATCACTCTACACATTAATCAGCAATCGCTTGAGAAGGTTCTGGATCAGGCCTTTCAAAATACCAACTATCATTATACAATAATAGCTGAGTTACAACAGGTTTTCTTAACAAAAAACAAACAGATAGAAACGCGTCTGGCACCGGGCTATTTCACAAATACTGTTCCTGAAAAAACAGCGACAGTTATTGACAACACTACGGATTTTAACCTTGATAAAGAACACCCGGTTACAGAGGCCAATGTTGAAAATAAATTATATACCGTAGGGACGATAACAAACAATACAAAAAATGGCAACGTAACATTGTCCGGCTATGTTAAGGATATTAAAACAGGCGAAGCAGTAGTTGGTGGCAGCGTATCTGTTGCGAATACAAAAGCCGGGATAGCCACAGATCAGTATGGCTATTATACACTTAC